>CAJTLD010000104.1 GCA_910577065.1 uncultured Lachnospiraceae bacterium | reverse complement strand
CGGCGCATTCAGGGCGGTTGCGTTCGCATAGCAGAAGGTGTTCGGGGATACTTAGCATCCCTTAATCCATGAACACAGCCCCGGTGTATCCTCTGTCCTCTGGCCGGCGTCTCACCCGCCATAATTTATCTATTACCCGCTCATTCGCACGATTCCTCCCACAAAACGAAGTTTACTCTTTACGGGAGGGGGTTTTTGTACTAAACTAATACAAGCAGTTTGACCAAATTTTCTAAAGAAAGCAGAGTGATACATATGATCAAAGCAGGAATTATCGGAGCAACCGGATACGCAGGCGGGGAGCTGGTGCGTCTTCTTCTCGGCCACAGGAATGCGGAAATTAAATGGTTCGGCTCAAGAAGTTATATAGACAGGAAGTACGCGGATGTTTATCGGAATATGTTTTGCCTTGTGGAGGACAAATGTCTGGATGATAATCTAAAGGAACTGGCCGGGCAGGTGGACGTGATTTTTACGGCGACGCCGCAGGGCTATCTGGCGTCCGTTTTAACGGAGGATATTTTAAACAGGGTAAAAATCATTGATTTAAGCGCGGATTACCGTATTAAGGACGTATCGGTTTATGAGAAGTGGTATCAGATCGAACATAAATCGCCGCAGTTTTTGGAGGAGGCGGTGTACGGGCTTTGCGAGATAAACCGGGATGATATTAAGGGGGCGAGACTGGTGGCCAACCCCGGCTGCTATACGACGTGCTCGATTCTGACGGCGTATCCTCTGGTAAAAGAGGGTTTGATTGATACGGATACGCTGGTGATTGACGCGAAGTCCGGTACGTCGGGGGCAGGGCGCGGGGCGAAGACGGTGAACCTGTTTTGTGAGGTAAATGAAAATATGAAGGCCTACGGCGTGACGGAGCACAGACATACGCCGGAAATTGAGGAGCAGCTTTCTTATGCGGCGGGCCGGGAGGTTTTGGTGAATTTTACGCCTCACCTTGTGCCGATGAACCGCGGGATTTTGGTGACGGAATATGCGAAGTTAAGGGAAGTGCAGCGAGAGGACGGGACATGGGGCCTGCCTTCTGATGAGAGGATACGGGCGGCTTATGAAAAGTATTATGCTAAGGAAGCGTTTATCCGCATTTTGGATCAGGGCGTGTGCCCGGAGACGAAATGGGTGGAGGGCAGCAATTTTGTGGATGTGAATTTTAAGACAGATGCGAGGACCGGGCGCGTGATTTTGATGGGTGCGCTGGATAACCTGGTAAAAGGCGCGGCGGGCCAGGCGGTTCAGAATATGAATCTTTTGTTTGGAGAGCCGGAAACGGAAGGGCTGTTTTTTGCCCCGCTGTTTCCGTAAAGGGGGCGTTATGGAGCAGACGGGTAAACTGACGATCCGTACGATGCAGATTGGTGATTATGAAAGCGTTTACGGGCTTTGGACAAAAATCAGGGGGCTTGGGATCCGCAGTATTGACGACTCAAAGGAGGGGATTGCGCGGTTTATCCGGCGGAATCCGACGACAAGCATTGTGGCGGAGGCGGACGGCGGGATTGTCGGCGCGATTTTGTGCGGGCACGACGGCAGGCGCGGCTGTTTTTACCATGTATGCGTAAAGGAAGGCTACCGCAAACGCGGGATCGGCAAGGCGATGGCCGTGGCAGCGATGAAGGCGCTGAAAGCGGAACGGATTAATAAGGTGTGTTTGATTGCGTTTGCGGACAATGAGGGCGGCAATGAATTTTGGAAGCGCGTGGGATGGACCAAACGGTGCGATCTGAATTATTATGATTTTACGCTGAATGAAGAAAATATTACCAGATTTAATGAGAAATAGAGGAGGACGGCATGAATAGGACAGAGGGCGGTGTGACCGCGGCAAAGGGATTTTTGGCGGCTTCGACGGCGGCCGGGATTAAGTATGAAGGCAGGGCGGATATGGCGATGATCTACAGCGGGCGTCCCTGCGCGGCGGCCGGGACGTTTACGACGAATGTGGTGCAGGCGGCTCCGGTAAAGTGGGATAAAAGAATCGTACAGGAAAGTGAGGCGGTTCACGCGGTTGTGGTGAATGCGGGAATTGCAAACGCATGTACCGGAGAAGAAGGGCTTTCGTACTGTAAGCAGACGGCGCAGGCGGCGGCAGGGCTTTTGGGTATTTCTGCGGATGCGGTTTGCGTGGCTTCTACCGGGGTGATCGGGCAGCAGCTTCCGATTGGAAGGATTACGGACGGGGTTGCGGCTATGGTGCCAAAGCTTCATGCCGGGCAAAAAGCGGGGCGGGAAGCGGCGCGGGCGATTATGACGACGGATACGCATGAAAAGGAAGCGGCGGTTTCGTTTGAAGCGGGCGGCGTTACGGTAACGGTGGGCGGCATGTGCAAGGGATCGGGCATGATCCATCCGAATATGTGCACGATGTTAAGTTTTCTAACGACAGATGCGGCTATTTCTAAGGAGCTTTTGCAGGAGGCGCTGCGGGCGGATGTTGCGGATACCTATAATATGGTTTCGGTGGACGGGGATACCTCTACGAACGATACGGTGCTGCTGCTTGCGAACGGTGCGGCGGGCAATCCGGTGATAACGGAAAAAAATGCGGATTATGAAGCGTTTTGCAGGGCGTTAAATGAGGTGAATACCTCTCTGGCAAAGCAGATAGCAGGAGACGGGGAGGGTGCGACGGCGCTGTTTGAAGTCCGGGTGGTTGGCGCGAAAAGTAAGGAGGACGCAAGGATACTCAGCAAGGCGGTGATTACTTCGAATCTGACCAAAGCGGCGATTTACGGGCATGATGCGAACTGGGGGCGGATTCTGTGCGCAATGGGGTATTCCGGCGTGCAGTTTGATCCGGAACGGGTGGATTTGTTTTTTGAGAGCGCGGCGGGGAAGCTGCAGATTATCAAAAACGGCGTGGCGCTGGATTACAGTGAGGAGACGGCGACAAAGATTTTGTCGGAGAAGGAGGTTGCGGCGGTTGCGGATGTGAAGATGGGGGATTGCTGCGCGACGGCGTGGGGATGTGACCTGACATATGATTATGTGAAAATTAATGCGGATTACCGGTCGTAGCGCGCGGGGCCGGACGGTCTTGTGACGCGGGGGATTTGCAGGGAAGCCGCCGGTGTTTTTTGCGGCAGCGGCAGATGAGAACAGGAAATTCATAAAGGAGCGGAATATGGAACAGAATACGATACAGGAGATTATGGGGAAAGCGGAGGTTTTGATTGAAGCGCTTCCTTATATTCAGAGGTTTAACCGGAAAATTATTGTTGTAAAATACGGCGGCAGCGCTATGGTGGACGAGGAACTGAAACGCCAGGTAATCCAGGATGTGACGCTGTTAAAGCTGGTCGGCTTTAAGCCGATTATTGTACACGGCGGCGGCAAGGAAATCAGCAAATGGGTCGAAAAAGCGGGTATGAAGCCGGAATTTGTCAACGGGCTGCGCAAAACGGACGCGGCGACGATGGAGATTGCGGAGATGGTGCTCGGGCGCGTCAATAAATCCCTGGTGCAGCTTGTGGAGCAGCTTGGCGTGCTTGCGGTCGGCATCAGCGGCAAGGACGGCGGCCTGTTTCGCGTGAATAAAAAATATTCGGACGGAAAAGATATTGGATATGTCGGGGAAATTAAAGAGGTCAATCCGAAGATCCTGTATGATCTTCTGGAAAAGGATTTTCTGCCGATTGTCTGCCCGGTGGGGATTGACGACGCATATGATACGTATAATATCAACGCGGACGACGCTGCCTGTGCGGTTGCAAAGGCGGTGCAGGCGGAAAAACTGGCGTTTCTGACCGATATTGAGGGCGTGTACAAGGATCCGTCGGATCGGTCTACGCTGATTTCGGAGCTGCCGATTGCAGAGGCAAGGGAGCTGATTGCCGACGGGAATATCGGGGGCGGGATGCTGCCGAAGTTAAATAACTGTATTGACGCGATTGAAAACGGCGTTTCGAGGGTGCATATTCTGGACGGGCGTATCGCGCACTGCCTGCTGCTTGAAATTTTTACGAACAGGGGAATCGGGACGGCGATGATTGGGGAAAAGGAGACGAGATATTATCATGGATAGTTTGAGCTACATACAGAATGCGGATCGGGATCTGCTGCATACTTATAACCGCTATGGCGTTGTGTTAGAAAAGGGCAGGGATGTGTATTTATTTGACGCAAACGGCAAAAAGTACCTGGATTTTGCGTCGGGGATTGCGGTCTGCGCGCTCGGGTACGGGAATGAAGAGTATAAGGCGGCGTTAAAGGAGCAGGTGGATCAGCTTTTGCATACGTCCAATCTTTATTATAACGCGCCGGTGATTGAGGCGGCGGAGCGCTTAAAGAAAGCCAGCGGGATGGATCGCGTGTTTTTTACCAACAGCGGCGCGGAAGCGATTGAGGGCGCGTTAAAGGCGGCGAAAAAGTATGCGTATACCCGGGACGGCCATGCGGGGCATGAAATCATTGCCATGCAGGGCTCGTTTCACGGGCGGACGCTCGGGGCGCTTTCGGTTACGGGGAATCCGCATTACAGGGAAGCGTTTGAACCGCTTCTGCCCGGGGTGCGTTTTGCCCGGTTTAACGATTTGGAGAGCGTAAAGGAGCAGGTCAGCGAAAAAACCTGCGCAATCCTTATGGAAACGGTTCAGGGGGAGGGCGGGATTTATCCGGCCCAAAAAGAATTTATCGAAGGGATCGCGCAGCTTTGCAGGGAACGGGATATCCTTTTGATTTTGGACGAAATCCAGTGCGGGATGGGCAGAACCGGCAGGATGTTTGCCTGGCAGCATTATGATGTAAAGCCGGATATTATGGCGTCTGCCAAGGCGCTTGGGTGCGGCGTTCCGGTCGGCGCGTTTTTGATGACGGAGCGCGTGGCGGCCCGGTCTTTGGTTCCGGGGGATCACGGTACGACCTACGGCGGAAATCCCTTTGTCGGCGCGGCGGTCCGTACCGTGCTTGAGATTATGGAGCGCGATAAGATTCCGGCGCATGTACAAAGCATCGGGGCGTATCTGTGGGAGCAGTTAGAGGGGCTGATGAAGCGGCATGACTGCATTACGGCGCACCGCGGGATGGGGCTGATGCAGGGGCTTTCGCTTTCCGTTCCGGTTGGGGAGGTATCGAAGCAGGCGCTTGAAAAAGGGCTGATCCTGATTACCGCAGGGACGGACGTGCTGCGGTTTGTGCCGCCGCTTGTGATTGAAGAAGAGCATGTGGACAGAATGGTGAAGGTTTTGGACGGGATTTTGCCGTAGCGGAAAAGAAATGGTATTCCAGAAAGTAGGAATGCCATTTTTTTATCTGGTCAATGAATAGAAAATGGATTATAATATGAAATAAGGGGGTTCTTTTATTATATTCGGCGGGAGAGAGGTTTTTATGGAATATAAAAAGATACAGTGGCATCCGGGATTTGTAGCGGCAATGGATTTAGAATTTACTGCAAACAGAAAAGATCTGATATTTGAAAAAGAGTATAACTTAAATACGAAACCGCTGGAGATTGATCTGCTGGTTATAAAAAAAGATGCGTCGGTTCATACCACGTCCGATGGCAGGAAAGCAAGCGATATTACCATATCTGTTATCCGGGAGGCAAAGCCCAGAGAATTGTTCCGTTACTTTGCGGCGCATGGTTTTTTTGTGGAACATCCATATAAAGGAATTTACTATATCAAGGGACGGGCGTTGTTTGCGACGCAAATTGTTGTTACAGGTGAATTGAACAGGGATGAACATATATGGCTTGGAGCGTTATCAAAAAAACTGAAGGTGCAGGATGTGAAAACATTGCTGGAAGAAACGAATAAACTGCGCGGGAAGGCAGAAAAAGAACTTGCGGATTCTGTATGGGACGTGAGTTTTTGCGCAAACAAACAGTTAATTGAAGAAATGATTGGAGATGAGAGTATGTATGAAGTTTTGATGGAAATTATGGAACCGAAACTGCGTATAAGAGACATGGAGAGAGAACAAAAAGGCCTGCAAAAAGGTCTGAAAGAAGGAATACAGCAAGGGATTAAGGGGACGGTAGAAATATTACGGGATCTCGGGTTAAAAGACGCGGTAATAAAAACAATGATTATGGAGAAATATAATTTAAAGGCGGATGAAGCGGTACATTACCTGCAGTAGCGGGAACAGCAAACAAATCTAACAAATCGCTTGCATTCTATGGGAATAGGTGCTATACTTGCATTATCAAATAACGATTTGCTTCAAAGAGTGGGTGAAAGCCCACTCTTAAGTTTTGTTTGGGCAGCATGCCTTGCCGGGAGCAGATTTCAGGCGCAAATGCAGAAGGAAGGTGAGATTATGGGAAAGAAACAGGAGTATGAAGAAAAAACGGAACGCCTGATTGTGCCGGTTCTGGAGAAAAACCGGTTTGAACTGGTTGACGTAGAATACGTGAAAGAAGGCGGTATCTGGTATTTGAGGGCGTATATTGATAAACCGGGCGGCATTACGGTAGACGACTGTGAACTGGTGTCGAGAGAGATGAATGAGATTTTAGACAGAGAGGACTATATAGACGATTCTTATATATTTGAAGTGAGTTCCCCAGGGCTTTTGCGTCCCCTGAAAAAGGAAAAAGACTATATCCGAAATATGGGAAAGCCGGTGGAAATCCGTACGTACCGTGCAGTTGGCCATCGGAAGGAATTTTATGGAATTTTGAAAGCTTATGATGATGAGAGCGTCACCATAACAGACGAGGAAAATAAAGATACCGTGTTTTTGAAATCGGATATTGCGCTGATCCGCCAGTCATTTGATTTTTAACGGTTATGAATAAAACGAATCAGGAGGGTTTAAAAATGAGTAGTAATAATGAGTTGTTAGAGGCGTTGACCATATTGGAGCAGGAAAAAAATATTCCCAAGGAAACATTGCTAGATGCCATTGAAAACTCACTGATCACTGCATGTAAGAATCATTTTGGAAAATCGGAAAATATCAAAGTCCAGATTGACCCCAAGACCTGTGAATTTCATGTATACCAGGAAAAGACAGTTGTGGAACAGGTTGAGGATCCGGTTACCGAAATAAGCGTTGTTAATGCAAAAATGATAAATTCCAAGTACGAGCCGGAAGATATCGTTAATATAGAGGTAAGATCCAAAGAATTTGGCAGGATTGCCACACAGAATGCCAAGAATGTTATTTTGCAGAAAATCCGCGAGGAAGAACGCAAGGTTTTGTACGACGAATACTACAGCAAGGAAAAAGACGTCGTTACAGGTATTGTCCAGCGTTATGCAGGCAAAAATGTAAGTATCAACCTTGGCAAGGTGGACGCTGTCCTGACGGAAAACGAGCAGGTGAAAGGCGAAGTCTTCCAGCCTACGGAACGGATCAAATTATATGTGCTTGAAGTAAAGCCTACCAACAGGGGGCCTAAGATTTTGGTGTCAAGGACGCATCCGGAACTGGTAAAACGCCTGTTTGAATCGGAAGTGACGGAAGTCAGGGACGGTATTGTGGAGATACGCAGTATTGCAAGGGAAGCGGGCAGCAGGACGAAAATTGCGGTCTATTCCAACGATCCGGACGTGGATCCGGTGGGAGCGTGCGTCGGTATGAACGGCGCGAGGGTGAACGCCATTGTAAACGAACTCCGGGGGGAAAAGATTGACATTATCAACTGGAACGACAATCCGGCCATGCTGATTGAAAATGCGCTGAGCCCGGCGAAGGTGATTTCCGTCATTGCCGACGCCGAAGAAAAAAATGCAAAAGTCGTTGTCCCGGATTACCAGTTATCGCTTGCAATCGGCAAGGAAGGACAAAACGCGAGGCTTGCCGCGCGCCTGACCGGGTTTAAGATCGATATTAAGAATGAAACGCAGGCCAGAGAAGCGGGAGACTTTATGGATTATGAAAATGACTATGAAGACTACGACGAATATGAGGATTATGAAGATTATCCGGAAGAAGAGTATGGAGACGGCGAATACGGTTATGAAGAAAACGAGTATGAAGAGGGGGAATCTGAAAAAGAATACGAAGAAGAGATCCTGACAGAAGAGGGGGGTGCAGATGAATAAAAAAATCCCCATGCGCCAGTGCGTCGGCTGCAGGCAGATGAAATCCAAACGGGAACTGCTGCGTGTTATCCGCACGGCGGAGGATGCCGTTTTGATTGATACGACAGGCAAGAAAAACGGGAGAGGGGCATACCTTTGCAAAGATCCGGAATGCCTTTCTAAAGCAATGAAAGGAAAAGGACTGGAACGTTCTTTAAAGACTGCCATACCAACGGAAATTTATGCTGATTTTGAAAAGGAGATAAAAGAACTTGAAACCAGATAATGTATTGTCTATGTTGGGAATCGCCGCGAAAGCCGGAAAGGTTTCAAGCGGCAGTTTCCTGACAGAGCATGCGGTGAAATCAGGCGGGGCACATCTTGTGATTGTGGCAGAGAATGCTTCGGAAAATACCAAAAAGAAATTTCGCAATATGTGCGAATTTTACAAAACTAAGCTTGCCGTTTATGGCAGCATGGAACAGCTTGGGCGCAGTATTGGCAGAAAAGACAGGGCTATGCTCGCACTGACGGACGAAGGACTTGCAAAAGCGGTAGAAAGCCGTCTTCTGCAAAAATCAACTGAATAATGGAGGAGTAAGTATATGGCAAAAGTTAAAGTATATGAACTTGCAAAAGAGTTGAATATTGGTTCAAAAGAAATCATAAATTTTTTATCTGAGAAGAAAATAGAAGTAAAAAGCCATATGAGCAATCTGGAAGAAGCTTCTGTTGATCTGATCAAGGGCAAATTTGCAAAAAAGGAGACGAAGACTATTATAAAACCAGAACCGGAAACAAAAGCAAAAGAAGAAAAAAAGGAAGAAGCCCCTGCAGAAAGGCCGAAGAAAAAACCAAGCATTACGGCCGTATTTAATCCGCAGAACAGCCAGCAGGGACTGCGCAGACAGCAAAGGCAGCAGAGACGCCCAAAGGAGCGTGCGCGCCAGGAGAGGCTGGGTATGCGTCCGGCAGCAAAAGCCGAGACGAAGCCGGCGGAGGCTGCAAAAACAGAACGGACTCAGAATATGAAAGCGGCGCAGCCCGCACAGGCGGCGCTCAAACAGGATACGCAGCCCATTAAGGAGCGTCCGGTAAACGTACCGGTGCAGACGCCCGCGGAAAAGCCCCAGCCGCAGAAAAATCCGGCTGTTTTACAGGAACGCGTATCTGCGGCTCCGGCGGCGCAGGCACAGCATGCGTCCGGAACCGTACAGGCGGATACAAAAACGGAACGTCCGCAAAATATACAGGCGGCGGAACGCGTCAAACCGGAACGTGCTGCGACCGCAGGCCATCAGGCAGACCGCGGCGGCCGCAGCCAGGCGGAACGTACCGGCCGCGGCGACCGTTTCGCTGCAAACC
>CAJTLD010000103.1 GCA_910577065.1 uncultured Lachnospiraceae bacterium | reverse complement strand
TGATTATACATCAATTCCTTGCGTTTGAGGTGTCAACTAAAATGATACAACATCAAAATTTTACGCATGATAATTTGCATAGGGGGTGTGGTATCCGGCAAAAGGAAGGTGACGGGATGGCAGGAAGGAGCAAGGCGGAATTTAACGAAAAGGGCGAATTGATAAACAAAGAAGCCCTGGTAAAAGCGGAAAAAGCCAAACTTACCAGAAGCTACGCGAAGATGGACGCAAAAAGGAAAAAGAATGCGGAATCGCTTATTTCTTCCGCTGCCTTCATGGCAGTCTCCCTGTTGGAACTGGAGGAAATCATCAACAGAAAGGGCTATACTGAGGAATACAAAAACGGGGCGAACCAGTCAGGCGTCAAAAAGTGCAGCGAAGTGGAAGTTTACAACAACATGGCCAAGAACTACCTGTCGTACATGAAGCAGCTGGACGACATGCTGCTAAAAGACAAAGGGAAGCAGGAAGAGGGCGACGAACTGATGAAATTCCTTACAGGGGGAAGCGGGAATTGACAGAATTTGAAGAATACTTTACAAAAATAGCGGATGGTAAAATTGTATCCTGTGAAAAGATGAAACAGGCGGCGGGGATGCTCTTAGAACGTTTCTATTCCCCGGATGAATACCATTTTGATTATGAAGCCGCAAAAAAACATACGGACTTCATAGAAAAATTCTGCAAGACGCCGACCGGGAAATTAGGCGAACCGTTAAAGCTTGCACTTTTCCAGAAAGCAAGGCTGCAGGCAATTTTCGGTTTTGTGGATGACAACGGGCTGCGGCAGTACAATGAGGCGCTGATTATCGAAGGGAGAAAAAACGGGAAGACAACCGAAACGGCGTCTGTTGAACTTGACCTGCTTTTAAATGACCAGGAAGGCGCGCCGCAGATATACAATATTGCAACCATGTTAGACCAGGCAAAGCTTGGGTTTACCGCCTGCCACAAGATGGTGCAGCAAAGCCCGCTTTTAAGCAAGCACATCAAAAAGCGCGCAAGCGACTTGTATTTTAAGGCGAATTTCGGGTTTATAAAAGCTCTGGCAAGCAATTCCAACAGTTTAGACGGGCTGGATGTGCATGGGGCGGTCATTGACGAACTTTCCGCCATCAAAAATAGGGATATTTACGATTTAATCAAACAGGCAATGGGGGCCAGGCGCCAACCATTGCTTTTTTGTATCACAACAAACGGATTTATCCGGAATGGGATTTTTGACGCGCAGTATGATTATGCGGCGGGAATTTTAAGAGGGGAGATAAGAAACGAACGATTTCTGCCGTTTGTCTATGAGTTGGATTCTGCGGACGAATGGGATAAAGAGGAGTGCTGGATAAAAGCGAACCCAGGGCTTGGAATAATAAAATCCCATGACTTCCTAAGGCAGATGGTGAGCAAGGCTAAAGATGATTTTTCTTTTAAGGCAACCGTTTTGGTAAAAGACTTTAACCTGAAACAGACGTCAGAATCCGCATGGCTGCGCTGGGAGGAAATCAATAACGAAGAACGGATCGGGGATAAGAAATTCCGGTACGGGATTGGCGGCATGGACGCCGCGGACAGCGTAGATTTAAATGCGGCAAAGCTTCTGTGCATGCGGCGGGACGACCCCAAAATATATGTAAAACAAATGTATTGGGTGCCGCAGAGGGTAATAGATGAATACGAAAACGCAGGAAAGAGGCAGGGGCGTGACAATGCGCCATACGCCATCTGGAAGCAACAGGGGCTTTTGCGCACAGTGGACACATATAAAGTGGACAAGAAAGTCATGCTGGACTGGTATATTGAAATGGCGGAAAAGGAGGACATTTATATTATGGCAATCGGTTATGATCCATGGCACATAGATGATTCGCTCCTGCGGGAGTTCCAATCGGCGTTCGGGGAAAAGGCAATGGTGCCAGTACGCCAGGGAGTGGCCACGCTGTCTGCGCCGATGAAAGACCTAAGGGCGGAACTTGCGGCAAAAAACATCGTATACGACGATAACCCGATTGACAAATGGTGTATGGCGAATACTGCGATAAAAACAGACATAAACGGGAACATACAGCCTGTAAAAGACGTGGATGCAAGAAATAGAATTGATGGGACGCTCGCTTTAATCGACGGGTACGTAGTGCTCCGGGATAAATTCGACGAGTACCAGAGCCTGATTTAGGAGGGGGATATGGCATTTTGGAATCAAAAGAATAAGATGGAGGGGCATGCGAAAAAAGAACAGCCGACAGAGAAAAACCGGGTTGCAATGGTCACCACATATGGTGAAAATTTCTATTCCTGGAACGGCAAACTGTATGAATCCGACATTGTGCGCGCCTGCATACGCCCCAAAGCAAAGGCGGCTGGCAAGCTTGTGGGGAAACATATCCGGGACGACCCGAAAAAAGGCTTTAAGGTAAACCCTGAGCCATATATACGCTATATTTTAGAGGAGCCGAACCCTTATATGACGGGGCAGCAGTTCCAGGAGAAGATGGCGACGCAGCTTTGCCTGAACAACAATGCGTTTGCGCTGATTATACGCGACAAGAACGGGTATCCGGAACAAATTTACCCAATCCCGTGCATCGGCGTGGAGGCGGTTTATGACAAGGATGGGGAATTATTCCTGCGGTTTACCTACAAGAACGGGAATACCGGCACGTTTGCATACAGCGACATAATCCACATGCGCCAGGACTACAGTGACCGGGAAATATTCGGGAGCAGCCCGGCGGGCGCGCTGGCGCAGCTGATGGAGTGCATCGGCGTCATTGACCAGGGCGTTGTAAAGGCAGTAAAGAACAGCGGCATCATACGGTGGCTTCTGATGTTTAAATCCTCCATGCGTCCGGAGGACATTAAGAAGCAGACGGACGAGTTTGTAGAAAACTACCTGGACATTGAAAGCGACACATTCGGCGCGGCAGGCGTCGATGCGAAGGCGGATGCAAAACAGATTGAGCCAAAAGACTATGTGCCAAACGCCGCGGTGACGGAACGGATTACGGACCGTATCTATTCCATGTTTAACACAAACAAAAAAATCGTGCAGTCGGCGTGGACGGAAGATGAATGGACGGCGTATTACGAGGCGGAAATCGAGCCGCTTGCGATCCAGTTCGGGGACGTCTATACGGTACGCCTGTTCAGCCGGAGGGAACGCGGGTGCGGGAACAAAATTATATTTGAAGCCAGCAACTTACAGTGTGCAAGCTTAAAAACCAAGCTGGAATTTCTGGCCATGGTGGACCGGGGCGCAATGACGCCGAATGAATGGCGCGCGGTTATGAACCTTGCGCCGGTGGAAGGCGGGGACAAGCCGATCCGCAGGCTTGACACGCAGGTTGTCGCCATGGCAAAAGGAGCCATGCAGGAAGGGGGATAAAGGATGGCCAGGATTGATATCCGCGGGAAACTAATCCCGAATGATTACAAGTGGTTTTATGATTATTTTGAAGAGGACAGCACATGCCCGAAAGATGTGAATAAGATTCTGGATGCGGCTGCGGAAGGGGAAGAGCTGGAAGTTTACATCAATTCCCCGGGAGGCGTTATAAGCGTCGGTTCGGAAATTTATACGCTGCTGCGGTCGGCGAAGGAAAGCCGCGGGTTAAAGATTTACATTACAGGGGAAGCGTGCAGCGCCGCGTCCGTTATCGCAATGGCAGGTTACTGCGAAATGTCGCCGACCGCGCTTATGATGGTGCACTGCGTTTCCACGGGGAGGGTAAGCGGCAACCATGTGGAAATGGAGCATACTGCCGAAGTGTTGCGCACAGCTGACCGCGCATTGTGCACGGCATACATGGAAAAATCAGGCATGACCGAGCGGGAAGCGTTGGAAATGATGGAACGGGAAACCTGGCTGAATGCGCAGCAGGCAGTTGGCCGGGGCCTTGTGGACGCAGTGATGTTTGAGGAAACAGGGGCAGGGGAAGAAACCGCCCTGGCGGCAGGAAATGCATTCCGCCTGCCGACAAAAGCGCAGATGGAGCGCGTGAAAAGACTGATAGGCGAAAGCGGGCCTGCAGGGGCAAAAGAAGCAAAGAAAAAAGCGGAAATGAAGTTAAGGGCGTTAAAGAACCCCATATTACAGTGGACAGCATAAATTGCCGCGGGAGGCGGCGGGAAGGACAGAGACATGAATTACCAGGAATATTTAAAACAGAGAAAACAGCTGATGGATGAGGCGCAGGCTCTTATTGATGCGGGAAAATACGACGAAGCCGGGGAAAAGACAGACGCCGTGTCCGCTTTGGACGAAAAGTGGGATTTGCAGGCGAAAGCGGAAGCGAACATGCGCGCCTTAGAAGGGGAGCAGAGGAAAGTGAACGTGCAGGATTTGGGCGGCGTCCAGGTACAGGGCGGCGCAAAAGCAGACAGCGCCAGCCAGGAGGCGCAAAACAGGGAAGACGCCTATAAGACGGAAGAATATACAAACGCATGGGCGAAGGTCATGAAAGGGAGCCGTTTAACCAGGGAAGAAGACAGGGTGTTCCGGATGGTGAATGAATCCTATACCCATACGACAGAAAACACGCCTGTTGTAATCCCGGAAACCGTGGCGTCGGGCATCTGGAAAGAAATTGGGGAATTGTACCCGTACTGGTCAGACGTAAAGAAAACTTACGTGAAAGGCCAGATGACCATGATCCGCAAGAAATCTTCCACAGGGGCGAAGTGGTACGTGGAATCCGTCAAAACGGAAGACGGCAAGGAACTTTTTGAAAAAACCCAGCTGAACGGGTGCGAACTGTCGAGGGCAATTACGGTTTCGTGGAAGTTAAAAGCAATGGCGATTTCGGAATTTATCCCGTATATCATTTCAGAAATGGCGGAGGAAATGGGAAAGGCGCTGGCATATGGGGCAACGCACGGGAAAGGCGCTTCGGATGCGGACGCGCCCGAACCGCTCGGCGTTGTAACCGCGCTTAAGGCGGAACCGGGCACGCCGCAGGTACTGGATTATGAAAAGGGGAAGCTTTCCTATAAAATCTTGACGTCTGCAAGGTCAAAGATTAAAAGCGGCTACCATGCGGCAATTTACGCAAATTCCGACACTATCTGGAATGAACTGGCAAACGTTGTGGACGCGAATAAACGCCCGATGTTTGTTGCGGACGCGATAAACGGCGGGGTATACCGCATATTGGGATGTACCGTAAAAGAGGACGGCTCCATGGCTGACGGGGAAATCCTGTTTTCCGACGCGGCCAGAGGCTACCATGCAAACATCAACAAGCAGGTTTCCATGTCCACGGAGGAGCACATCAAGGACAGGGTGACGGATTACTGCGGATACGCCATTGTGGACGGCGCGCCCGTGACCATGAAAGCGCATGCGCTGTTAAAGCTGCAGGAAACCGCCGCGGCTAATTTAAGCAAATAAAAGAACCGGGGGACAGGCAGATGGAATATGATGGGAGCATGATAAGCGAACTGATGCAGGCGCTGCGCATAAGGTCCCAGTCTGCTTCCCAGGAAGTGCAGGGCCTTTTGGAGGCGTGCGTAAAAGATTTGGGGATTGCGGGCGTTTCCATAACGGACTTAGGCGACCCGCTGTTTAAGCAGGCGGCAAAGCTTTACTGCAAGGCCAATTTCGGGTATGACGCCGACAGTGAAAAATTCCGGGCGGCATATGCCGCTTTAAAAGACGCCATGGCCCTTTCCGGGGATTACAGGGAAGGGGGAGGCGTGGATGGATGAAGACGCGGCGCTGTTCGTTATCACAAACGGGAAGGACAAAGACGGGTTCGCCTTGCAGAAAACGCAGGAAATCCCTGTTTTCGTCCGGGAGAAGTCAGCGGCCAGGATGGAGTTTTACGAAGCCCTAAAGGCTGGGATAAAGGTAAAGCTTGTGCTGGAAACCAGGGCGGAAGACTGGGAGCAGTCGGCGCATATCGTGTCCGGAAAAAAAGAGTACGCAAGCCAGATAGCATATGACGGCGCGGTGTACGATATTGTCCGGACATATAAAAGGGGGAAATCCATGGTGGAAATCATATGCAGTTAGGCGGTGCGGGATGAATATCAACCAGAAAGCGGAACAGGCCCTTTCCGGCATGGCTGACGGGAACGTCTGGCCCCTGTCGTGCCCCATGGGGGAGCAGCCGGGGGAATACATTGTATACATGCCGGAAGCGGACGTGCCGGAGGATTTCGGCGACAATGAATGCCTGGGGTGGGTACACCATATGCAGGTGCACTGGTTTAAAAAAAGCGGAGCAAAAAAGCCTGTGAATTATTTTGCGGCACGGAAGCAGATCCGGGACGCTTTAAAGGCGGCAGGGTTTTCTATAGAGGAAATCCGGGTGTTTTTTGAGGGGGACACAGGGTATACGCACCTGGTGTTCGTATGCAGCATGGAGGAATGAGGATGGCAAGGCTAAAAGCGCAGGGGTTTGACGAAGCGCTGGACTGTCTGGATACGCTTTCGGCAGGCATTGGCGCGGTTGCGGATGAAGCCTTAAACAATGCGGCCCCGGATATGGCGGATTCTTTGAAGAAAGAGATCCGGGAAGCGGCGGACAGGGGATATGCAAAAGGGGCGCTGGCCAATTCGGTTGTGCCGACAAAGGCGAAAGAAAACCAGTACGGGCATTTTGTTGCGGTCTGTGTTGTTGGCAGGGACAAGAAGGGGACAAGCAACGGGGAAAAGCTGGCTTACCTGGAATATGGCACATCCCGGCAGGCGGCCAGGCCTGTATTGGATAAGGCCGTAAGGCGGGCGGGCCCAAAATGCATGGAAAAGATGCAGGAAACCATAGGAAAATACATAGACAAGCTGTAACGGCAAGGAGGAAAGCAAATGGCAAAAAAAGGGATTGAATATGCGGTATTTGGCCTGCTGGATGAAAAAACAGGCACATACAGCGGCGGGAAATACTTAAGCCCGGTTGTGAATTTTAACGGGGCGCCTGCGAAGGCAAACGTAAAAGATTACGGCGACAACCGCCCCTTAGAAACGGACAATTCCGTCACAGGAGGCACGCTGTCCATTGAATTGAACAATGATGAGGATGAAATATATGTGTTTTTGCTGGGGCATGAAAAGTCAGAGAACGGGGCGATTGCTTATAACGTAAATGACACGCCGCCCTATGTTGGATGCGGCGCAGTTGGGAAGAGCGGCGGCAAATATGTGGGAAAATTTTACACAAAGGTGCAGTTCGGCGAGCCAAACGACGACAACACGACCAGGCAGGAGAATACCACATTCAACCATGTCACATTAGAAGGCACAATCCTAATCCCGGAGGACGGGGTGTGGAAAATCAGGCAGGAATTTGACACCTTAGAGGCAGCGAAGGAATGGCTGAACAAAAAAGTCGGGATTGGGGCACAGGCGGAATAGCAGCCTGTAAAACACAGCAGGAAGGGGGCATACCATGGGGGAATTAAACCCAAAAGGGACGCCGATTATGCTTGGGGGCAAAGAAAGGCGTTTGCTTTTTACGCTGAATGCAATTGATGAAATACAAGAACGGTTCGGGCTCCCATTGGAAGAAGCGATAAGCCAGCTTACAGACATGGAAAAAGCGAACGGCGCGCTCAAAGCTATCATAACCATTCTGGTAAATGACGAGATAGAGCGGCTCAGTTACAAAGGGAAGGAATGCAGCCTTAAGCCGTTAGACGAAAAAGAAGTCGGATGGATGGTCACAAGCCAGGACAGGATGGACGCGCTCATGGCAGTCTTAAAAGCTTATGGGGGAAGCCTCCCGGAACCGGGGGAGGGCGAAAGCCCAAACCAGGAGAGCGGGCAGCAGGACGGGTGAATGTTGCCCGCCTGCTCTATATTGGGTGCAGGGCGCTCCATTTCTCGGAACGGGACGTCATGGGCATGACGCCGCGGAAATTTTTCCTGATTTTTGACGAGCACCTGGAAATGAACGGGTTGAAAAAAGAAAGCGCGGGGATTGACGGGCTGCCGTAAAAGTGCGGGAACCGAAAGAAGCATATGGCATAATGCCGTCAGGCAAAAACAGGGTGATATATCTAAGCGACACAAAACAAAAGCAAGCCCCATGGAGCAGTGCGGATACTCCACGGGGCTTTCCTTCTTTATTTTTATTAGGGCGGGAAATAATTGGAATTGCCCATTGACTTTTGTACGTACATAATGTATAATATACTTACAGTTAAGGAATTGCTTAACGAGTAAGGCAGGCAAGAAGCCGGAAAGGGGAAAAAGATGGAAGAAGAAATGAATGTAGGAGAATTGTTGAAGGAAACAGCCGAAGAGAACCAGACGAGAAAAATCCTTGAAATACTAAATGAATGCAAGGACTTGGATGAGGCAAAAGAAAAAGTAAAGGCCCTGCTTAAAAAGTAAGCAAGGCCAAACCCAGAAAGTTGCCGGGTGGTACTTGCCGCCACCCGATAACAATTTCATGATATCACTTTTTTTAAAGAATGGCAAGAGGAGAACCCGATGGAGAAAAAGAAATTAGGAAGACCGACAGAAAATAAAAAAACAGGGCGTTTTGAATTAAGGACAACAGAAGAAGAAGAGAGGATGCTTGATTATTGCTGTAAAGTAATGGGAAGCAGCCGGGCCTCTGTCATGAGGATGGGTCTAAAGAAATTATATGAGGAATTAAAACTTAGGCAATGATAATAGGGAGGGGATGGCATGTGGGGAATCCTTGCAATCTTAATATTAACCATACCAAGCGGCGCGTTTGTATTTGCGGCGCTGCTGGCGGCAAAGAAATGGTTGGACAATGATGCAAAAAAACATCCGGAGCAATGGAAAGATACCAAACCGGATCATTCCTGCTATTGGATAGACGATTAGAAAAATAAGTACGAAAAGCACCTGGCTTAGGCCGGGTGCTTTTTTCGTGGGAAGGGGGAAGCAATGGCAAGTAAACGGATCGGGATCATACTGGCAATGGACGGCGAAAAAGAGTTTGTCCAGCAGATAAATAACATAAACAAGCAGACAAGGCTGATGCAGACGGAGCTTGCAAACGTCACAAAGCAGTATGAAGGCAACGCAAATTCCATGGAAGCCCTGCAGGCAAGGCAGCAGGCGCTGTCCCGCATACAGGCCGCATACCAGCAAAAACTGGACATGGCAAACACCGGGTTAAACAAAGCGGCGGAAAACTACCAGAAGCAGGGAGAACGCTTAAAAGAACTGGAAAAGCAGTTAAAGGAAGCGAAGGAAGCCCAGGAAGAAATGGAGAAATCCGGGGACACGGCGTCAAAAGCATACGAGCGGCAGAGCCGGGAAGTGGAAAGCTTATCGGATGCAGTGGAACGGCAGCGCCTTGCGCAGCTTCGGGAAAGCGGGAGCGTGACAGACTGGAACCGGAGGCTTGCCGAAGCGGAACGGCAGCTCCGGGACGCCAGCCGCGCGGTAGAACAAAATACGCAGTACCTGCGGGAAGCAGAGGATGCGGCGGACGGGTGCGCCAGGAGCATGGATCGGTTTGGGGAA
>CAJTLD010000102.1:4563-9500 GCA_910577065.1 uncultured Lachnospiraceae bacterium | reverse complement strand
TGAAACTTTCAGAAGTCCCGGACAATCTATATAATAAAAGGAAAAATACAGAAAGGCGTACGCATATAACAAAACAACTACTTTATGAAAAGCTGATTCAGTATATTGTTGAGAATCAAAATAATTTTTACCGGTTGGCCTATAGCTATACCAAACATCAGGAGGATGCTCTTGACGCTGTTCAAAATTCGGTCTGCAAAGCTTTGGAATCGTATGAACAGCTCAAAAATACGGACGCCATGAAAACGTGGCTTTATCGTATATTAATAAACGAATCTTTATCTATTTTAAAGAAACGGCAAAAAGTGCATTTGGTCTCTGATTATTCCGGGCATGAGGAAGCATTTTATGACAATGATCCGGCGCGGCACGAAGCTGTCCAAAGCGAACTGAAACGGCTCGAACCGGATGCGCAGGCGATTATCAAGCTCAGATTTTTTGAAGATCTGCCGCTGAAAGATGTTGCCTGCATAACCGGATTAAACTTAAATACGGTCAAAACAAAACTATACCGCAGTTTAAAACAATTAAAAGAAAATATTCAGGAGGCAGAATTATGGGAAAATTAAACGATATGAAAAAAGAGTATGACAGCATTGTTATTCCAGAAGAACTAAACGTCCGTGTACGGCAGGAAATAGAAAAATCACAAAAACGGGAGGAAGAACGGAAACGTTCCGGTAATATGCCGCGGCTTAGAAAAAGTTTCGGGTACGCCGCCGCCGCTGCTGCAATCGGCATTATTTTTACCACGGCCCTGAATGTGAATCCCATATTTGCAAAAGAAGCGGCAAAACTCCCCGTCGTGGGAGAATTGGCCAGGATACTAACCTTTAAGTCTTATACAACGGCAAAAGATCATATGGAAATCTCCATCGAAATTCCAACGATTGATATGATTTCCAAAGACACCAGAAATGCCGCAGATGACA
Source organism: uncultured Lachnospiraceae bacterium (assembly GCA_910577065.1). GTDB lineage: Bacteria > Bacillota > Clostridia > Lachnospirales > Lachnospiraceae > Roseburia_B. Next base: position 8,568 of record CAJTLD010000102.1, on the reverse strand, counting down.
TTAACCGGGAAATCCTTTCTTTGTGCACCCAATATGCAGACGAAGCAGAGCGGCGCGCCAAAGAATACCAGGCGGCTTTTCTGGAAACCGGAGGTTCTTTGGAGGAGTGGGCAGACCACAATATTAAAATCACGTTAAACTACGAAATAAAACGGCAGAACGGCTCCTGTCTGTCTTTTCTTATAAGAGGAACGGAAAGCTGGACAACGGCTTACAGTGAAACAAAATACTATAATCTGGACTTAAACACAGGAAAACATTTAACGCTCAAAGATTTACTGGGAAGCGATTATGTCAGTTTGGCAAACGAACGCATCCGTAAACAGATTGCCGAACGGCAAAAGGCCGGGGAAGTATTTTTTTCTGAAGAGGAAGGCGGTTTTACGGGAATTTCAGAAGACTCCGGATTTTATATCAATGAGCGTAACCGCCCGGTGATTGTTTTTGAAAAATACGAAATTGCCCCGGGCGCGTCGGGTAACGTTGAATTTGAAATTAAGCCCGCATCGGAGCAGGACTATGTTGCCGAAACCCGGAAACAATCTGAAAACCCGGAAGAAACCGAAGAACGATATGAGGATAATTTTGCCGTCAGCCAAAAAGCAGCAAAAGAGTTTGCCCAAAACGCAAATATCAATTTTGGCGTTACAGACGGCGTTTTATCCATAAATGGAATCAACTACTAATCCTGTGCGCCTTCGCATGTTCACCGTTCACGAACCCAGAGCGTGTTTGAAAATCCACTTCGTGTGGAATGCAGAATACAACTGCCGGAAGAGCGCCACAAACGGCGCAATTCCGGCGGCTGTGTGCGCGCACATTTACGGCAGTACTGCGATCAACTCGCGAATCTCTTCCATTCTGGTTCCCCAGCTGGTCGCAAACCGTACCACCGTATGCTTCTCATCATATTTTTCCCAAAACCCAAATTTCACGTCACGGCCGATACGTTCCATCTGCCCGTTTTCCAATATCACAAAAATCTGGTTGGTAGGCGTTTCCAAAAAGAAACGGTACCCTTTTTGCCGCAGCGCGTCTTTAAGCGCATTCGCGGTTTCAATTGCATTCCTGCTGATCTTCTGATACAAATCATCGGTAAAAAGCGTATCGAACTGAATCCCCAAAAGCCTGCCTTTTGCAAGCAGCGCGCCCTGCTGCTTGACCATAGTGAAAAAATGAGGCGGCGCTTTTTGGGGAAATACAACCGCTTCCCCGCACAATGCGCCAACCTTTGTCCCGCCGATATAAAAAACAGACGTACAGCGGGCAATGTCGGCAAGCGTAACATCCGTCCCGTCGCTGGCCAGGCCATACCCAAGCCTTGCTCCGTCCAAAAACAGGGGCAAATCATACTGTGCGCACACGGCGGAAATATCCTCTAATTCCTGCCGGGTATACAGCGTGCCGTACTCAGTCGGATGAGAAATATATACCATGCCCGGAAATACCATGTGTTCATAGCTTTTATCCGCATAATAATCCTTAAGGCGCGCCGACAGGGCGGAAGCCTGAATTTTGCCGTCTTTCTGGGGCAGTTCCAAAACTTTGTGCCCGGTGTATTCGATTGCCCCGGCTTCGTGAAGGCTGACATGCCCGGTCGAAGCGGCCAAGACACCCTCATAACGCCGAAGCAGCGATCCTATCACAACCGCATTCGACTGTGTCCCTCCTGTCAGAAAGAAGATTTCTGCGCCGGGGCAGCCGCAGGCTTTGCGTATTTTTTCCTTTGCCGATACACAATACGGGTCTGTCCCGTATCCGGGATGTTTTTCCATATTTGTTTCCAGCAATTTTTGCAGAATAGCGGGATGAGCGCCTTCGCAATAATCATTTTCAAAATATATCATCGTCGTCCGCTCCTTTTTTAACCTATAATTGCTCCAGTAACGTGCGTATGGGTTCTCTTGTAATGGTGGATTTTGCCCATGCTATATAACCAGGATCCGTCCTGGCCACGTCCAATAATTTCTCGCCGTTATGTTTTCCAAAATCAAATATGTAATCCTCTGCAGACGGCGCGCTGTTTGACGGCGTTTCGTTTGAACGGGTTTCCCTTCGGTGCAGTTCGTTTGCGCGAAACAAAACTTCAATATCTTTCCGGCTTGCCAGATAATCTGCAAGGTGAAGAATTTTCTGATATTTCGTTTCCGGCAGCGGCAGCGTCTTTCGGCTTCTGCGGTCTTTATTCCACTGCCCCATATGGCTTTCTATCGTTTTCGCGACAAGTTCCATTTCTTCTTCCGGAATAAAGCCCTTTACTTTGCGCACTTCATTTGCCGCAAGTATCGGATGATCAAATTTCGTATATTTGTCCCAGGTAAAATCCGCGTCACTGCCGCTTTTCCTGGAATCATGCATAATCGCGGCCACACGCAGCAAATCGCGTTCCCTGGAAGTAAAGTCGCTGCGGCAGCAGTCAATCTGAAACATATGGTTTAAAAACCGCACTACCGCGCAGGTATGGCGCGCTAATCCCAAATCGCCAAGCGCATAATCCGGGTGGTACTTCCCGGTGCTCGACGCCCCTACATCCCAGAAATAAGAAGGAATCGTCTGAATGCAGGCTTTGGCGAAGGACTGTATATCCGCATGTTCAAATGTGTCCAGGAGCGGAACAAATATTTTTGCTTTTTCATTCTTCACGGTTTGGCTCTCCTTATCATTTGTCTTGCCCCATTACGGCAATTGAACCGGGCATACAAAAAAATGCGCGCATACCCCGTCTAATTTCAAACTTATCATATCATATTGTACCGCATCCCTCAATAAAAATTTCTGTTATTACTACAGCGAAAGCCGCGCCCCTTTCCCTCCGGCCGGCGGAGCTTTGCAGCCAATGTCCGCCGTAGTATCAGAGCGCGCTTGAACATCCATTCCCGCCATGCGCACGCTCTAGAATGAGTTTTTCACCAAATACTGCACGCTTCCCACGGTGAGCCCGGCCAAAACTCCCATTCCGGCCAAAACCGCCCAGGCATTTCCCCCATTTAACACCCGGTTTACCGAATACCATCCATTTAAGGATGCATAGTCCACCCACTCCATCCCCAGCAGATGAAGCCCCAGCGGAAAGGCGACAATAAGCAAAAGCAAGGACACCGCCTGCACGGTATTTTTCCGGTAAACGGCTGCCGCCATGACAAAAACAAGCGTCATACACGCCATCGCAAACCGCAGGACATAAATAATAACCAGATACGCCCAGAGCGGGCAGCGCAAAAATCCCCCGGCAAGTTCCGGTATCGCGTCAATTCCGTTTGAAAGCCCCGCATAGCCGTATACGATACCTATGCGTATCAGCTGCGGCGCATACGCCGTCAAAAAAAGGAACGCCATTCCAAGCCACGCCGCGCCCCATTTGGCCAACATTGTTTTTTTCCTGCCTGCGTACTGCGTAGAAATTAACGCCATCATACCATTGGAATATTCTGTTGCAAAATACGGCGCAGCCAGCAATATCAGCGCAACAACTAAAAGAGCGGCGTTTGACATATCTTCCCGGTACTGAGCGGAGCCGTATCCTGCCAGTTCCAAAAAACCGGTATCATACATTAAGGGCGTCCCATGTTCTTTCGCATACCCGGCGCGTTCTAAAACCAAACGAAACGCATGCTGCGGTTTTAGTTTTTCCGAAACAAGCTTTGTTACCGCCGCCATTTCCGCTTCGGTGATTTCTTTTTGGGCGTAAGCCTCCTGTTTTTCCGCCAGCAGCGTCTCATATGCCTCAAACATGCGCCGTTCCTTTTCCAGAAACGCTTCTTTTTGCACATCCATTTCCCCGGCCAGCAATTCCATATAATTTTTGTAATACCGCTCGTCCTCCGTTATCCAGTTATTTTTCTGCGCATACGCCCATGCAGCCAGGCAGAGAAACGCCAGCAGCACCGCCATTCCCCGCCCGGATATAAACAGCTTAAAGCGCTCGTGGGAAAACAGGTTCACATTTACGCGCTTTGCGGCTCTTACACGCCCATAAAATCCCCGCCTTATCCCGGATGAAAAACG
>CAJTLD010000102.1:0-4553 GCA_910577065.1 uncultured Lachnospiraceae bacterium | reverse complement strand
CCCTGCAAACACGCGCCGGTTTACATACCAGCCGCCCGCCAAAAGCAGGCCGATGCAGCACAGGGAAAACGCCAGAATCGAAACGGGATACCCGAAAAAATTCAGGTTAAAATAAAAACGGTAAAACGGAACCACCCGCACGAAATAAATCAGATTCGCGTAATGCAGTATATACATCCCGGAATACACGCCCGCGGCATAACACGCCGCAGAGCCTGCAGCAAGAACGCACGCCCACAGGTAAATTTCCATGGTATTGGACGCTTTTTGCGCCAAAAACAGCGCCAGGAAGCTGACCACCGTATAAACCGCCGCTTTGGTAACCCAAAATACAAGCAGATACTGCCCCGCCGTTCCATCAAATGCCGAGCCGCCGTAACCATACGCCGACTGCAGCGGCGCCGTTAAATCCACCGTACCGTACCGCGCAGAAGCCATAACAAAATTTCCCGCCCAAAATAACAGCGCCAGAATACAGGAAGCTGCAGCGCCTGCCGCCATTTTGGCGCATATCAGCGAAGCCCTGCCGTATTTTGCCGCACGCAAAAGCGAAAACAAGCCATGCTCTTTTTCATAAATCACCATAGAAACCACCAGATAAAATAAAACGGCAAGCGCAATCATATCCGTAACCGCAAATTCCGTGGCCTCCAGAAACGTATCGCTGTTAAAAAATACCATGCACCTGCCTGACAGCGGGGCAAATGCGGCCGCGGCGGCGTTCAGATCACGCGCAGTGTATTCGGAACGGTTCTGGAAAATCGAAATTTCCTGCCGTTTTGCTTTCTGCTGGATACCTGCAAGATAACCGGCATACTCCTCTGTCTGCAAAACGCGTTTTTCAAATTCACGTACAAGCTTTTGTTCTTCCCATAAATCTTCTGCAAACAAAAGTTCTTTGTCCCATGTGCCGTTTTCTAATGCCCGCCCATATTCCGCCAGAAACGCCGTTCGTTCCTTATCGCCCAGTGCGGCCAGATACGCATTCGCTTTGCGGTGCGCCGCGCCCCCTGCGCCGTCTGCCGGGACTTTGGTACAAAACAGGCAGGCGTTTAAGGAAAGGGCAAAAAGCAGCGCCAGGAAGCAGGGCAGGCGAAGAAATGTCTTTTCAAATTCACGCCAAAATCCTCTCATACCGTTTCCTCCCCGTTTGCAAAATGGTACAGATAAACATCCTCCAGATCCGGACGCACCGCACGGGCGCAAAAACCGCGCGGGCATTCTTCCGCAAGGAAACGCACAAACAGCGTTTTGTCCCGCTTTACGATATTCCGTATCAAAAATGTTTTGTTAAAACGCTCAAATTCCTCTTCGGCCAATTCCGCTTCAAATACGTTTTCTTTTATCATCCCGCAGAGCGCATCCGGCGTTTCGTCCGCAATGATACGCCCTTTTTTTAACAGAATCACCTCTTTTGCAATTTGTTCGATATCTGATACGACATGCGTGGCAAAAATTACAATGCGTCCCATAGCTATTTCGGAAATAATATTACGGATACGGATACGTTCCTTCGGATCTAATCCGGCGGTAGGCTCGTCCAAAATAAGTACCTTCGGATCGTTCATAATCGCCTGCGCCACTAATATACGCTGTTTCATACCGCCGGAAAATGCGCCGAGCTTCTGATGCGCCTGCGCAGTCAGGCGCACCAGCCCAAGCGCCCATGCAATTTCTGATTCCGCTTCTTTTGAACTCATTCCTTTTAAGGACGCCATATAAGAAAGGAAGCGGTGCGCAGTGAAATTCTCATACAATCCCTGCTGCTGGGGCATAAACCCCAAAAGAGCGCGGAATTTTGCTCCCAGTTCCCGGATTGGTACGCCGTCATAGCAGATTTCTCCTGCATCTGGGATAAGGTTTCCGGCAATCAGATTCATAAAAGTGCTTTTACCCGCGCCGTTTGGCCCTAAAAGCGCATATACGCCCGGCGTCAGGGTCAGGGTAACATGGTCTAAAGCAATCTGCCTGCCATAAGTTTTTGTAAGTCCGTTTATTGTCAGGGGCATATAGAAACATCTCCTTCCATCAAATCCGAAAGCCTGAAAAAGCCTACGTTTGCCTCTCTGGTTTTTGCATCTTCCAAATTTCCATACACATATTCCCCTGCCGCACAATACGGATAAAAACGACTGAGGTTCATATCCGGCGCGGCAATTTCTTTATTTTTCCAAAAATCATAGACAAAACCGCCCTGCTCCCCGTTTTTTTGATAAATCGCATAATTTTTAAATACCATACCCTGTTCTGTCATCCATGCAATTTGCCGTACCTCTTCCGTAGCCAGATCGATTTTTACCAGGCCGCAGTCCGTGTTTTCCCCTTCGTTCATACTGCGGTCTAACGGCGCGGTTTTCGCATAGAGGTATCCGTCCGCAAAAGAGGCCTTTAGGATCTGATCGTCTTTTAAGCCCGTTAGAATCCGGCTCTCTTTCCCGGTTTTTGTGGAATACGCATAATACTCCACCTGCTGTTCGGCTTCTTTATAATTCGTCCCGTCAAACGGTTTTTTAAAATAGCTGTAATCCAGATACAACAGATCGTCTTTTGCCGCCATAATCGTAACAACGGCGCTATAATCTTCTTTTTCCATAAGCATCCGCATGGTTCCGTCCGTTAAATCTATGGAACAAAGCTGGGCCTTTTTCCTGCTGCCGCCCGTAACCGTACCGTCCTTGTGATCGATCTGTTCCATCTGATCCACAACGGCGTACAGCATACGCCCCTTTACCGCAAAACTGTATACCGAATCACTGCCAAACGACGTAACCTCCCTTTGGTTTGTGCGGTCTAAATCAGATTCTACAATCCGGATTTGCCGCATTCCATTCTCTTCATATACATTTTCCATAATATAAAGCTTTCCCCCGCTTACAAAGCCGGTTGAAAAACCGCCCACATACGCCCCGCACCGTTCTTCCAAAGGCGTGTTTTCATTCCATTGCCCGTGTTTACAGTTCGGCTTGCTGCAGACAATCGTTTCTTTCCTGGCTGTGTAGTCAAAAAAATGCATAAAACATTCCTGATCCGTATAATAAAATCCGTCCGGCGTATCAATTTCCACCGAATACATAAAGTAGGTATGAAACGCGTCTTTATCCTGTCCGCCGCGTTCCGTTACAGAAGCCGGCTTTCCACATCCGGCAAAAACACAAATCAGCAGCGCCAAAACGGCGATTGTTCTTATTTTCATCATTTTTCCCATACTGATACCCCATCTTTCCATTCCATAAGCTGCCGGTTTGCCTCCCGTACCACGTCGTCCATTCCCGCCGCCTTTAGATTTTCCGTAATTTCAGCAATAATCCTGTCCACATCCTCAAACTGCAGCCCGCTTATCTTTCTTCCCGCTTCCGACTCGCCAAACACCCGATTGGTTTTCACAATCTGATCCAATACGGGAGCCGGATCAAACCGGAACCCGTCCGGAATTTTTGCTTCATACGTTTCATGGAACCGTCTGGCATATTCCGCCTTGTTTTCTGCCGTCGTCGCAGCCGAATACGTAATCAGCGGATTGGTATACTGCTCTCCAAACAGGCGCAGATAAAGATTCGCCGTTTCCGCTGCGAACGCTTTTCCATCCTTAAGCGTATATTCCGTCCCTTCCCTGCCATACTGTATCAGGTTCGCAATCTCCGGATCTGCCATAATGCGCACCAGAAAATCTTTTGCCTGTTCCATCTTCTGCGTCCAGGACGCAATACACTGCTTTGAATCTCCCCAATACGGAGCCAGCGCCCATTCCTCTGGCTGCGGCACAAGAAACGCCGCGTACGCCTTTTCCGATCCGGCTCCCGCAAAAACAGGAAGTTCCGCAGAATAAGGCTGATCCGAATAATTGATATCCGCCCCGCCCCCCTGCCGTGCAAAGCATGTATTAATCTGTTCGCCGCTTACTATTTTAAGAAGCCCTTTTTCTTTCCAATCGATAAGCGTTTCCAGCCGCTCCCGAAATTTTGGCGTTTCCGTTATAATCCCAAATGTCCCGTCTGATTGCAACGCCAGATTTTCCGAAGGCTCTGTCACCCAAAGGCCTAATTCATACCTTACGTCCCCCGATATCATTCCATAAGGCGCTTCACCGGACAAATCGCGGATTTTTTGCATCAGGGTTTCATTTTCAAACAACGGCGGCAAAAGCTCCTCTTCTGTCACGCCGTATTTTTGCATCTGTTCCCGGGAATAGATAACGCAGCCCGTCTGCGGCAGGACAGCGGAAATGCCATAAATCTTCCCATCCCATCTGGCACGCTCCAAATCCGTTTCGGTAACGGCGCTTCTCAGCGCTTTTCCCTGTTCTGTGTCAAGCAGGGGATCCAGCGGCATAAAAAGCCCCCTCTTTACGCATTCCGGATACGTCAGATAGTAACCTTCCAAATTTTCATACTGCTCCGGAGCACGGATACTAATCAAATCCGTCTGTTCTCCCGCCTCTTTCAGCGCTTCCAATTCGTCTGCAACGGATACGGCAGGCTCTGCTGACGCTTCCGTCAGCCCAAGGGGTTCTATCTGCACCTGATAGCCCGCTCCTTTTTTGGCAAGCAGCGCGT
>CAJTLD010000101.1 GCA_910577065.1 uncultured Lachnospiraceae bacterium | reverse complement strand
CAACTTTAAATAGGCCGGATTCGTTACTGTGAACACCATGGGTGTGAACAGTAACGAGGAAATATATACGAAGGTGGTGCCGGAATGTATCAGGTTCGGACGGATCTGGCTCTGGAAGCGAAGGAACGGTTCAGCGGGGATCGGACGGAAGTAAAAGGAGTCAGGGTACAGGAAGAAAAAAATGGGAATATCACGGTTACGAAGGTTCTCATTGAGACGGAAAACGGGGCGAAGGCGATGGGCAAGCCCAAGGGCAGTTATATTACGCTGGAAGCCCCGGATATGGCGGAGTCGGACGAGGGCTACCACAGGGAGATTTCCAGGCAGCTGGCATGTATATTAAAAGAACTGATGCCGATTGAAAGCCGGGAACTGTCGGTGCTTATTGTAGGCCTTGGGAACCGGGAGGTGACGCCGGACGCGCTTGGGCCGCGCGTTGTGGATAATATGATGATTACCAGGCACATTATCCGAAAATTCGGCAAATATGCATTTGGTCTAAAAAGGAACCATCAAATCAGCAGCATTGTGCCGGGCGTTATGGCGCAGACGGGGATGGAAACGCTTGAAATTATCAAAGGTGTGCTTGATGAAACGGCTCCGGATTATATTATTGCCATTGACGCGCTTGCGGCGCGCAGCACAAGGCGGTTAAACCGGACGATACAGATTACGGATACCGGGATTTCACCCGGCTCCGGCGTGGGAAACCACAGGCATGCCTTAAACCGCGAAAGTATGGGCATTCCGGTTATTGCAATCGGGATCCCGACGGTAGTGGATGCGGTTACGATTGTCAGCGATACAATGAATAACCTGGTGTCCGCGATGGAAGAGACGAGGAAGCTTGAGGATTTGGGGAAATCCATCAGCCGTCTGGAAGAAGCGGAAAAATACGAATTGATCCGGGAACTTTTGTCGCCCAGCTTAAACGCTATGTTTGTAACGCCCAAGGATATAGACGAATCGGTAAAGCGGCTGAGTTTTACCATTTCGGAAGGAATTAATATGGCTTTTTTTCCTGCATAAATTGCCTGTCTATGCATTATACATTAGTTAGGCCTTAATTTTCTGGCGGCAGGAGCGTGTAAGTTTGAGGACGAAATTTAGAATGCATCACCTTAGGAGAAAGGCCCTTAGGGCCAGGGCGAAATACGGCGCGGCCAGGATGCCGCGCAGGATGAAGATGAAAGTATCCGCAGCTGCGTTTCTGGCGTTGGTTGTTCTGGCAGCCGGGGCGCTGTTTGGGGATACGGCCAGGGAGGATTCTTTGTTTGAGAGGGTGGCCGGACATGCGAAAAGCGAAGCGTACCTTGGCATGCTAAGGGCCGCTTCGCCGTCTATATTTTATGAAAAGCAGGAAAAAAGCAGGCTGGAATATCTGCTGAGCTTTATGTTCCGGGCGGTACCTGTGTACGGGTATGTAACGGATGCAAAAGATTATGCGACGCAGCAGGAGAGCGAGATATCTTACGAAACAATTATTGCCAGGGAAGCTTCGGATGAAAATTATGTGGACGAGGCAACCGGGGAAGTGGTTACCTCAGGCGGCGGCGCGGCGCAGCTTGCAGCCGAAGAAGCGCCGTCTGAACAGGAGACGCCGGAGCAAGAAGAGCCGGCGAAAGCCGCGGCGCCGCCCGCAGAAGGAGGGGCTTCTTTTGTGCCAAACCAGACGCCGGCCGTTACATATGCCAAAGAAAAGCTGAATGACTTTGATTACCTGATACAGAATTTTTATGTGGTGGATCGGACGACGACGATTAACAGCAGCCAGTTAAACGCGGCGGATTTGCTTGGCCGCAGCATGAAGCTGACGCACGGGGCGGACGCGCCGCAGATTTTGGTTTACCATACGCATTCGCAGGAGCGGTTTGCAGACTCGGCGCCGGGGGACGCGGCGACTTCGATTGTGGGTGTGGGAGAGTATTTGACAAAACTTTTAGGGGATTATGGGTTTCATGTGCTGCATCATACCGGGGAGTATGACGTTAATACCAGGGACGACGCGTACGCGAAGGCCGGGCCTGTGATTGAGCAGATTTTAAAGGAAAACCCGAGTATTGAGGTTGTAATAGATTTGCACAGGGACGGCGTGGCGGAAGGCACGCGCCTTGTTACGGATGTGCAGGGCAAACAGACGGCGAGCATTATGTTTTTTAACGGGCTGAGCCGTACGACGGCGAACGGGGATATTTCCTATCTGCCGAATCCGTATATTCAGGATAATCTGGCGTTTTCCTTACAGATGCAGATTGCGGCGCAGGAGTATTATCCGGGGTTTTCCCGGACTATTTACCTGAAAGGCTATCGGTATAACATGCATTACTGCCCCAAGTCGCTGTTGGTGGAGGTAGGGGCTCAGACCAATACGGTACAGGAAGCAATGAATGCGATGGAGCCGCTTGCGGATGTGATTGCGAAGGTGATTTCACCGTAAACGAGCCGTTTTTTGAAAAACGATAAGCCGGAACAGAAAAACTGATTGACAAGCTGGGGAGAGTGGGAAAAAATTTAACTTGGCCGGACGGCAGCTTTGATTTGGGCAGAGAAAACGGAATGCCAGGCGGAAGGGATGGACGAGCAGCACGCTTTCGTTTATGTACGCAATCTGCCGGGGGATCGCCTTAAGGGGGTGAATTTGCAGGCTTATGGAAATTCGGAAATTTACTTGCGCAATCTCCTTAAAATCCGTATAATAAACGGGAACGCGATTGAAAAAGAAAAATCTACAAACCGGAGGAATACCATGACAGCAGATCAAAGCAAGATCCGCAATTTTTGTATTATTGCTCATATCGACCACGGCAAATCAACCTTAGCGGATCGCATTATAGAACACACCGGCCTGCTTACGAGCCGCGAAATGCAGGCGCAGGTGCTTGACAATATGGACTTAGAACGGGAACGCGGCATCACCATCAAATCCCAGGCAGTCCGTATCATATACAAAGCAAACGACGGTGAAGAATATATTTTTAACCTGATAGATACCCCAGGGCATGTGGATTTTAATTACGAAGTTTCCAGAAGCCTTGCCGCCTGCGACGGCGCAATCCTTGTCGTAGACGCCGCGCAGGGCGTGGAAGCGCAGACGTTGGCCAACGTGTATTTAGCGCTTGACCATGATTTGGATATTATGCCCGTTATCAACAAAATTGACCTTCCCAGCGCGCAGCCGGAAGCAGTGATTGAGGAGATTGAAAATGTTATCGGCATCGAAGCCGCAGACGCCCCGTTGATTTCCGCCAAAACCGGATTAAACGTGGAGCAGGTGTTAGAGCAGATTATCGCCAAAATCCCGGCGCCTTCAGGCGATTTGTCGGCGCCGCTTCAGGCGTTGATTTTTGATGCGGTTTATGATCCCTACAAAGGGGTTATCGTATTTTGCCGTATTATGGAAGGCACGGTAAAACCGGGCGATCCCATCCGCATGATGGCGACGGGAGCGCAGGACAATGTCGTAGAAGTCGGCTATTTCGGCGCAGGTCAGTTTATTCCATGTGAGGAACTGACGGCAGGCATGGTCGGCTACATTACGGCGGGTATCAAAAACGTTGCGGATACCCGGGTAGGCGACACCGTAACAAACGCGGATCGTCCCTGTAAAACGCCTCTGCCCGGCTACAAAAAAGTAAACCCTATGGTATACTGCGGCCTGTACCCGGCGGACAGCGCCAGATATCCGGAACTGCGGGATGCTTTGGAAAAGCTGCAGATCAACGATGCGTCCCTGTTTTTTGAACCGGAAACGTCGCTTGCGCTCGGTTTTGGTTTCCGCTGCGGATTCCTTGGGCTTTTGCATCTGGAAATCATACAGGAGCGCTTAGAACGCGAGTTTAACCTGGATCTCGTGACAACTGCGCCAAGCGTTATTTACAAAGTGCACAAGTCAAACGGGGAAGTGCTGGATTTAACAAACCCGTCGAACCTGCCCGACCCGTCGGAGATCGAATATATGGAAGAGCCGATTGTATCTGCGGAGATTATGGTAACCAGCGAATACGTAGGGGCGATTATGACGCTGTGCCAGGAGCGGCGCGGCGTTTATATCAGTATGGAATATATGGAAGAGACGCGCGCGCTGATCAAATACGATCTGCCGTTAAATGAAATCATCTACGATTTCTTTGACGCCTTAAAATCCCGTTCGAGGGGTTATGCTTCATTTGACTACGAATTAAAAGGATACGTGCGTTCCGAAATGGTAAAACTTGATATTTTAATCAATAAAGAAACAGTGGATGCGCTGTCCTTTATTGTTTTCAAAGACAGCGCTTATGAGCGCGGCAGGAAGATGTGCGAAAAATTAAAAGGGGAAATCCCAAGGCACCTGTTTGAAATTCCCATCCAGGCGGCCGTAGGCGGCAAGGTAATCGCCAGGGAAACCGTAAAGGCGATGCGCAAGGACGTCCTTGCCAAGTGCTACGGCGGCGATATTTCCCGTAAGAGAAAGCTTCTGGAAAAACAGAAGGAAGGCAAGAAGCGGATGCGGCAGATAGGAAGCGTGGAAATTCCGCAGGAAGCATTTATGAGCGTATTGAAATTGGATGAGGATTAAAAATCATGAGAGAGCTGGAATTGTACGTACACATTCCGTTTTGTATGAAAAAGTGCGCTTACTGCGATTTTTTGTCCGCTCCTGCGGATGAAAAAGAGCAGTTTGCCTATATGGAAGGGCTGCTGCGTGAAATTGCGTTTTATGGAAAGCGTTTCACGGATACGGTAATTTCCACTGTTTATATCGGCGGCGGTACGCCGTCGTGGCTGCAGGAGGATTATATTGCGTCGCTGATGCAGGAAATTTACAGGGCTTTTGCGGTGGCCGACAATGCGGAAATTACAATTGAGTGCAATCCGGGCACGCTGACAAAGCGGAAACTCGAAGTTTATAAAGAAAACGGAATCAACCGCTTAAGCATTGGCTTACAGTCCGCGCACGACGACGAATTAAAGCTTTTGGGCAGAGTCCATACATATGGGCAATTTTTGCGCAGCTATGAACTTGCAAGGGAATGCGGTTTTAGTAATATCAATATTGATTTGATAAACTGCCTGCCCGAGCAGACCGTAGAACGCGCGTACCAGTCCCTAATCAAAGTGATACAGCTTCGGCCGGAGCACATTTCTGCGTATTCTCTGATCATTGAGCCGGGTACGCCCTTTTATCATAAATATAAATTTGACGTGGTAAAATTAGAGGCGGGGATGCCTCCGGAGGAACTTCCGTCGGAGGATACGGTTTACCAGATCGGCAAAATGACGCAGGACGTTTTGACGCAGAACGGATATATGAGGTATGAAGTTTCCAATTATGCCAAAAACGGATTTGCCTGCAGGCACAATATCGGTTACTGGCAGCGCAAAGAATACTTAGGCGTCGGCCTTGGAGCCGCATCTTTGCTGGAGGAGGTGCGTTACAGTAATGTCAGGGAACTGGAACTGTACATAGAAGCGTCTCATGACTGCACGCGTCTGCGAGAGGAGGCGGGCGCGTTAAGCCGCAACGCCCAGATTGAGGAATATATGTTTTTGGGGCTGCGTATGACGGACGGTATTGAGAAAAACGCTTTTTTCCATACATTCGGCTTTACGGTAGGTCAGATTTACGGGGAAGTGATACAGTATCTGCAGGAGGAAGAGTTAATCTGCGATACGCCGACCAGGCTGTTTCTGACGGATAAAGGGATTGATCTGAGCAATTTTGCGCTGGCGCAGTTTCTGATGTAGCGTTTTGGGTTCAAAAGAAAGGAAAAAAAGCTTTTATGGTTTTGATTCGGGAAATGGAAGAAAAGGATAAGCAGGAAGTACTGGATATGATGCGCGTGTTTTACGATTCGCCGGCGGTGTTCCACACGTCTTCGGATGCGGTTTTAAAACGCGACGTAGAAGACTGCCTGGGAGAGCTGCCGTTTGTGGAAGGATTTGTGTTTGCGGACGGGGAGGAATTGGCCGGGTACGCTATCATTTCAAAAGGTTATACGACGGAATACGGAGGGCTTTGTATCTGGATTGAAGATCTGTTTATCAAGCCCCGGTACCGCAGGAGAGGAATTGCGTCGGCATGGTTTGGGTACCTGGAAAAACGCTGTCCGGACGCGGTCCGGTTTAAACTGGAAGTGGAAAAAGAAAATACGGGGGCAATCGAAACCTACCGCAGGTGCGGATATGGGGGTTCGCCCTATTTTGAAATGACAAAAGAAATGGGGGAGGGGTGATTCATGCTGCAGGATAAAAAAATTATGCCGCCTCTCTGGCTGGCTTACCCTGAAATTGATCGGTATTCGATCGGCTGGCGTATGGGCTATGGCGAGAGTTATAAGGATCGTTTTTTTGAATGGTTTGACGCGCTTTCGGATGAGGAGAAGAAAGAGTATGAAGCGCTTTTTCCGGAGCCTTTGGTTTGGAAGGGCTGGTGGCGGGAGGAGGATACCTGCGAGCTGTTTACGCACGAAGACTACTGCATCCCCCTGTGGCGGCAGGAAGGAGAGCCGCGTTATTCGGCAGAGGGCCTCTGCCGGGAACGCGACGGAGGGAAAGAGCGCCGGATACGGCTCTTTTTTAAGAACCTGCCTGTTGGATGGGAGGCGTGCGGAAACGGCTGCTTTAGCCAGTGGCAGCCGCAGGAATTTCTGGCGCTGGATCGTAAGTATAGCTGTATGGAGCAGTTTATGATGGAGCAGAAGGCGGAATTATTCGGGGATGAAGCCGTGCGGCAGCAGATTTTAGAGGATACCGATCCGAAGCGGCTCAAAGCGCTTGGCAGGAAGGTCAAAGGGTTTCGACAGGACATTTGGGATAAGGTAAAGTATTCTGTTGTGCTGAACGGGAACTGGTATAAATTCAGCCAGAACCGCACGTTTCGGGAGTTTTTGCTCTCGACCGGGGACGATATACTCGCGGAAGCCAGCCCGTATGACGCAGTCTGGGGAATCCGGCTTTCGGAGCATGCGCCCGACGCGCAGGATCCGGCGAAGTGGCGCGGGCAAAATCTTTTGGGCTTTGCGTTAATGGAGGTGCGGGACGAGCTGCGGCGGATCAACGCACATGAAAATCTCTGTGACTGGAGGTGGGACGAGTGAAAAAATTTGATACGGAGTACAGGCTGCTTGACGATATGTATCAGGACGGGTATTTTCCGGATGACCTGGTTGACAAAGTAAGGGAATGCATACGGCAGGTAATTGCGTTTCTGGAAACCGGGGAACGGGATTTGGAGCGCATACAGCAGAAGTTTGATGAAATGACGCTTGCGATCAACGATTTGCAGGAAGAATTTGAAGAACGGGACAGTGAACTGGAAACCGTGGCGCGGGACAGCATCGGGGAAACCGTGGGGTATATTCTGGAATGGTTTGAGCTTGCGCTGGACGCGGAGGAAGCGATCCGGGAACGCGACTGGTAAAGGTTTTGCATACCGGGCCAATGGCTTTTGGGAGCCGTGTTGTCTTTGTAAAATTAGAAAACGGAATGACAGGAGGGATTTTTTATGATAAAGCATATTATATTATGGCAGTTAAAAGACGAATATTCCACGGAGGAAAAAGCAAAAATCAAACAGGAAATAAAAACCGGCCTGGAAGGGTTAAAGGGCAAGATTCCGGGGCTTAAGGAGATCCGTGTCCAGACCGAATGCCTGCCGTCTTCTACTGCGGAACTGATGCTGGATTCGTGCTTTGAAGATGAAGCGGCCCTAAAAGGGTATTCGGTTCATCCGGAGCATGTTCGGGTGGCGGACAGTAAAGTGCGGCCGTTTACAAAGACACGGTCGTGTTTGGATTTTGAAGTGTAGCATGAGTTATAGAATTTTGGTTGCGGAGGATGACAGAGGGTTAAACCAGGGTATCCGCCTGGCGCTGCAAAAAGAAGGCATCGAGTTTCTTTGCGCATATACTTTAAAAGACGCTAAGGCATCCTGGCAGGATAATCAGCCGGATATGCTGCTGCTGGATGTGAATTTCCCGGACGGCAGCGGGTTTGATTTCCTGCGTGATGTGCGTAAATCCTCGGATATCCCGGTTTTAATGATTACGGCAAACGATTTGGAGTCGGACGAAGTAACCGGCCTGACTCTTGGCGCAGACGATTACATTATAAAACCGTTTAGCTTGATGGCGCTGCGCGCCCGTGTGGAAAATATCCGGAGACGCGCCCAAAAGCCTGCGCAGCAGATTTACGAGGAAGGCGGCTTTTGCTTTGATTTTGAAAAGCTGGAATTTTACGCGGGCGCACAGCAAATCCAGCTGAGCGTCCCCGAACAAAAGCTGTTAAAGCTGTTTGTCACACATCCCGGCCAGACCTTAACGCGCGATCAGTTGGTGGACAAAATCTGGACGGACGGCATGGAATATGTCGATGAAAACGCCCTGTCGGTTACGATCAGCCGCCTGCGTAAAAAGCTGTCCGTCTGCGGCAGGGAACATCCTGTGCATACGGTATACGGGATTGGGTATGTCTGGAAGCTGCCGGATTAGAGCGTGTTTGAAAAATAAATGTTGCGCAAATTTACAAGTTGCGCTGAACGGAAACCATTCAAAAACAGTTGTGTTTTAAATGATTTCATAAAAAAACGCTTTGGATATAAAACAATTTTTTAATCATTCATTGTATTTTTAGGCATATGCCCAACTACAGGGAATTTTCAAACACGCTCTGGAACAGGCAATCGGCTATAAAAGCAAGGATTTTTTAAAGAATGGAGACAGGCGGCATTGGCATATGCCGACAGAGGAAATCAGATATGTTTGGAGCAAATAAGATCGTATCCAGGTTGGATGAAATGCTGACCGATGCCATAAACGGGCGGTTTACGGAATCAAATTATGACGAGACGGAGCTGTCGCGCCTTGAAAGCAAATTCCGCCAGTATCTGACCGGAAAAGAGACGGCGGCGGAAAAAATAAAGGCGGAACGCGCGGCTATAAAAGAACTGGTCACGGATATTTCCCACCAGACCAAAACGCCCATTGCAAACATCAGCCTGTATACACAGCTTCTTGCAGAAATCAGCCCGGCAGAACTGATGCCTTATGTAGAGCAGATTCGGCTGCAGTCCGAAAAGCTGGATTTTCTGATTCAGTCGCTGACGAAAATGTCCAGGCTCGAACGTGATATGATCAAACTGCACATTGTGCCGCAGCCTGTTTCACTGCTGATAGAATCAGCCGTTCGGGAAATAAAGGGGCAGGCGGACGAAAAACGCGTTTCCATCCATTCGGAAATCCAAGAAGACGTTCTGGTATCCTATGATATCCGCTGGACAAGGGAAGCGCTCGGAAACCTTCTGGACAATGCGGTCAAATATTCTCCAAAGGGAAGTACGGTAACCGTTTGCACATATACGCTTGAAATGTTTCTTTGCATTAGCGTGGAAGACGAAGGAGCAGGGATCCCGGAAGAGGAAAGGGCGCAGGTCTTTGAACGGTTTTACCGGGGAAAACAGGCGGCGCAGACAGACGGGAACGGAGTGGGGCTTTACCTGGCCCGTGCAATTGTGCGAAAAGAGCGGGGCTATATGAAAGTATCGGACAGGGAAGGCGGAGGGAGCTGTGTGCGGATGTATCTGCCCAGGTTTTTGCAGAGGTACTAATACTACAGCGAACAGTGTTGGCAAAGTTCCGTCAGTCAGAGGACAGGGGATGCGGCGTTCGCTGTGTGACAGGATGAAGCGGCTCTAAAGT
>CAJTLD010000100.1:6906-9901 GCA_910577065.1 uncultured Lachnospiraceae bacterium | reverse complement strand
CCGGCGGTTGCGTCCGCAGGCGCAAAACAACCGGGGATACTTTAGAGCCACTTAATCCTGTCACACCACGAACGCCGCACCCCCTGTTCTCGGGCTGACGGACTTTCGCCAAGCACACACACCTCACCTCTCCTCCTCCCTCACCCTCTCCCGGTCTTTTATCTCCCGATCCGCCTCCGCAACAAACCGCTCTTCATCCGTCAGCGTCCCGTCCTCCAGCGCCGCATACTCCTCATCCCGGTCCAAAATCTTCACCTTCCGCTTACGCACCGTAAGTTCCGTCCCAAGGATCGTCGCCTGCTCCTCCACAAGCATCACATAATCCGACCCGCCGTCCGAATGCAGCGCATCCACCGGAATACAGCAGCCGTACCTTCCGGTACTTTTATCCAACTCCATTTCCCCGGTCTCTCCAATCTCCACGCCCGGATCCGTCACGCGCGCCGTCACCTGGCAGCTTCCGTCCTCCAGCTCCCCGACCGCTTCCACCGTAACTCCCGAAACCTGGCGGTTATTCTTCGCAAAAGACAAACTCATCCGATCCCCCGGCGCAATGTAAGCCTTTTCCTCCTGCGGCAAAACCGCCTGAAACAGCTTCTCCCCCGCAGCGTCGCTTAACACCATTGCCGAAGTATCCGCCGTCCGCTCCCCGGCATGGACCGCAATCCGGCTGACATACCCGTCGATTTCGCACACAACCTTCCCTTCCGCCTGCTTTAACGCCAAAAGCCGTTCTCTGCCCTCCTGCAGCGACCGGAGTATATTCTCCTGCTCCGTCCTGCTGCCGTCCGACGCACCGGCCCCCTTCGCATCCTCAACCGCGCGTTCGGCCTGCTTCACCGCATCGTTTCGCTTCTCATTCGCGGCATTTACTTCATTTGCCTTCTCCAAAACCGCCTCGTCAAGCGCCTGGCGCTCCTTTTCGTACTCCTCCGAAAGCCTTGCGTCCAGGCTCTTCTTATAATTTGAAAACGCCCTTTTCTCCTCCTTCGTCGCCTTTTTCTTCTTAGAATCCTCAAACAGCTTCTGATACTCCGCATCCTGCTGATAAGCGCGGTTTTTGTAATCCTCCTCCGACGGAAACGCATTCCGCGCGTCCACCGCCGCCCGGTGCGCCTCATTCGCCTGGTTTACTTCCCCCGCCATAGAATCAGACACATCCCGTAAATCCTGGTTCGCACGGTTTACCGCCGTTGTCCCGTCCGCATGGATCCGGGCAAGCTTCTCCTCCTCCGCCTTAATCTGCGCGTCCGCCTGCTCCAAAAGCTTCTCCAAATCCGCCGGTTCAATCCAAAACAGCACATCGCCCGGCGCAACCTTCTGCCCCTCCACCACAGGCACCTTCTCCACCAAAAGCCCCGCTTCCGTAACCACCGGAACCTCCTCCTTCGTCAGTACCGCGCCGCCCGCCCGGATCTTGTGCAAAAGTGTCTTAGACTCCGCCGTCCCAAACGTCACCCGCGGCATCCGGTACGCATAAATGCCGCGGGAAACAATGGTACATACCAGCATAAACAACAAAAACAAGACAAAATACCGCACCGCGCGCTCTTTTCGTTTTCCCATCTCGTCTTCACTCACAGTCCTTCTATCTTTAAAACACGCTATTCTTTTAAGCCTGAATACACAATTCCCTGCTCCAGATAATCCTGCCCCATAAAAAACACAAACACGGCAGGCGCCAGCGTAATCACAGAAGCCGCCATTGCAATACCCGCCCTCTGCAAATCAATTTCCGGCAGATACAGCGACAGCGGCCAGCGCGACGGTTCCGCCAAAAACGCCAGAGGCTGCTCCACCATATTCCAGTACTCCAAAAATCCAAGCACCAAAGCCGACAAAATTCCCGGCGACCCCAGCGGCAGCCCGACCCCTGCCATTCATTTGCCCCGTCTATCTTCGCCGCCTCGTACAAATCCTTCGGAATCGCCGCAAACCCCCGGTACATCAAAAATACCGGAAACGTAGAAAACATCGCCGGCAGAATCACCGCCCAGTGCGTATCCATCAGGCGCATCCCGTTTAACACCAGATAGCTTGGCAGCATCATAACGCTAAACGGCATCAGCATCAAAATCACATACGACAGATAAAGCGCCCGCCTCCCCCGGAACGAAAACTTTGCAAACGCCCACGCCGCAGGAACCGCCACAAACATCTGCCCCAACAAAATCCCACCCACAATCTTCATACTGTTCCAGAACACCGCCAGAAACTCCGGCGTAAAAAACAGCAGATTGATAAAATGACCAGGCGTCGGATAAAGCGGCAGCAAATGCCACTCCACCGTCCCGCCCGAAACTCCCAGAATCGCGGAAAGCGAATGCTCCAGCTCCCTGCCGCTCTTGAACGCCCCCAAAATCACCGCAAAGATCGGCAGGCAGATTACAATCCCCGCCGCAAACAAAAACGCCCGGAACCATTTCATACGCATCTTAAGACAGCTCCTCCTTTTCCCACATATTCTGCAAAACAAGCGAACAGAGTGCAAAAAACACCGCCAGCAGCACGGCCGCAGCCGACATTTTTTCAATCTCCAGATTGGTAAACCAGTTGTTAAACAAATGCTGCAGCAGGTAAATACTCTTCGGCGGATAGGCCCCCGCCACCAGATAAGCCTCCCGGAACACCTTAAACGAATTTAAAAACGAAAGCATCGTAATCGTAAAAAACACCGGTTTTAGCTGCGGCAGGATCATATACCGCACGCACTGCCACTCCGTCGCGCCGTCTACCCGCGCCGCCTCCGTAATACTTGCCGGAATGCCCGCCATCCCCGCAATCCACAGCACAACCGTATAACCTAAGTTTTTCCACAAATAAGTAATAATCAGCGCCCAAAACGCCGCGTCGCCCGTCAGCCAGTCCACGCGGGCAATCCCAAACGCCGCTAAAATCTGATTGCCGATGCCCGCCTTATGAAAAAACACCTTCCAAATCAATACCACAACCGCCGCAGGCACCGCCATGGGCAGCAAGTAAACGGATTTCAAAA
>CAJTLD010000100.1:0-6881 GCA_910577065.1 uncultured Lachnospiraceae bacterium | reverse complement strand
AATCCTTGCTCTTTTGTGGTAAAATAGCCTTACAGGGCTCTTCCCACGCCCACAAACCGGCAGGGATTCTTCACCGCCAGCAAAAACGCCTCGTTGGCCAGAACCGTCCGGTAATCAGACAGCCCGCCAGCCAGCGAACAAAACAGCACCTGCACAAACGGAAGCGCCGCAAACACGCTTACCCCTATCAGGCTCGGCAGCAAAAACCACCGTCTACTCCGCCAGATAAAGTCCAATCTTCTGTACAATCTGATCACATCCTTCGTCGATGGACAAGTCTCCCTCAAGCGTTTTTACGCCTCCTTCCAGCACCGCCGTAAGAACCACATCATCCGAAAGCGCGGCCGTACCGAGCGTACCGATTTTTTCTTTTAACGCGGCAATCTCCTCCGCCGTAGGCCAGCCCGCCGAAAAATTCACCCTCTGCGACGTACTTCCGTCTTCTTCCGCTACGGATGCGGAAAACCCGACCGTCGAATCAGGAGAGTCCGTCTCCGTAAAAATATCATAGGCATCCGCATTGACCGGAAAACCGTCTTCCAAATCCGCCTTCTGCACCGCAGTTCCCATCAGTTCCTTCAAAAAAGCCGCCGCCAGTTCCTGTTCCTTCGACGTTTCGCTGATTCCCGCAATACCGCACGGTACAAACAGGCCGCCGTCCGGCGCGCCCATAAAATCATACGCGGCGCCCTCTTTGTTATCCACCATGCCTTCCGCCATCTGAAAATCCGTCATGCCCGTCAGCTTCCCGATCAGCAGCCCCTGCTCCCGGCTGATGATTTCAAACATGCCGCTGGCGTTGATCGTATAATTATTGTATTCGTCCATCAGCCCGTTATCTTCACGCCAGACCATCGAATTATTATGCGCCTGCCGTTTGGCATCCGTAATATTTTTCTGCTCCTCTTCATACACGGCGGACGCCTGCTCCAAAAAAGCCCGCACAGCAGCCTCGTCTACTCCGCCGTCCCCAAGCAGAGAATGGGAATCCAGCATATAAAGCCGCTTTAACAATTCCTCCGCCGTATAGGTGCCCAAAACCGTAGTCGCATTTGGAACCTCTTTCCGCGCCTCCTTCACCGCGCCCGTCACCCCGGCTATATCGTGAATGCCCGTCACCTGTTCCGCCGTACCAAGCAGTACCGGGATCTGGAACCGGATCGGAACCGCAAACAGCCCGCCGTCCGTTTCATATGTCCGTAACACATTGGAAAAATAAGCGTTCTCCCCTTCCAGTTCATTCACCACATCCCCCAAATCCATCAAAACGCCCTTGTCAATATAAGACTGCATCGGCATTTCATCCATCAAAATAATATCCGGCCCTTCCCCCGCCAAAAGGCGCGTATTTAAGTTGCGGATCGCATCCTCTTTCGTCACGCCGTAATCGCCCAGCAGGCCGATTTCCTGCTTTACATATACATCCGGGTTCGATTTGCGGAACATGCTGATCGCCTTGCTGGCCGTCATATTCTGGTTTAAGCTGTAAACCGTAAGCTGCTGCGACGGCACGGACGGCGCTTCCTTATCATACACATACCGGTCAATTTCCCCGTCGTTATACGCTACCAGAAAGCTGCCGTCGTCATTCTGCAAAATCGAAACCGCCTGCTTCGTCGGATCGCCCATTGCGCAAAGCCCGCCGTCCAGCAAATTTTCCATTGTGCTTCCGCCCGCCGCATGGCTGTAAAGCCCGCCTGCCGACGCCGAGTAAAACGTATTTTCCCCGGCATTGTAACAAAACGCCATCTTCTTATAATCCGCCGTCTCCTGGCTGATAAAATCCGTCAGCACCGTATCGTCTACCGCACCGGACTCCGAAAGTCCATAAATCAGTTCCTTCGACAGCAGGTAATCCCCCGCCGCGTAGATAGCGCCGGCTTCATCCGAAAACTCGCTAATCACACTAAGCGTCCCGGCCTCCAGATCCATCCGGTACGGCGCGCCGCCGTTCATCATGCCGACAAGCGTCCCGTCTTCCGTAAATACCGCATCCGACAAATAGAAGAAACTCCCGGATGTATTCGTCAGAGCAACCTCCGAGCTACTGCCCGCACTGTCAATATAAACATAGATTTCATTCACGGCAGAACCTCCGCCGTCTTCCTCTTCGGATGTCGGTTTTGACCAATCCACATAGGAGAAAAACACCCCGCCGTCCGGCGCAATCGCCCGGCTTGTAATTTCAATTTCCCCTATCCCGGTTTTTTCCCCAAGCGCCGGAAGTTCCCTTGTCTCCCAGGAATCCCCGTTGTCCCCGGAAACCATCAGATTCCCGGCAGCCACGTCTATAAAAGCAATACTGCCGTCTTTTAGCCTTACCATGCGCTCAATCTCACTGACTCCATCCGGCGTATTCAAAAGCTGCTCCATATACCTGCCCTTCACGGCCTCCTGCCCGCCGTCTTCCGGGTCGATGTCCCGCGCAGTATCCTTTTGCCCGTCCGAACCCGTCTCCTTTGCTCCGCCGTCCGTCCCGCATCCTGCGGCGCTAATCAGCAGAGTCCCCGTAAGCAGACATGCCGCAATCCGTTTCCAAATCTCTTTTGATTTCATCTTCATACAAAAACCTCCTTCAAATTCTCAGGCTATTTCCTGTGTACGCTACTATAACAGGGGAATCTTTAATTTTTCTCTAAAAAAAGAAAACGCCACATATTTTTTCCTTCCCGAAAATTATACCCGTACATCTGCAACAAATTTCCAAAATTTCCACACTATTATTATAAAACGTCCTTTCCATGAAATTTAGAGATAATTTAAAGCTTCTTATGATAGAATAATTTGATACACACCAAATAAGGAGACTTCCCAACATGAGAATACTATTGGTAGAAGACGATAAAAACCTTTTAGAGACACTGTCGTTTCAACTTGCCCACGCCGGGTTCACCGTTGACGGCTGCGAAAACGGCGAGGATGCTTTGTACTATATCTCCGAAAACATCCACGATCTTATCCTCCTAGACCGTATGCTCCCTGTTCTGGACGGCATCACCGTCCTTCAGAAACTGCGCGCCGCGGGCAATCAGACACCGGTCATCCTGCTAACCGCCCTCGGTGAACTTGAGGATAAAATCACCGGCCTAGACTCCGGGGCAGACGACTACATTGTCAAGCCCTTTGCTTTTGAAGAACTTATGGCGCGCATCCGAAGCATAAACCGCCGTCCAAGAACATGGCTTTCTACCGAAACGCTTACGTTCGGCGATCTTACCTTTGACCCTGCCGCAAACCGCTTAAGCGGCGCCGCCGGAAGCTGCACGCTATCCAAAAAAGAGGGCGCTCTGCTTAAAATTTTCCTGCAGAATCCCTCCCAGACTCTTCCGCGCGCCACGCTCCTTTCCAAAGTCTGGGGGTTTGATTCAGAAGTAGAAGACGGCAACTTAGACAACTATATGCACTTTATCCGCCGCCGCTTAAAATCGGCCAGTACAAGCGTTATCATAAAAACCATACGCGGTATCGGCTATCGTCTGGAGGAAGCGCCACATGTATAAAAAACTGCACCGCCGCCTGACCCTTCTTTTCACCGGGATTGCAGGCGCAATACTGCTCGCAATGTCTGTAAGCTACCTTTTTATGTCTGAAAAAGAACTGCGCCAAAACGCATCCCTGGCCTTTTCCTCCCAGGCTTCTTCCCTGCTGTCTTCTATGAATCAGCAATCATCCCTGACCTGGGAATGGCTGTCCAAAACAGCCGCCACACAAAAATTTATCCTGAGCATATACGACAACGGTATTCCCCTCTCCTACAACCGGGTTGCGCTCTCCGAACAGGAAAACGCCCTCGCCGATGAAGCCATGGCATACGCAAAAGAGGCCTTTCCCGCACTTTCGGACGGCTCTCATTATACCGCTGCACATCAGGAATTTACCTGGGTTTCCTCAAAAAAAGAATTATACGATGCCTCTATGTTTCAGATACGAAAAAATTCGGGCACGCTGACCGGAATCATCCTTTCTTCCCGCGCCGCGTTAAACCAACAGATAAAAGCACAACGCCGCCGTTTTTTGTTTTTGAATATTGCAGGCGTTTTTGCCCTGTTTTTATTTTCCTGGCGCTATACCGGCAAATTATTAAATCCGATTATTGAGTCCCGCAGGAAACAGGCCGCTTTTGTCGCCTCCGCCTCCCACGAATTGCGTACGCCAATCTCCGTCATCTGTTCCGCCGTATCCGCCTCTAAATCTGCAAACGAAGTGCAAAAGGAGCATTTTCTCCACATTATTGCGGAAGAAACCCTCCGTCTATCCTCATTAACAGACGATTTACTGTTGTTAAACCGTGCCGATACCGAGCGTTTCGAACTGGATATAAAACCGGCAGAACTGGACACCCTTTTGCTCAATACCTATGAAGCCTTTGAACCAATGGCAAAGCAGCAAAATATTTCTTTAAAAATCACTCTTCCGGAAGAAACGCTACCCCGCTGCAGCTGTGACAGCAGACGCATACAGCAAGTGCTTTCCATCCTGATCTCAAACGCGTTTAACTACGGCAAACCAAAAGGATACGTTAAACTGTCGCTTTCCTATAATAAATCAATGTTTTGGATTATGGTAGAAGACAATGGAATTGGAATTGATGAAAAAGACAAACCTTTTATATTTGACCGCTTTTACCGCGCAGACAAATCCCGCTCCGCAAAAGAGCACTTCGGTCTTGGGCTTTGTATCGCCCAGGAAATTATCACCGCTCATGGCGGAAAAATTGTCGTAACAGACACACCGGGCGGCGGAACAAGATTCTTTGTCCTGCTCCGCCACCCGGCTTAAGCTTCAACTGCAAAACCTGCCAGACACACCTTACAAAGCTTTAACGCCCCAGGCTCACCGCTCCTGTCTGCCGGATTTGCATCGGATATACATTGTCATTTCCTACCAGCTTAGCTATGTATTCCACATACTCTGCCGTTTTTGCCTTTGGCACAACCGCCAGAATCACTCCGGCAAAACCGCCGCCGTGTACCCTGCAGCAGCCGTCCTGAATCCTCTCTAAGAACATCTCTGTCATAGCAAGCGTTAAAGCGACCTTTTGATCCTTCTCATTGGACTTGGACATACAGTTCTGCAGCCATTTCCAGGAAGAATTGCCCGACTCCGTCAAAAGCCTAAGCACTGTCTTTCCGTCATTTTTTGCAAGCGCTTCCGCCGCTGCATCCACTCTGCGGTTTTCCTCATAGAAATGGAGTGCGCGCATAATCGCACGATCATTTTTAAGTACCTGTTCAATCCTGGGAAGCTCCTTCATAAATTCATCTACCGAGCGTTCACACAGCCGTTTCGCGTCCATTGCCGCCGCAACCTGGAACATTTCCGCTGGAACTGCAGAATATTCATCACTCAAATCCCCGTGCCCTTTTCCGGTATTGACAATCACCATATCATATCCCAACTGATCAAAGGAAGCATCTATCTTTTCGCATTTAATATCGTCTGCAAAATCCAAAAGAATCGCGCCGCCTGCCGCACACGCCATCTGATCCATCAGGCCGGACGATTTCATCCAGAAATTATTTTCCGCATACTGCCCAATCCTTGCACAATCCCCAAGCGGCATTTTATTATCGTTAAACATAGCGTTAACCATTGCACAAAACAGCATTTCAAAAGATGCGGATGAACTAACGCCCGCCGCTGCAATGACTTCCGTCGTCATATATGCGTCAAAGCCTTCTACTTTGTATCCAAACTTGCCGATTGCCTCTATCATCCCCGCAATCAGCGCTTTTGTCCCCGATTTTTTCTCCACAGAAGAAGCAATGTTAATTTCCACTTCTATCATATCGTATCCTTCGCTTAAAATACGGATTGTCCCTGTTCCATTCGGCGCCGCCGCTCCAATGGTATCCAGGCTGATACTGGCTGCCACAATCTTCCCGCCGTTATGATCCGTGTGGTTCCCAATCATCTCTGTCCGTCCCGGAGAAGTAAAAAACTCCACTTCGGCGTCTCCAAAATGTTTGGCAAAGCATTCCGACAAATGCAAAAACCGTTCCCCACTCCTTTTACTTTCCCCATAGACACGTTCTAAAACTTCTTTTGCTGGCATATTCGACATACCTGTTCTCCTTTCGCATAATCACTGTAATAAACCGCTTCTTACTATTATAAAAAAAATTGCACGTATCGTCAATAACCCGCGCCTGTCATTCAACGCTAAAGCCATATTTCTGTAATATTATATTCGCCTGTTTCGCAAAATCAGCGTTTGCTCCAAAACTCCAATTTACCATTCCCCCTCCGCCGCCAAATCCTACAACGTCAGCCGTTTTTTCATCCCCGCATTCGGTAAGCATAACCGTAAGCCCTGCATAACTTCCATTACGAAGATAATATTTCTCAAACAATAACACAATTACTTCCGCACCATTCATTTCGCGGCATATTTCAGAAACGAGTTCTGCTTTGATTTCTCTTCTTAAATCACCGGCTACTTCCCGGATACTTTTTGCATTTTCTCCTGTCATCGTAAATTTCGTCCTGCTCATTTTATTCCCTCCGTTCCTTACCCTGCAACCATATTCTCCTACTACATCCCGGCTTAGCGTGATATTTGCCCCATCAGATGAACAAATCCTCCCACTACGTGTGGAATACATTTGCCGAAATGCATTTTTCAATCTAACTATAGTAATTTGAAGTTATTGTATTTAAAATTTTGGGGACTGTCAAGTATCTGTTTCCCACGTATAATGAATTACAAAAAAACCCCGAAAATCGGGGTTTCTAAGAGGCGTAGGCCGGATTTGAACCGGCGCGTACTGGTGTTGCAGACCATTGCCTTACCACTTGGCTACTACGCCGTAATGACTCCAACGGGAATCGAACCCGTGTTACCGCCGTGAAAGGGCGATGTCTTAACCGCTTGACCATGG
>CAJTLD010000099.1 GCA_910577065.1 uncultured Lachnospiraceae bacterium | reverse complement strand
CATTTCTATCTATGCGACATATAGACTTGTACGTTCGCAGATATGTCAGTCTTTTCAGACATTCTAACCATGACTATATATAGACCTCCGACCTGTCATATACAGCCGGCACCTCTGCCGACCTTTCCACAGCTTTGCCTGTTTGGGTACACTTCAGCCGTCCTCTCCGTGCTGTAGACCGTGAACTTTATCCACTCGCCCAACGGGGTATTAAGGGAAGCGTTTCCGGGCGTTACCCCTTCATTCCACTTCTCAGATTATCAGTTATCCTGATGTGCTCTATTTTTTTTATTACTACACATCAGTCACAGCTTTTGTCACGTTTTCCTCGTGATTTATAGCTGTAACGTATCGCTCACGCATATTATCCTTCCTTGGGCAGGCGCAAGCGCATCAAAACAGGCAGGATGATACGAAGTGATAAAACCTTCAAAAGATATATCAGCAACCAACTTAATCACACAATAGTAAGAGGGAGTATATATGCAGCCATTTCTAAATTTATCAAATGCAGAGTATGAAATCATGCAATACCTGTGGGCTCAGGAAAGCCCCGCTACATTACAGGATGTAATTGCTTACTGCAACGGAGAAAACCAACGTTCCTGGAAACAGCAGACCATCTACACATTTTTGTCACGCTTAGAGCAAAAAGGCGTTGTCACTGCTGTCAAAAAGGGACAAAAACGCTATTATTCAGCAGCAATGACGCTTGACGAGTTACGGTCAGTGTCGGCACAGCATTTCCTGGACGCCAATTTCAAAGGCTCACTGAAAACCTTCCTGACCGCATTTACAGGCGGACAGAGCATGAAGGAAGAAGATAAAGCTGTGCTGAGAGAATTTCTGAAAGACTAAAGCGTGTTTGAAAAACGCTTTCTGGCAGATGGAGCTGTCGCATTAAGAAATACAACTACAAGATATGGTATAATTTTAAATAAAATTTTGTATCTTGTATGTTAACTACTTAATGTGACAGCCCCATCTTTTTTGCACCCTTCTTCCTATTTCCACTCCCTGTAAAGCTTCGCCGTGCTGAACGAGAGAAGCATCCCCGGAACTATAACCCCCAGCACAATTCTTGCCGCCCATAACAAAACGCCTCTGACTTCGGCATGAAAGTTAAGTACAATCACCACTCCCAATATCACTAATACCGCATTCCAAAGCAACAGCCCATACATTATCCTTCCTTCCAAATTCAGCCAGCAACAGCACATACGGTATACGCAATAACAAAGCATACTATAAATCAGGAGTATCCCGCACAATAAACTGGCATCCGTTTTCACAAACAAACAGAACCCTGACGCTGTCCCGGATACCGCTATTACGGCTGCGGAAACACCGGAAATGCCATAGCCTCTGTACTTCGCCTCCCAGTTTCTTTTTCTCCATTGCCGGAACATATTTATAATGTAAGGACGCAAAAACACAACCGGCGCAGTAATCCAAAGCAGCATACAGGAAAGCACATCATTCTCTGTGACGGCGTACCAATCATAAAACAATCCTGCAGCAATCGGAATCATCGCCAACAGCCACACAGGCATCTCATGCGGAGCCAGTTTTTCTTTTTGTTCCAGCTCTGAACAGATATAATCCCAAAAAACCGCAAATAAAAGAAACAAAAATAAAGCCGCAATCAGCATCTGTTCCTCCAAAGAAGCCGCTTCCCCCGGAATCCACTCTTCCACAGGAAGCAAAAACAAATAAAACGGAACAACAATCAAAAGAATACTGTAAATGTATTTCCAAATCATGTATTCGGTTACTTCATGCAAAACATATATTCCTATGCTCAAAATAAACCAAATTATAAATAACGCCGTAACCCCTTCACTCATTTTAATCTCCCCTCTATACTAAAAAGCGTTATTAGTTCACTTGTAATATCATTTATTACACATATCTACACTTCTTTTAGATTATTTTACATCTTATTTATAAACATTTCAACAATTGCGGGAAATTTTACATGTTTTTTTGAAAGTATTCATTTCATTTTGTGATCGTCCGATTCAACAAAAATTTTCCGGATTATCCAAAAATACCGTTTAAACAGGGGATTGCACTCTTTCCACTCAAACAGTATAATAAAAAAATACTTCGGATAAGAAAGGAACAAAAAAATGATCTCAAAAACAATCAGGAAACTCACAACGCTCCTGCTGGCGGCCGCCATGCTGATCACCGTTTTCCAGGGAATATCCGTCCCTGTCCGCGCCGCCGGACAGAGCAGCGCCAAAGCCGCCTTTGCGGCGCTTAAGCAGGACTACGAGCTGTACGGCGTCTTAACAAACGATGCAGACATCCCCGTTTATAAACAGGCAGACACCGGCGCGGCAGTCATAAAAACCCTTCCCAGCGGCTCCCAGGTAACGCTGACGGACGCCGTATGGGATACACAGACCCTTTGGTTTAAAATCGGATTTGCCGCAAACGGTACAGCATACAGCGGCTATGTTGAAAGCCGCTATGTCGCAACGGCAGACGCCCGGCTCGCAGAATGGGAGGAGCAGTACCTGCCGGCTTATGCGGTACAGTCATTTGGGCGCGGCGCCGCCAAAAACGCCGCGAAGGTTTCCTCCTTTCCGGAAAGCTACCGCCCAATGTTAAAAAAATTACTGCAGGCGCACCCGAACTGGACTTTTGTGCCGATGAACACCGGGCTGGAATGGGCGGACGTACTCAAAGCCGAAATGACAGACAGCCGGAACCTGGTGCAGACGTACCACCCCGACACCTGGAAATCCACAAAACCCGGCGACTACAACGCCCAAACCGGTACGTGGACCATTAAAAGCGGAACCGACTGGGTGCAGGCGTCCGAGGCCATTGTTAAATTTTATCTGGATCCGCGGAATTTTTTAACGGAAGAATCCGTATTCCAGTTTGAGCAGCTTGTCTATGGCAGCCACCACACCAAGGCCGGCGTGGAGAAAATTTTAAGCGGTACGTTTATGGCAAATAAAAAGCTGGAGGACAAATCCGGCGGCAAAATTACATACTCCCAGGCTTTTATGAAAATTGGCAAAAGCCTGAAAGTAAGCCCCTATTTTCTGGCCAGCCGCGTCCGCCAGGAACAGGGAAGCAAGGGGGACTCTCCCCTGATCTCCGGAACTTACCCGGGCTTTGAGGGCTATTACAACTATTTTAACCGGCGCGCTTCGGGCGTCGGCGAGGAAGTGTACCGCCGCGGCCTGGAGGAAGCCAAGGCCAACGGCTGGAATACCCGCTATAAGGCGTTAAAAGGCGGCGCAAAATCAACCGCCTCCGACTTTATCTTTAAGGGACAGGATACGCTTTACCTGCAGAAATTCGACGTGGACGCCTCCTACGACGGGCTGTACTGGCACCAGTACATGCAGAACCTTTTAGCGGCCGACAACGAAGGAAAAACCGTGCAGCAAAGCTACCGGGACATGGGCATTTTAAACAAGGCATTTGTATTTAAAATCCCGGTCTACAACAATATGCCCGCAACCCCGTGCCCAAAGCCGGAAGAACATTTAAGCAGGCCTTCCCTGACCGCGCAAAAGAACGGCTACGCTTCCGTAACGCTGTCGTGGAACGAAACCGCCGCTGCCGAAGGCTATCAGATTTACCGGGCAGAAGGGGCAAACGGCGCATTCAAAAAACTGGCCTCCGTAACGGCCGGGGAATTTATTTTCGAGGATACGTCCGCCGCGCCCGGAACGCTGTACCGGTATAAAGTACGCGCATATCTGAAATTAAACGGCAAAACCCAGTATTCCGCTTATTCCGATATCAAATCCGCGGACTTTACCATCCCCGCTACGGCATGGAGCAGCTTTAAAGTCAAAAATTATAAAACCGTGACGTTATCCTGGAAAAAGAAATCCGTAGACGGATACAAAATCTACCGCAAGTCGGGAAACGACGGATACCGCCTGATTCAGACGCTGTGGGGCAAATCGTCTGTCAGCTTTCAGGACGCCTCCCCGGCGCCCGGCCAGACCAATACTTACCGGATCCGCGGATTTATCACCGTAAACGGCAAGGATTACCATTCCGCTTATACTTCCGTCCAAAAAGCAAAGCTCCAGATGGCAAAACCGGAACTGAAAAAAGCATCCGCTTCCGGAACCAAAAAAATAAAACTGTCCTGGAAACGCGACACCAAAGCGGACGGCTACCAAATATACCGCTCCCGTACCAAAAAGGGAGGCTATAAAAACGTAAAAACCATTTCCAAAAACAAAACCGTGAAATGGACCGATACCGGGATCAAAGCCGGGAAAACGTATTACTACAAAATCCGATCCTATGTAAACCTGCCTTCGGGAGGCACAAAATCCTCCGGCTATTCCGCCGTCAAAAGCGTGACGGTTCCCAAAAAATAATTTCTGCAAAACAAACCGGCAGGGGGGCTGTTCTTTCCCGACAGCCCCTCTGCCTTTTTATCCTTCCATCATCTTAAGATACGCGCCTTTATCAATCCCAATCATCGAAATCCGGTTCCCCTCGCGCCGAAACGCATATACGCAGTCCACATTCCGGATCAAAGACGGCAGACGCTCGTCCGGCACGCACACAACCAGCTGCAAGTCCAATTGCCTGGCATACCGCAGGCACACTTCGCTGCGCTCCTTATCCATCTTAGAAAACGCCTCGTCAAGCATGACCAGCCGAATCTTCGTATCCCTGCTGCCCTGCTGCATATAAAGCATGGCAAACCCGGCAAACAGCGCCACATATTTCGGGTTCTGCCCTTCTCCCCCGGAATCGCGCCCCGCCATATCGTCCACATAATTCTTACGGATATTCCCGTTCTCATCCTGCGCCTGCTCGTACATGCAAAACTTCAAATAGGTCCGGTAATCCGCATATTTCGCCATATCCTTTTTGTGGCTTGCCCGCGCTAAAGGATCGGCGTCCCTTGGCGGCATAAATTTATCCGTCAGGCGCTTTAACTGCTTTTCATACTTCCGGTAAAACGCGTCGTCCCCTAAGCTGACCTGCCCGTCCATCTGTGAATCCGGCGTCTTTAAGTCTAACTCCTCCGCCGTCAGCATTTCATAAAACTGGCGGTTTTCATCCTCCGCCGGAAGAATGTCAATCTGGTAAACACTGTCCGAAAACCGGATTTTGGCAAGCATGGCGTTAATCTCGCGGCGGTGGCGCTTCGCCGCCTTAATTTCCCCGTGGATCGCCGCAATCACATTTTCACGCAGCATCCGGTAGATAAAGCCGTACTGCCGGTCA
Organism: uncultured Lachnospiraceae bacterium; assembly: GCA_910577065.1. GTDB lineage: Bacteria > Bacillota > Clostridia > Lachnospirales > Lachnospiraceae > Roseburia_B. Next base: position 4,842 of record CAJTLD010000099.1, on the reverse strand, counting down.
AACTCCGCTTTGTATTTCGGCTCAAAGTCGCTCCTGCAGCGTCTTAACAGCTCGTCGTACACGGTGTTGTCCTTCTCCGTCCCGCAAAAATCATACGTCGGATACGCTTTGATAAACTGCATCCTGGCGCGGCCGCGCAGTTCTTCTTCTGCTTCCGCCGTCCTGGCCAGCCTTTTTTGTAGCCGGCCGCCCCGCCCGCTTCTATGGCGCAGGCAGCCTCCCCCTTTATCTGCGGGTCCGGCCAAAATCCTTCCGTCAGCCGGCCAAGCGTTTCTTCCCGGTCCGATATTTCCCGATCCAGTTCCCCTTTTAACGCGGCAAAACGCACGCTGTCTTTTTGCAGCCGTTCTTTTGTTTCCTCCATCCGGCGGATTTCTTCCGCAAGCTGCGCCTCCCGCTCCTTCTGCCCCGCGACAAGCGTGCCGCGTTCCAGTTCCAAAAGCTCGCCCTCCAATTTCTCTGCCCTGCGTTCATACGCTTTCAATCCGGACGCGGCGTCCTTAAGCTGCGCAAGCTGCCCAGGCGTATAAGACGACAGCCGCTCCAGATCGTTCACCCGGCTTAACGCGGCAATCTCCTGCTGCAGCGCAATCATCTGCGCGTTTAACTGATACACCTCCGCTTCCAGTTCACGCGCCTGCTTTAAGGAAACCTTCCTGCCGATGCTCGGATAGCGGTAATCCTGCGCCCTCAGATGGCGGAACATATAATTCTGGTACGAGTAGCAGTCCTGCGTCACGCCGCGCCCGGCAGCCTGCAGCTGCTCTACCGTGCCGCATTTTTTAATATGCCCCAGATACCGCTTTAAGCACGCGTCCGCATAGGGGATATCCGTCGCCACCACGTCGTATAATGTGCCCGGCTCCGCCTTCGGGGCGTCCCGCATCATGGCTTCCGTCTGGATCAAATCAACCGACTGGTACTCTTTCTGGGACATCCTGCGAAACAGTTCCGCCGCGGCCGGGGCATACTGCGGCTCTACCATCAGCCCGAACTTGATCCGCCCAAGGCTGCCTTCCACCGCATTGCGCCACGCTTCGTCCGTCACGTCGAACAGATCCGCCAAAACCTCCACCTGCACGCTGTGCCCGTACCGAAGCGACAGTTCTTCTTTCAGCTTCCGCCTGGCCTCTTTTAAATCCTTTCCGTAGTGCTTTTTATCTTTTTTCAAATCGTCTAAAATTTCTTTTTTCTCCCGGCACTGCTCGGTTACGCCGCGCAGGCTGTCCCGCAGATCGTTGATTTCATCCGTCACGGAATCAAAGGCTTCTTTTAACCCCTTCTTCAACCGATTGGTCGATTCCTCCGTTACTGCGCCGCACGCAAACTGCTCCAGCAGGTTTCTGACCGGGTTGCTGACATAATCGCATATGCCCTCCGCTTCATCCCACAGCTTAAGCCGCTTGGTCAGGGCAGCCCAGTCCGCCGCCTCATGGCTTAACAGCCGTATCGTCTCCCGCAGCTGCGCAAGCTGCTCCCGTTTTTTTCCGAAATCGCCGCCGAACAGCTCTGCCTTAAGCGCCGCCTGCGCGTCCCTTTGTTCCGCCAGGCTTCCCGCCAGTTCTTTTATCTTAGCCTCACAGGAAGCAAGCGCCGCGGCAAGATCCTCCCGCTCCTCCTTTTTAGCGGCAAGATGCGCTTTTTTATCTTCGATATCCAAAACCCGAAGCGCGGTCTGTACGTCGCTCTGCTCCTTTTTTGCAGCCCAAAGCGCCTCGTCATGAAGCCGGATTTCTTCGAGCAATTCTATCTGGTTTTCCAGCGTTTCCACCTGCTCCTTAATTTCGCGGTAGGCGGCAAGCTGATCGCTGATGGCCGAAACGGTGTCTTCTTTGCTTCTCGGAAACATATAATCCTTGATAAACTGCGCCGTGCCGTTTGCCATCCGCAGCGCGATCGCGCTTTTCTGCATGGTTTTAAACCGCCCGGCGTCCAGATAGCCGAATATCGTATCGCATAAAGCGTTTAAATACGCCTCCCGCGTCGGATAAATGCGGTTGATATTTACGCCCGCCATGTTTTTTGCCTGCGCGCTGCGCTCTTCGATCAGGCGCTTTAAAACGGCGTATGTATACGGGACCGTCCCGCCCGACAGATAATTGTCCGCCGGAAATCCCCCGGTGTGGCTGAAAAACCAGTATCTGCCCACCTCCTGATCGCTGCCCGCCACCTCAAAAGACGCGCCGATACATACTGTTTCCCCGGTTGACGTATCCAAAAGTTCCAGTACGACCTGCGCGCCGAAATCCATATGCTCCCGGTTTGCCGTGCCGTCTTTCTGCGCCCCGCGCAGATAGCTTAACACGCTCCGCTTGTTTTTCGTATCGTCCGCCGCCCTGTTTAAAAAATCATTGCGGATGCTTCCGTACAGCACAACCTGCATGGCGTCCATAACTGTGGATTTTCCGGAACCGCTTTTCCCGCTGAATAAGTTGACCGACTCGTGAAAACAAATCACCTGGTGAGCAATCCCGCCCCAGTTATTCAAAAGCATCCTGGTAAAAATCTTTTTCGCCTGTTTCACCGGGCGCCACCTCCTCCTCTTTGTACTGTTCCATCAGTTCATGCAGCAGGGCAAAGCTGACATAGAGATTGACGGCGCTGTAAATATAAATCGGCGTCGTATCGTCCATATCCCGAAGCGCCCCCGGGTACTCTATGATCTGGTGCCGCTTCATCTGCCCGAGCGCCTCGTTCCATTCCAAATCCGGCAGCTTCCCGTTCAGCAGCCCGGTATTTTTCCCGTACTCCCGTATTTCCGCCAGGTTCGTAACAGGCTCCATAAGCCCCTCTCCCATAATTTTATCCCGGTAAATCATTTTAACCAGCAAAATCAGGATTGCCGCGGATTTCGGGACGGCTTCCGCCGGGACGCCTTCTCCGGTAATCCGGAAAATATGCTCCTTGGCGTCATGCACCAGTTCGCAGCCCATCACTTCCAGATACGCCTCCAGAAACGGACGGTGCTTTACGCAGATCCCGTACTGCTCGTTGTCGATTGGCGCAAGCGCAGCCGGATCGTATTTTTCCTGCAAAATACAGGTCTGCCGGAACAGGGCGGCAACCGTTTTCTTAAGCTTTGCCGCCTCCGTTACAGACAGCCCCTCCAGATAATGAACCATCTTCTCTTTTCCTCCTCACCGAAAACCCGGAATAACGGAACCCTTCCGGCGTAGTAAACGTCTTTTCCGTCTCCGCCTCCACCGTGCTTTCCGCATCTTCCGCCGCCTCCTGCCAGACGAACAGAAGCTTTTCCAAATCCTCTATGCCCCGTACCGTCTGCGCGTCCGCGCAAAAGACGCCGTCCGTTTCATGCTCCCTGCGAAACGCCGCAATCTGCGCCTGCGTATAAAGCGGCTTTACCACATACGTATCAAAGCCTTCCGACGCGCCCTTCTGCAGCTGCACCTCCTGCGGGCAGAACTCGCGTTTTGCCGTATTTCTCGGCCGAAAAAAGCTTTTTTCTTTGAGAATACGAAACGGTCCGGTCAGGCCCAGACGTCCCGCCAGATCCTCTAAAATCTGCTCTTTTCTGGGGCTTTGCTCCAAAAACCGCACAAACTCTTTCGCCTGGTCGTCCTGCGCGTCCCCTTCCGCGAGAATATAGCGCATACGCGCCGCCGCCCGCTTGGCAAACATCCGTTTCTGGTCAATCAGCCGGTTATACCGCTTCTCAATTTCCTCAAATTCCCGGGCAATCCGAAACAACAGCCCAAGCGCCTCTTCACAGGAAGACCGCTCATTGCCGCGCTGCCGTCCGGCCTCCGGATTTTCCTGCGTTTGTCCCGCCGCTTCCGCAAGCGCCTGTTTTTGCGCCGCCGTTTCGGCAATATTTTGATCCAAAAGTTCCCGGATTTCTTCTTTGTAACGGTAAAAACTGTCCGTCGTCGTTAAAATAGCATACTGCCCGCTGTCACGGTTATTGATTTCGCCCACTAAGACTTCCTGGACGCCCAGAAACGTTTTCTGTTCGGCCAGCGCCTCAAAATAGCCGCGCATCCCCTCCTGCAGATCGGAAAGCATCCGCCGCAAAGCTTTCGACGCCTCAAGGGCGCCGTTTAACAGATCGTTATTTTTCTCCGCTCCCGCCCGATATGTAAACAGATGGCTGTAAACCGCCAGGATGCTGCCCCGTTCCTGCCGGCTGTCCCAGTCGAACAGCCTGCGGAACACGTCGATAAACATCTGGCTGTAATCGGGAACGGATATCACATAGCTGTTTCGCATTTCGTCAAAATCCCGCTTTAACCACCCCCACGCAACCAGGCGGCGCAGAACGCCCGCCCCGTGCCGGACGCCCTCCTCCTCTTCGGCCCCGCCGTCCTCCTCTATAACAGAGGACATCCTCTCACGGAGGATGTCCTGACAGTCTTCTTCGGTTAAGCCTGTAAGCAAAGAGGAAGCGGCGGATTCCTCGCTTAAGGCAATCAGCGCAAGCTGGTAATATTCCGTATATTTGCCGGAAAACAGTTTATAAAAATCCTCTGGCACTCTGCTTTTTACCTGCATGGAAGCCTCCTTTCCCGCACCACAACTTCTCACAATATCTCACTCCGGACGGCTCAATATTATTTTGAAGGATTCCCCTTCCCACAAAATCCTGACAGCCATATTGTCTCTTCGGCAAAAAGCTGTACCCATCAAGAACATTCAGAAAGCGAAAGCCGCTTACCGTGCAAGCCTGCCAAAACCGCAGTCAGCCAGAGGACAGGGGAAGCGGCGTTCGCATTGTAACAGGATTTAGCGGCTCTTAAGTATCCCCTGCGATTCCCAGCAATGCCCTGCCACGGATGGCAGGGCAAGCCGGAATGCGCCATGGACGGCGCGTTTCCGGCGGTTGCG
>CAJTLD010000098.1 GCA_910577065.1 uncultured Lachnospiraceae bacterium | reverse complement strand
TATTGATATTTTTCATATTTTTGTTTCAATACAGGTTCTGTAAACAAATATATCTTCAACTGAAGAAAATCGTTCAACCTTTCCCACAAAGGGTATGACGGATTTTCCAACACTTTTTTAATATGGTATACTATCTTTTTATCTTTTATATGTATTAATAATGTAGCCAACAGAAAAATCTCTACCCAATAGTTATCTTCCAGCGTTTGAACAATTATTTCCAGACAGCTTTCCTGTTTTTCAGCTGACAATTTGTTATACGCTATTGATAAAGCATCAAGGGTAGATTTTTTGAATTTTGTGTCTTTTTCAATCTCAATAAGCATCGTTTTAATAAGATTTAAAAAACTTTTCTCATTGCTGCGTTCCAAATAAGCATCCATAAATAGTTTGCTCCCCTGCCATATTTTCCTTTTGATACGAAACATTCCGATTCAATTTATAAAAAGGGCTTTCCCGCATCACCCCGTTTATTCTCTCCAAAGAACTTTTACGGTTCATCCACTTCTGCAACTCAAAAACAGATTTTCCGCAACAATCGCACTGTTGCAATTCTAATTTAATATCTTCAAAGCATTCCACTGCAGCCGCAATTAGATAATCAATCAAAAAATAATCAATCAGCTTATCCTCTGTTTCCCAATAATACCAGAAACATTCCATCAAAAACCGAAACAGCTTATGGCTCCTGTTTTGCACATACCAAAAGTTTCCGGACCATCTGCCCTTTGTAATATCTGCTTGCCAAACAGAAGAATCAAACCGCAAAGTATACAGAGATTGGTTCCATATTCCTGCTTCGAACGGCTTTGTAACATAATAGGTTGCATCCACCCACATCCCGCCATAACGAAACAAAAGTTCTGCTCTAAGCAAATCCGAAAGATGCGTATATGTAATTATTCCTTCGTTAAACTTTCGGATCACGGTCTCCGTAAAAGTCACATACTCCATACAGTTTTCCAAAGTAATCAAGCGAAACGCCGTCTTATCAGCAGGAAGATTTCTCCGCAGGCTCTGGATGCAGCCCCTGATTAACTCCGGCATATCTGCCTCGCCTTGCCACCAACAGACCCACACCGGTATTTTCCCCTCAAAATCATCCTGGCAAACCAAAGGCTGCGCGAGGCTTTCTTTCCCGGCATATTCCCGATAGAGACGTAAAACAGGATCTATTTTTAATTTTATACACTGATAAAGCAGAGCAACTCTTTTTTCCGCATTGAAAAAATCCACAGGATCAATCAGTTTCATATTCTCTTCGGTAACTGCCTCTGGCTGCATGAAAAGCCATACCCGAAACAGCCGTTCTGCCAAAAAGCCTATAACCCGTTTTTGATAATCATCATATGCACTGAAATCAATCTCCTTTTCCACCTCGAACAAAATATCAAAAAGCCATGCGCAATATCGGTCAAAGATTTCTTTTCGGGTTATCCACATATTCCCGACAGATACCAATATAGAATCCATAGCATAATCAAAAGCCTCCCGATACGCCGGATATTTTCTGCTGATTACTTCTCGGCAAAGCTTTAAATCATTTATGTTGTGTCTTTTTGCATAATGCTGATATACGTCTGTCTCATTTACACAGCTGCTGTTTGGAATAATGATCGGATATGTCTGCATAATACGTTCGATGTAACCTTTATCCAGCAGCTTTTCATCCTTTGTAAAATACCTTCTATAATGACATATTCCAATGATGTCACAATCCACATTTTTCCAGAGCCAGTAAATACCCGTCAGTTCACAATAATATTGGTTTTTGCCTGAAATATTCTCCCCACTGTTATCCATTATATATCCCAACGCTTCTCTGCCTTTGGCTCCCACCTGAAGCGGTATGTACATTTTGTCTGGTATTTCCTCTATTTTTTTATGCGTCATCACATATACTCTTGTGTCCATGCTATCACACCCCAAAATCCACGAGACAATACGAATCTGCTTCTACACGTAAATCTATGATTTTAGCATTGACCCATTCTTTTTTCCAAATATCCAAAATTCTGTTTACCAGCAAAAACCTGGTATAAAACGAAATTTTTTCTATAATATTAGCAAATACCGGCATTGGAAGCAACGCATCCACGCCAAGCATCACAGTAAGATCGTATCTGTCTTTTACCCGCTTTTCCAAAAAATGCTCCCCATTTTCAATTGTATCATAAACATGCTTCCATACGGGAAACTCCTTTTCCGGAAATAAATCTACTCCATTAAGCCGGACAGTCTCCGGAATTTCACAATCCATTGCTTTTCTGGAAACACTTCCAATCCGCTTTAAAAACATTCCGATATCAAGGATACTTTGTGCTTCTAACTGTTTTATTGTTTCAAAAAAAATATATATGTCATTTTCGTTTTTTAAAATCAAATTTTCCTGCACCATCCGTTTACTTCATTAAATTTGAATATTTTTTAGCCGCTCCATTATGCATCTCACTTTTTCCATATCCTGATTATATTGCTGTTCCAGATTATATTGTCTTTGCAACAATACCTGAGCGGCACGACGAGCACATTGGCTGCGCTTTATATATAAATCCTGATACAAAGACAAATCCGGAAGAAAATTCGTATCCTTTTTATCTTTCATACAGTCTGATATAAAATCCTGCAAGATCTTTTGCATTTGATGGATCATATTTTCCGGTTTTTTATTTTCTACAGGTTTCAGCAGTATCCCGTCTGCTTTTCCTCCCAAAATCTCTTCTTTGTTAAAACAGAAGCAACATTGTGAAAAACATTCTATCCTGTCATAATAATCTTCATTTCTGTTTACTACTAAAATAACGGGCGTTCCCAGAGCAATACATGGCAACGCACAATGAAGCCTCGTTGTTACAACCAAATCTGCTCCCTGATATCTCTTCAAAAACAACTCAATCCGCTCTTCCCGTTTCTGCCAGCTTTGCCAACCGGTTTCCTCTGCCGTAAATCTATGTGTCAGGCTAATCCGCGGTTTATCCGGAAGCAGAGAATCTATATACGTTTTTATTTCAGGCGGCACATCTGTCAAAAAAACCGTATGATTTGAAGTAACGCCCCCAAATTTTTGTAGTGTCAACGTCAGACACCCCGAAAAATAACTTTCTATTCCCTTCTCCCCCAAAATATTTGCCGTCTGCCAATCCCGGCAGCCAATTGGTTCATACATATTCAGATACTCCGTCGCATATCCGTCCAAATAGGAATAGTCTCCAAATATCGTCGCATCACAGTTAAAATGAGTTCCAACAAACAACGGCAGTATATATGGGGAAGGAGGAAAGGTAAAGCTATAATGTATATACCATCCATTTAAAATCGCCGCCACATATTCTTTTTGATCTGGCAGAAACACATCCATATTTCATTACGGTTTCTCTCCCATCATCCGCATCATATCCCGAAGTCTCTGCTCAAACGCAAAATCCCTCTTCACTTTTTCATACCCTGCCGCCGCAATCCGTTCCCGCTCCGCTTCATGCTTCAGATAATAATCTGCTTTTATATACATATCCTCCAGGCTTTCATACAAAACGCATTCCTCTCCCGGGACAAAATGCTCTGCTATCTCCTCTTGATAATTGCTAAGTACAAATCCTTGGCAACCCATAATATCAAGCACGCGCAACGGGATGCCGGTCCGTACGGTCTTTAAAGAAATGTTCAGGTTTACCCTGCTTCCTGCAAACACCGCGGGCATTTCTTTATAATAATCCGCATAACCGCAATAATTGACATGATTCAGCCGCTTGTCCTCATCTGTAGAATACAAATCTACCGGATAATGCCTGGACAAAAGCGACAAAGCCAGATAGCGTTCCCGTCCGGTCGTTTCGCAGGCAAGCATAAATTCCAACTCCCGTCTTCCCATCACAAACCCGTCTTTTGCCGCCTTTTTGTAATTCTCATTCATTTTATTTAACAATTCCTGCGTAATTAACTCAGGAATCAAATAACCGCCGTAAACCTTCATCTGGGAATTTACAATCCCTTCCAGATATCCTCTCAGATATTCGGACAACGGCGCCGTAAAATAAGAATAATCTGTCTGATATAATTTTCCAACCAGGGAAATCTCTGAACCGTATTTTCTTGTGCCCGCGCCTGCAATCGCCTTCCCAAAAACTTCCACGTCCACAGCAAGGGGCAGATGCTTTGCCGGTATGCCGGCACGGCGGTACTCTTCTGCCTGGCCGCGATCAAAGAAATAAATATGATTGCAGCTTCGCTTCATAGATTCCAGATCTTTAATATGCACCGGCGAATCATAAACCCAGGAAATATAAGGAAGCCCAAACTCTTCACACACCTCTGAAATCAAAGGTGAAAAGTTTACAGACAAAACAAGGCGGTAATCCGTCCCTTTTATCTTCTTTTTCAAACGTTCTAAAAACACGTCGTCCTTTTCCCAATCCGTAAACTGATAAAAAAACGTGTCATATCCGATATCCAATTTCTTAAGCGCCCGTTCCATCCCCTTATTCAAAAAAGAATGCCACTGAAAAAACAAGATTTTCATAGCCGCCTCCATGCTTTTATATAACGAATAAGCCAGCTTCTGTTGCTTCAAAAGCTGGCTTAACCCTACGCTGTAACTTCTTTTGCTGCTTCGCCAAGGCGTTCAAACACCGGAATCAGTTCCGTAAACGCAGCCGCCATCGCCGTATCGTCATTTGCTTTGATGGCTTCGCTCAGCCGAATTACCGCTGTGTTAAATTCTTCTTTATTGACACGCTCTTTTCCTTCGTTGAGCATTCCCATCGTCCCGTTTACCACTTCAATTTCCCAGTTCAGCGCGTCTGCAATGCCTTTTAAAAACTGGTTGGTATCCGCTAACCGTTCACCGGACAATTCTTTTACGATAATGCGCATATTTTTCAGTACGCGTTCGTTAAATTCAATCAGTACCTCTAACGCCTCTTTTTGTTCCGCTCTGTTATCTTCCATGATTTTCCACCCGGCCGTCTTGGCCTTTCCTTTCTTCTAAATCTTGATATTTATTTCACACGCTTTATGATTATATATCGGCTTGTTTTATTGTATTCTTAAGGCAATTCTTCTATTGCCAGTTTTTGCTTTCACAAATCATTATTTTATTCAGGTATTCCTTCCGCTCCCTGGCTATGGAAAGACCCTGCTTAAGTTCGTCAAACGCAAGGCTGTGCGTGATCAGTTCCGTCAAATGAAGCGTTCCATTTACGCAGGCTTCTATGGTTTTATGCCAGTCGTCTCCGGCGTAATGGCAGAAAGACGAGTTCCAGGTTCCGGTAACACGCAGCTGATTGCGAAGGATTTTCCAGTAAGACGCCTGATCCAATACTATATCGCCCTTCGGATTTCCAACAGCCAAAACCTGCCCTCCCGGCCTGACGCAGCGCAGACAATTTGATATGCCTTCCGCAGTACCGGTGCAGTCAATCGCCGCATCTGTCCCCATCCCGCCTGTCTGTTCCAGAATCCACGAAACCGTATCCTGCCCTTTTTCCGCCTGGACATACAAATACCCTTCCCCTGCTGTTTTTTTCATGATTCTGCCGTGCGCTGCATGACGCCCGACTGCATATACATTTTTCACTCCCAAAATATGCAGCCACTGCGTGATGATAAGCCCGATTGTCCCAAGGCCATATAAGGCCGCAGACATACCCGGCGCAAGATTCAGCCTGCGGACGGCGTGCAGCGCTACCGAAGCGGGTTCCAGCATAGCGGCCTCTTTCATGCTCATCTTATCCGGAAGTTCAATGAGATTCCATTGAGGAACAGCAACATATTCCGCAAACCCGCCGTCCCTTCTGGAGCCAAGGTAGTCATAACTGCGGCACATTTCATAGTTTTTCTCTTTACACACAAAACATTTGTTGCAGGGAATCAGCGGAAAAACCCCCACGCGCTTTCCGAGCCAGGCCCGGCTTTCCTCTCCATAAACGTCTGTAACCGTTCCGGCAAATTCATGTCCCGGAACCGTCGGGAAATGATACGTACCTGTCTGAAAAATTCTCGGGATATCCGACTGGCAAATCCCTGCTGCCGCTGTGCGTACCAGAACCCACCCCGGCTTTAAATCCGGAAGCGGCACATCTTTATATTCCAACTGTCCGACTCCCTGAAGTACATAAGCTTTCATCATTACCTCCCCTAGAGTATTTTTCAAACTCGCCCAAGCGGATTTATTTACGGCTGCTTTTCAATTGCTCAAAGCGCCTCAAATCTTCTGCCGTAGTAATTTTAAAATTCTCTTCCTCGCCTTCCACCAGCGCAATTTCCATCCCTGCCTTTAACGCAGCTTCCGTGCTGCCGTTGATATGCATCATTTCATCCGGCAGCAAGTTTTCATTTGCCCGTAAATATTTACCGTATACAAACGCTTCCGGCGCCTGTCCCGCCAGGATTTTATCCCGTTCCAGCAAAGAATCTACTTTTTTTCCGTCTGCGCTGTAATATACCGTATCTTTCATATGCAGTACCGGCATGGCGCCGTCGGATCTTTCCGCGGCCTGAATACATCTTTTCAGCAGTCCGTCTGAAGTATTAGGCCTTGCCGCATCCTGTATCAGGACGATATCTTCTTGTTTCGCCTGATTTTTTAAAAATAACAGCCCGTTTAATATAGACAGCTGCCGGTTTTCTCCCGGCTGCGCAAAACCCTGAAATTTGGAGCCAAACGCGATCCGTGTCTCATACCCCAAACGGTTCATTTCGCCCAGAATTTCATCCTGCCATCTGCCGTCTGCAACTATGCTGTATGCATTGATGCATTCTGCCCGTTCCATTGTTTCTATACAGAAGCTGATAACTGTCCTGCCGCATACTCTATAATACTGCTTTGGAATGTCTATCCCTTTCAGACGGCTTCCGATACCTCCTGACAAAACAATTGCATAATTCAAATCCGTTTTCCCCCTCATACCGCATCCCTTTGCGCATTCTGCCGCACGCCGTTTGGCACGGGACATCGTCACGCTGTTTTGGGATATATTAAACGCAAATTTCCCTGACTTCACTTAACAATTCGCCATACGGCCTGTTTTTTCCAAATAAAACCGTTGTGCCAAGCACAAATCCTTTTACTCCTCTGGGGGCGTATGTCCGGATTTTGTCCTTGGAACAGGCTCCATCCCAGTATACTTCAATATCCCGTTCTTTTCTAACCTGCAAAAACTTCTCCAGCTTTTGCCCTATGTACGGCAAAAACACCTGGCCTGCGCTTCCGGGATTCACGCTCATAACAAGCACCCGTTTTGCCAGAAACAGTAGTTCATTGACGGATTCAAAAGAAGTACCGGGATTGACTGCCAGTCCCGGCGTTATTCCTGCGGAAATAATCGCCTGCAGGGTACTTGCCGGATGGTAGTCCGCTTCCGGATGCACGTAAATCACATCTGCGCCTGCGCTGATAAAACCGCTTAAGTAACTGAGCGGGCGTTTGATCATCAGATGTACTTCCACTGGTTTTTTCGTCAGGCTCCGGATGCATTTGAGATCCTGAATACCCATACAGAAATAAGGCACAAACTGACCGTCCATAATATCAATATGAAACGAATCTATGCCGCCTTCCTCCAACAGCCGCACCTCTTTTTCTAAATTTGTGTAATTTGCGCACATCATAGATGCCGACAATTGTGTATGCATTGCTTATCCTCCGTGATTGTTTTGCTGCTCCAAGCAGTACTGTCCAGAATCTGAGACGCCTGAACCCAGATTCCGGAGAATATAATGATAAATCAATATGCTGGTTTCGTCAATGTTCCGTTCAGTCAGCGCTTTTTCCTCTTCTATATTCTGCACCTATTTCCAGAATAATGCTGTTTTTTACAATTAAAGTTTCTAAAAAAATAACCCTCCCAGTTTATGTCTGCCAATACATGGAGAATAAAGCTTCCTGTTCAGACATTTACATGAAAGGGTGAGATTTAATTATATGTTTACTTTAAATCCTTCGAGAAATCAATAAACGGCATGTGAAACGCCGGAAAACTTGCCTGTGCCGTATTATATGCCATCTGTGCCCTGATATAGGAAACTAACAAAGACGGCGCATTTATTCTTAAAAACTGTTCTAACTAACTTTCATAGCTTTTTTGTATCCTATTACTACCATATCACATGTTTGCCGCTTTTGCAATCTATCTCTCGTAATTTTTCAACATAAACAGCATTTGAACACAACTTTTATATCTTTTTGTACCCTACTTCCTTCAAAGTAATTCATACCACACTTTACTGTCTCCATATAGATTTTCATGGTTTTTATACACATTCCTATTGCTATCTTATGCCAATATACGAGCACAATTATTACATTTTAAGAAAGAAAATTCTTATCAGCATATACAACTTTATACTGTTCTCTATTCATTTCAAAAAACAGTGTCATCAAGCGCTCTGATAAAAATCCTGGATACCGGTTCTGATATACGTCTGTGCGTGTTCCCTGCTGCGCTGCTACAGATTCTATTATCGGAAACATCCAGGCGCACAAAGCATCCAAAATCTCTCTCTTCATGATAAACATATTACACGGACAGTATAGATTTCCTGCAAATACTTTTTTGGCATTGTGATAGCTGGACGGCTCATTCTGTTTGATATAATCCAGCATCAAATCCCAATCCCCAGATATATGTCGTTTCCTGTAATTTCCTTCCACACTTGGAGCCACATAAAGTGGAACTGGCAAAATAACGTCTATCCCATAACGCTTCACACGTTCTTCCCAGTCTGCAGGCAGCAAAAAATGCCTGCGGTAATGTACAAGACCTATGATATCTTCCCTTGCATGTTTCCATATCCAATACAATCCTGTTAATTCACAATACTGTTTATTTCTGTCAGAAATATTTTGCCCTGCAGAGTCAATTATCCCATGATCCTCCAACCGTTTTTCCGTCAATGCAGCACCTACCTGTATAATTTTCTCATAGTTTGCGAGACGTAATTCTTGTTGCAGAGGCTTGTCAAATACGGATTTAGCTACATATATACAAGTATGCGTCTTACTGGCATCCTGATCTGACGATTTGCCAAGCGTATTTATATCACATATTTTTGCAAATTGCCTGCCCACGCTGGAAAAGTATCTCCTTAAATATGCATTCCGTAATTTTAAGTCTAGTTCTACATCCATCGGATAAATTCTCTGCATTCCTAAATCTTGAAGTTCTTGTTTAATCACGGCATGATAACTGGAGCGCGTTCCAAGAACCACCGGATAATCACAATGCAATTCTTTGCTTCTATTCAATCTGATAACCGGCACCCCTTTGATTTCCTCTTCATTCTGCTCGTTATTGTTGACAAGATAAGCTTCCAACACAGCATCAGGATATAAATACTGAATATATACCGCTGCCGTCTGTGCCCTGGAATGGGCGCCAAATATATAATATTTATATTCCTCCACTTTTAACACCACATTTCTATAAATACTTTACACACTCTAAAACCAAAGTTCCGCCAAATCACGCCCCAACAGCTTCTCAAGCCGCCTGACGCTTTTGTCAAAATGCATACGCAACTGTTTTCTTTGCCTGTCCGTCATTTTCACTCCATATAGTTTCTTGGCATCTAAAAATTCTTTTTGGATTTCAAAACATTCCCGTTTCTCTTCATATTTTTTCTCTTTCTTGTACTCATTCCACTCTTGAAAAATTTCAAATTTACGACCCGCCAACTGATAACCCTCGCTATCTGCCATCACAAAACTCCCCTCATTCACAAGCGGCAACCTCTCAATCCCCTCTATTTCTTCACAAAGGCCGATATAATCTAAAATTGAACCGCTCCCTGTCAAGTAGACAGTTAAAAAAATAAAAATTTTTACCTGCCAGTCGCAAAGAGGACTGGCAGAGTTTTTATGCAGCATCTTTCAAATAGTTTCTATATTCTATCGGTGTCATACAGTTTAAGCGCTTCTGATACCGATGATTATTATAATAAGCTATGTAATCGGATATGGCCTCCTTTAGCTCCTCATATGTTTGAAATTTCTTCAGGTAATACATTTCTGATTTCAGCATCCCCCAGAACGCTTCCATTGGTCCATTATCAATACATCTGGACACTCTTGACATGCTTTGCGTCATTCCTGCTTTGTTAAGCTTTTTACGGAAGGATTTTGAGGTGTATTGGTATCA
>CAJTLD010000097.1 GCA_910577065.1 uncultured Lachnospiraceae bacterium | reverse complement strand
TATACGGGTAGCTTGGAGCCGTATTTTTCAGTTCGTCTTTGGATGGACCGATTAAGTTTGTTTGAAATACAACTGAATTTTGCGTATGGTAACACTCCAGGATTTGAATACTGTAGCCGCCGGTTTCCTGTTCGCCGTAACCCCGGACAATATAAATACAGCCGTCGCTTTCATAGGTCAGCTTAAAGCCCGCCGCTTTTTTTTCTTCTATTTTCGTTTTCAGTTCTTCCGGAATTTGTTCTTCTTCCACAAGTTCATATTCCAGATCGCTTATTTTGCTGCCGTCCGTTTTTTCAATGCCGCAGCCAATGCAGCATGCAAAGAACGTGATCACAGCAATTACCGCGGCAAACGATAGCACGCGGCATGCCCGCCTGTTTTTCCAATATACGTAATGTTTCATATTATCCTGCTTTTTGCCTTTTTTTAAGTTTATTCACGGAATACGGTTGTAATTCCAACTTACAGTGAGTATAATAGATGAATATTTGCGTATTACACGATTTTAGAAAGGATTTATCATTATGATACGACTGGTATTTGTTGCGTTATTTCTTATTTTGTTTTTGTTGCTGGGCATCCCGGTGCTTTGCGCCGAATGGCTGATTGCCAGGCGTTTTCCGCACGCCGCCGATATTTCGCAGCTTCGTATGGTACAGTGGGGGTTTAAATGTATTATGGCGCTTGCCGGGGTAAGGCTTACCGTCGTTGGGGAAGAACATGTCCCTAAGGACGAGGCGGTGCTTTATATTGGAAATCACCGCAGTTTTTTTGATATTGTAATCACTTATTCCAGATGCCCGGGGCTGACCGGATACGTTGCAAAGGATTCTATGCTGAGAGTACCGCTGCTTTCTATCTGGATGAAACGCCTGTACTGCCTGTTTTTAAACCGGGAAGATGTCAAAGAAGGCTTAAAAACTATTTTAACGGGCATTGACCAGATTAAACGCGGTATTTCTGTCTGTATTTTCCCGGAAGGAACCAGGTCAAAAAGCGAAGACGAAACGGAACTGCTGCCTTTTAAGGAGGGCAGCATGAAAATGGCGTCCAAGACAGGCTGTCCCATAATTCCAATGGCCATTACAGGTTCTGCGGATATTTTTGAAAACCACTTCCCCTGGATACGTTCCGCAGATGTAAGGCTTGTATATGGAGAGCCGATTTATCCGGGAGAACTTTCCAAAGAGGATCAAAAGCGCTTGGGCAGTTATACGCGGTTAAAAATTCTTGAACTGCTAAAAGGCGATTGAAAAACGAAGGGACTGTCGCATTAAGAAGTAAACATACAAGATTTCAGATTTTGTAAATAGAAATTATACCATATCTTGTAGTTGTATTTCTTAATGCGACAGCCCCATTTTTATAGTTCCGTATTCCGTTCCTGAAACGCCTTTACAATTTCCGAAAATTCCATAAAATGCGAAGCCTTTACAAGCACCGTATCCCCGCTTTGAACCTCCCCCAAAACCGCATCCAGCAATCTCTGTTTGTCCGGAAAATAAAACACTCCCATTTGTCTGTCCTTTGCCTCCAACGCTCCCCGCGCCATTTCCCGGCTCAGTTCCCCGGTACAGTAAAGAAGGTCGATCCCATTCTGTGCCGCATAACGCCCCACTTCCTCATGCAGCTTACGTTCATTTTCTCCCAGTTCTCCCATATCCCCTAAGACGGCAATCTTTCTGCCCTGCGCGCCGCAAAGCACATCCACCGACGCGCGCATGGATACCGGATTGGCATTGTAACAGTCGTCTATTACCGTAATGCCGCCTCCCCGTATAAAATTGCTCCTGCCGCCAATCGTGCGCACGGAAGAAATCCCCCTGCATATCTCATGGATTCCCATTCCACACGCCGCCCCGACGCACGCCGCCGCAAGCGCGTTGTATATATTATGCCCTCCGGGAAGCGGGATGAATACTTCCTCGCTGCTTCCGAAAAGATGCAGCGTCATCCGGACGCCTTGCATCCCAAGCAATTTTACCCCGTCCGCATAAACTGCGGCGCTTTCGGCCCCATACGTCCCAAAAGGCTCCTTATAGGGATAAAACAACGGCTCCGTACCGCCCGCCTGCCGTATTGTGCCAAGCTTATCGTCATCTCCGTTTAATACAATAACCGCTTTTTCATTCAAGTGTGAAAACGCCTCTGTTTTGGCCTTTAAAATTCCGTCCCGGCTTCCTAAATTTTCCAGATGGCACAAACCGATATTGGTTATCACGCAGATATCCGGAACGGCAATTTCCGCCAGCCTGTGCATTTCCCCGAAATCGGAAATCCCCATTTCAAGCACGGCAATTTCATGTTCTTCAGAGATGCCAAAAACCGTAAGCGGCAGGCCGATTTCATTATTAAAGTTCCCTTCTGTTTTATGTACATGGAACTTTTCCTTTAATACGGATGCGATCATTTCTTTTGTGCTGGTCTTTCCCACGCTGCCGGTTATCCCGACTACTTTTATCCCCAACGCCCTGCGGTAAAAAGCGGCTATATCCCGCAGCGCTTTACGTGTGGAATCCACCAGAATGTAACGCCCCTCCTGTCCGTTTAGCTCTTGCTCGGACAAACAGGCAAGCGCCCCGCATTTCATAACGGCAGGAATAAAGTCGTGCCCGTCTGCGCGTTCTCCCCGAAGCGGGATAAATAGCCCGCCCGGGCATACTTTGCGGCTGTCAATCGCAACCGACGTTACGGCCGCATCAAGCGACGCCTCATCCCCAAAATAGGTTCCGCCGCAGCAACCCGCAATATTTCTTAATGTCATATTTTTCATCTTCATCCCTCATACCTTCGCAGCGAAACCTGTATAATTTTTTCACAAAGCTCTGCATAACTGATCCCAATTGCCTGCGCTTCCTGCGGCAGCAGGCTGGTTGCCGTCATTCCGGGCAGCGTATTCGCTTCCAGACAGTAAATGCCGCCGTCTTCGGCCAGCTTAAAATCCATCCGGGAGTAGCTTTCCAAACCAAGCGCTTCGGATGCCGCTTCGGCATACCGCATCATCTTTGCCGCGATATCTTCCGGTAAATCGGCCGGGCAGGTTTCTACGGCGCATCCCGCCTTATATTTGTTTTTGTAATCGTAGAAACCATCCAGGGGGGCAATTTCAATGACAGGAAGCGCTTTTTTATCCAAAACGCCGACCGAAAAATCGCGCCCTTCTATGTAATCCTCAATAATAATTTCATCTTCCCAACGAAATGCCTCGGCCAGAGCACGCCCAAATTCCGCTTCACTGCGCACAATCGAAACTCCAATGCTTGAACCGCCGCAGCAGGGCTTTACGATACAAGGAAGCGTAAGCCCTGTTTTTTCAAAATCATCCACGCGCCTGTCTTTGGACATATGGACGCCGCTTGGCACAGGAATGTTATTTTTCTGAAAAAGCGCCTTGGAAACTTCTTTGTTCATCGCCAATGCGCTGCCGAAGTACCCGCTTCCCGTATAACGGATCCCAAGCAAATCAAACGCCGCCTGCACCTTGCCGTTTTCGCCGTCTTCCCCGTGCAGCGCCATAAAAACGATATCCGCCATCCCGCAAATCTGAAGCGCCTTCGGCCCGAAAAAACAACCGGACGCATCGCCTCTCGACGCTTTGACCGCCGCAAGATCCGGCGCGGTTTCTGAAATCTCAGTTTCTGTAATCCCTGCTTTATCACTGTTTGCAAAAATATCGGCAACATCCTCCTGTTTTCCCTGATACCCCATAAACACATCCAGTAAAATAACGCGATGCCCTTGTTTGCGCAGCGCTGCCGCAACCATGGCCCCTGTTTTTAATGATACGTCACGTTCCGCGCTAATGCCGCCGGCTAATACTACGATATCCATTGTAATCTCCCATCTGTCTATACTAAAGTTTTGTTTTTCCCATTGTATCCCATTTCAAATCCAATAGCAAGAGGTGGCGCATATGCGCTGTATAAACAATAACAATATATTCCCAAACAAAAAAAACATGCGGTTTCAGGAAATTTTATTTTCTACTGAAACCGCATGGTAACCGGGGAACATCTTTTGTATAATATTTAATATGTTATTTAATAAATAACATATATGGGTTCTCTTGCTTTATAAAACTCTTCAAAGCTCCCATAGTTTCTGTAATTTCCTTTTATGTCAAGAATTGCTTTTGCCTGCTGCATGCATTTTCTGGCAATCACGTAATTTTTTGAGGCAGTATAACACCTTGCTTTTATGCAGAACAGATGCGGCAGGACGGTATAATTTCCTGCAAAAATGCAGATGTTTATACCGGTATCACATTGTTTTACTGCTTCATCAAATTGTCCCTGCCGTTCCAATACCCACGCCAGGTTCCCATACAGCATCGGGCATGCCTTTGCGGACTCCGCCAGATCCAAATCCTGCTGCTCCATATACAATTTTAAAAAAACAAATATCCGATATGCCAGTTCCGTTCGGTTCTTTTTCGCATAAGCAATGCCCATATTTGATAATATATACAACTCGTCATAAGTTAAGAGCACTACTTTTTTCTTTGCCAGAAACCTTGTTTTATAATCGGGCATGGTCATTTTCAACGCTTTTTTTAATTTGGGAAGGATCTCCTCTTCGCTCTTTTTTGCAAGCCCCTGGTATATCGCTTGCGTATACAATTCAAACTGCATACAAAACGGGTTCCCCTCTTCTTTTAGCAAATGATACTGCGCCATCGCCTCACTTGCCTTTGTCAGTTCCGCGGCCCCCAGAGAGAACAATATCTGTTTGCATAATTTGGAACGTTTCATTTCGAGTTTTGTGTCGCACGAAATCCAAACATGATGCATTCCCGGCAATTTGCTGCAAAGCGCTTCAAATACGCGCTTGGATATGACTGCCTGGCCATTTTCAATTTTGGATAAAGTACCTGCACTACAAACTCCATAAGCCAGTTCCTCCTGCGTATACCCCAAACGGATCCTCATTTCACGAATTGCGCTTCCCATAGCATAGGTTGGCATCGTTATCCCCTTCTTTCCATAATCCCCGGCGCTTTTATTATAAACACTTAGTAATACATATGCAATCGGCGTATGGAGCATCATTATTCACAATGCATATTTTATAAAAATGCCGTACCGCCGGCTTCTGCCAGACGGTACGGCGCTGTTTCGGGCTCTTATTAAAACTCCGGTTCAATCAATCCATACGTACTGCCTTTTCTCTTATATACCACGTTTACCCGTTCTGTTTCCGCATTGCAGAAAACAAAGAAGTCATGCCCTAACAATTCCATCTGCACACAGGCGTCTTCCGGATACATCGGCTTCATATCAAACTTTTTGGTTCTTTTGATTTGGATTTCGTCGTCCACATCCGATTCTTTTTCAATAAACTCCTTCTTGAAGCTGGAAGCATTCTGATGCTTGCTGATAATCTTTTTTTTGTATTTTTTAAGCTGCCGTTCGATAACTTCTTCTACAAGATCAATCGACACATACATGTCGTTGCTCACCTGCTCCGAGCGGATGATATTGCCCTTTACGGGTATTGTGACTTCGATCTTCTGGCGCTCCTTTTCTACGCTAAGCGTTACAAATACGTCCGTATCCGGGCTAAAGTATTTCTCTAACTTTCCTAATTTGCTTTCGATGGCGCTTTTCAGCCCATCGGTTAAATCAATATTTCTTCCTGTAATCGTAATACGCATGGCATCCCGCCCCTTTCCTTGTTCACAGCCCGGTACTTTCCTACAACTCGCATTCATACCGCCTGTATATAAGGTAATTATACCATATTTTAGAAAAATTTCAAGAAATTTTCTGATTTCACCAAATTTTCATTGTTTTTTCCAAAATATTTTAGAGTGCGCTTGTTTTCTTTCGGATCTGTTTTATAATCTAAGAAAAACGATCATGGAGGAAACGCCAATGAAGCGAAACACGGTACTGATTACAGGAGCTTCCAGGGGAATCGGGCGGGCTGCCGCCGCTGCATTTGCCGAAAACGGTTATGATCTTGTGCTGAACTGCCTGCATTCGGCCAGCGAACTGGAATTGTTTTCAAACGATCTCAAAAAACGCTTCCCAATCCGCACGCTATGCTGCTACGGCGATATCGGGGACGCGGATTTTGTACGCGCGATGTTTCATCAAACCGCAGATTTTTGCGGAGGAATCGATATCCTTATCAACAATGCGGGAATTTCCCATATTGGCCTGCTCAGCGATATGACATATGAAGAATGGGAAGCCATCCTGCACACCAACCTGACGTCTGTATTTTTATGTTGTAAATACGCTATTCCTTATATGGTGTCCCAAAAATCCGGAAAAATCATCAATATTTCGTCCGATTGGGGCTTATACGGCGCTTCCTGCGAAACGGCCTATTCCGCAACGAAAGGCGGCGTAAATGCATTTACAAAGGCGCTGGCAAAAGAACTAGCCCCCAGCAACATCCAGGTCAATGCCATTGCATACGGCGTTATTGACACGGATATGAACGCCGGCCTGACTGCGGAGGAACAAGAACGGCTAAAGGAAGAAATTCCGGCAGGCTACTTTGCAAAACCGACCGAAGCCGCCCGCTTTTTATATCAGCTTGCGCAAGCCCCAAACTATCTGACCGGCCAGGTTATCAGCTTTGACGGGGGCTGGATTTAAAAAATGCTCGAAACGCGTATTATTCCATATTTATCCATTTTTGTTTTCGCGTTTTGAACACTTTTCAGCATTTGGTTGTATTTTTACTATACAATAACTCTTAGCGGCACAGAGAGGAGAAATGTTGTATGGACATAGGGAACCAACTGCGCAAATTGTTGGAACAGGATGGAATTACGCAGAAACAATTAGCAGAGGCTTTGAATATTTCAACAACGACACTGAATGGTTATATCCAAAACCGGAGGCAGCCGGATGCAAGTACCGTGATCCGGCTTGCTTCTTATTTTAATACAACCACTGATTTTATATACGGATTAACAACCCTGCGGGATCCCATTGCTTCGCCCTATAATGCGGATGAACGCCATCTCGTGAATATATACCGGGCCATCCCGGAGGACAAAAGAACGCTTTATATTGAAACCGGCAAAACCTTTTCCAGTTTTGGCAAACAGAAGAAAACTCCATGAAGCAATTTATTTGCACATTATATCCTTTTTTACTGGATTATACGGCTTTTTATGTTTATAATAACAACTAAGCTACCTATTGTAAATACAGAAAAGGAGAAGACCGTATGAACACAAACATATTCAAAAAAAACGCCACTATTTTACTATCCTGCGTGTTCATTTTCATCAGTGTACAGTTAAACAGCCTTCCGGCCAATGCAGCCGAACCCGTCATTGACGGAGCGGCTTCTACAGTGACGTCCGGCATGTTTGCATCCGATAGCCTTGACAATACATGGCTGTTTGGCGGCGGCGTTGAAACGCAGGGCCGGTTTGCCGAAATCGGAGGCGTACGCAACTACATCGGCCAATTTGAGGAATATGTCCGTTGGGAGAAACGGGTAAACGGTGTCTTGGAAGGTATGCAGCGCTATACCATTAACGCAGGCAAAGCCGGACAGGACGCCAGTGCATTTGCCGCACGCTTAGCGGATTCTATCGCGAAAATACAGCCAAAAGCCGTATCCTACCTGATCGGCCCAGAGGATTACAGCCAGGGAGAAGATGGGATATGGGCGTTTGAAAACGCTGTTTCGGAAATTATCGAAACTTCGCTTGACATGAAAGATGGCACAGGATACATAGTCATCCAGCTTCCCCATGCCGTAAATGACGTTTGGGCAAACGCAAACGCCGCGCTTTACGCTGAATCTGCTCAGGCAGTGGCAGCCGACGTTGCAACGCAGCGGGAGCCGGATGCCGGCAGGATTGCGATTGTCGATCACTTCAGCCAGACGGACAACGATACGTTTAAACACGCCCAGCTGACTGACGGCGATCTGTTGAACGCCGACGGGCATTATCAGCTTGCACGGCAGTTTTCCAGGGAAATTTACGGTTCTGACGACAATTTTCCGGAAATCTCGGGCAACTGGCAGTCCAAAGACGTTCCTCAGGTTTACCCGGATGCCGCCCCGGCAGTAACCGCATACCAGGACGGGCTTTATGTTACCGTTCCAAAAAATATTGCCGAAAACAGCTGGAACTATATTTTGGAAATTGACGGCGTCACCATTTCCGGAACGGCTTCGGGCAACCCATTTACGATTGCAGGACTTCCGGCAGGAAAGAAATATCTTCTGACCGTCCGGACGGCAGACGGCAAAACACAGCTTTCCCAAGTGACGGGAACCATTGTAAACGGCGACCTTGCAAAAGAACCCCAGACTGCCGAAGGCATTCCCCAGGAAATCCGCACGCTGGCAGAAAACAAAGATACGCCGCTGACCTGGCTTTTTATGGGAGATTCCATTACGCACGCAGCAGCGCATACGCACGGCTACGACGGGATTGCCCAGCTTTTTGAAAAATACCTAAAAGAAGATTTGGGCAGAACCGACGATTTCGTTGTCAATACGGCGGTATCCGGCGCGACCACCCAACGGACGATAGAAAACATCGAACAGCGGATGAAAAAATACCTTCCCGATATTGTATCTGTCATGCTGGGAACAAACGACACTATAAATGAAGATTACAAAACCAATCTAAAACGCATTGTCGCTGCAATCCGCGAAGTAAATCCGGATGCGAAGATTATTTTCCGTTCCCCAACCCCGGCGGCCCGAGGAGACTATGCCGCAAAGCTTGTCGGTGAAAACGGCTCGGTTGCATATATGAAGTCTGTAGCGGAAGAAGACGGGCGTATCCTGTTTATCGACCAGTATACGGAATGGCAAAAGGAATTTACGGCATATCCCTACTTGTTTAACGCCGAATACTATTTAGGAGACGGCTTCATCCATCCGGGCGCGGCGGGACAAGTACATATGTTTCAGCAGTTTATCCGCGAATGCGGCTTAAATACCGGCGCCCGGACTGCAAACCTCTCCTATCTCTTTTCGTATGACAGGGAGCAAAACAACGCCGTACCGGATGCTATAATTTCACAAAACAGCGTTACCTTACGCAGGCAGGATTTGCAAGAAGCTTACGGAAACGGTGAAATTGGCGATCTCGAACTGACGCTTACGGATTCCGATGGAAGGACGTATACCAAATCCATCACACCGGACAATCCAACAGCCGTCATAACAAACCTTCCGACGAGCAGGCGTTATGCACTATCTGCTACGGCAACCCTAAAAGGTTCTTCGCCAAAGCTTGTTACATTTACATCAAAAGAAATTATCCTTTCCACCGGAACGGAATCTGACGATTTAAAAACGGCCCTTACAAAGTACAAGGCTATCCGCCAGGGAGATTTGACTGTTTATACAGAAGACAGTGCAGCCGATTTCCAAATTGCATTTGACGCTGCTCAAAGCGCAATTGATTCCGGAACTACGGATGTGGAACTTTTGACAAAGCTTTGCGCAAACTTAGAAAATGCCGCTGCCATGCTTACAAAAAAACCAGTAACGCCGCCGCCTGTCCAGACCCTTCCGGACGGTTCACAGGAACCGGCTCCCATTCCCCCAACGCCCCAGCCCATTCAAAAAGGGCAGGTTTATGAGAATGGAAATTACCGTTACAAAATATTAAACACATCGCAACAAACCGTACAAGTCATCGGCGCCAAAGACAAAAAGTTAAAAAAGATTATCATACCGGACCACATTCAAATCGGCGGAAATACTTACAGGGTAACTTCCGTCGCCCCAGGAGCGTTTAAAAACTATAAAAACGCCCAAAGCGCCGTCATCGGCAAACAGGTAGAAACCATTGAAAAACAGGCATTTTCCGGATGTGATAAACTAAAAAGTATTTCCATAAACTCAGTTAAGTTAAAAAGTATTGGAGAAAAAGCATTTTTCAACTGCAAAAAGCTGAATAAAATTACAATAAAAAGCCGCGTATTAAAATCAGTTGGCAAAAACTCCCTGAAAGGGATTCATAAAAAAGCCGTACTGAAAGTCCCTTCCTCCAAGTTCAGCGCCTATCAAAAGCTTTTTAAGAAAAAGGGACAAGGCAAACAGGTAAAAATTACAAAATAACGTCGGACAGGGATTCAGGCAAAATGCCATACCCCGTTCTAGAGCGTGTTTGAAAAATGCTTTCTGGCAGATGTATTTCCCACTTAGTGGGAG
>CAJTLD010000096.1 GCA_910577065.1 uncultured Lachnospiraceae bacterium | reverse complement strand
GGACGGCTAGACAAAGCAGACGGACGGCTAGACAAAGCAGACGGACGGCTGGACAGGTTAGAAAAACAAATCAAGCGTACAGAGCGAACCTTAAAATTCGAAATTGTAGAAAGCGAAAACCTTATTTTAGAAGAAGTTTCACGCGTTCATAGAATATTGAATGAACATGAAAAAAACAACAACTTGCATAATATAGCATAGTTACAGCCACATCTTATAACATAAACCAGAGTGTAAAGCGTATTGAGTTGTCAATGGCTTTACACTTTTTAAAAGTTCCTTGATCGTACCATACGATTCTGTTATGCTATTTGTTGTTACCGACAAACCTACAACATCAGGAGGAAAAACATGAAAGATTTTATCCTGGATATCCACACACATTCCATTGCAGGAGGACACGCCTACGGGACAATCCGGGAAATGGCGCAGGCGGCTGCCGAACGAGGGCTTTATGCACTTGGCGTCAGCGAACACGCGCCCGGCATCCCAGGAGCAGCACATCCCATCCATTTTACCAACCTTGCTGTTATTCCACGCACGCTATACGGCGTACACATCCTCCACGGCAGCGAAATTAACATCCTAAACGACGGCACGCTTTCCTTGGAACAACGGTACATTGACTTTCTGGATTATGCCATCATCGGCCTGCACGGAATCTGTTACCGGAATGAAGGATCTGCAAAAAACACCCAAAACGTCCTATCCTGCATGAAACATGAAAAAGTATACTTTGTATCCCATCCGGATGACGGAAATATACCGCTCGACTATAAAGCCCTCGTACAGGGCGCAAAGGAATACCATGTCGCGCTTGAGGTCAACAACAGTTCCCTCGTAAAAAAAGCAAAACGGCCAAACTGCGTTGAAAATTACCGTACAATGCTTCCTCTTTGTATGGAATACGGCGTACCTGTTATCGTCAGTTCCGATGCGCACGATCCGTCCTGGGTCGGAGAGTTTTCACTGGCAAAAGAATTGCTTCAGGATATCCGTTTTGATGAAAACCTGATCCTAAATATGGAGCCCCAAAAATTTGCGGATTTTATAGGATATTCCGGATTTTAAACCCGCCAAAAGAACGGCCCGAAAAATACGGCCCAAACCTGTCATTTCGGTTTTAAGCCGTATTTTTTCGCTACGGCATTTTAAAATTGTCTCTGTGGATTTCTTTTTTTTCTTCCATAGCAGATATGCTTTTTTCCTTTCGTTGTTTTTCCCTTTTTTCTCTCATACACTGTTCGTCTAATTCATAAATTTCTTCTCCATTAATCACCAAACGGCCCATTTCATACACCTCTTTTTTTGTAACACACTTACTAATATATGAAATATTCACAATTTTGATAATTTTATTTGATTTTTTATTTAAAATGGGTTATAATACAGACAAGTCATATAATTATAATTGATTTTTACAAAAGAAAATCCAACAGACAGGAAGGTATAGTACCATGATACGTATTTCATTTACATCTGTTCAGATGTCGTTTTTATTTGCAAATTTTATCATCATTCTCTTATATCTCGTATTTCGGAATCAAAAGCTGATGGTAAAATTAGGAATCCCCATTTTAAGCATAGGGCTTGGCATAACGGTTCTGAGGATGTTCCTTCCATTTGAATTCGTATTCCTGTCTCACAATGTTTATTTACCAAAAATCCCGTCTTACCTGTTGGATTATTTTCTTGGGTACCACCATTTTGGGAATTGTTTTTCGCTGTGGACATTCGCAGTTATCATATGGATAAGCGGAACTCTGTACCTGGCAGCCCGTTATATTATAAATGAATGTATTTTTGCATCAAATCTGAAAAAGAACTGCCATAAACTTCCGGAACACGCCAAGGCTTTCCTGATATTCCAAAAAATCCAGGAAGAATTTCCCAAAACAAGAAATATCTCACTGTATACTTTGCCGCAGGTATGTACTCCGATGATATACGGTTTGTTCCGTCCATATATATTATTACCGGAAAAACTGGATTTGGATGAGGAACAGCTTTACTTTGTCCTGCGTCATGAAGCGTCACACTATCTGCACCATGATTTATTTTTAAAGCTGTTCATTAATATCCTTTCAATCGTTTACTGGTGGAATCCATGTACCCGACTACTTTCAGAACAAACTAACTCTATTATTGAAATGCGCGTAGATAGATCGGTTGCCAAAGTTCCATCCCAAAAGGTCAAATATCTTGAATGCCTGCTGGCCGTTGCAGAAAAAATAATGGTTTCCAATTCATCAATAAACTCCTGTAATGTTATTTCACTTTGCAGCAAGTCGCCTTCGATATTGACACAGCGTTTTAGTATGCTGATGGATGATTCCAAAGATATATTTTATAAAATTAAAATGACATTATTTATGTGCATAGGAATTTTCTTGTTTGTTCTGTCATTTTGGTTTATTTTCGAGCCTGATTGTATTTATACAGATAATAATAACATTGGAATTACTCCAACTGTGGAGAACTCTTATTTTATTGAAAGAACAGACGGGAAGTATGATTTTTATTTTTATGAAGAATATTGCGAAACGGTAGATTCACTGGAATATTACGATACTAATATTCCCATCTACCAAAGGGAGGTAATTCTATGATGAAAAAAAACCAAAAACTGAAAAAATGCGCTATGCTGTTATTGATGTTTTGTATGATCAGCATACCGGTTTCTGCAACCGTTCCGGCTGTCGCCGCATCAACATCCACAGTCCAACCAAAGTCGGACACCATTGGATGGAAGTACAAGGAGATAGACGGCAAACTGTACAAACGCCTTTATAATTTTACAACAAGTAAATGGATCGGCGACTGGATCCTTGTAAAATAGTATCATCTAAAAAAGCTTACAATTAGAAACAAACACTATTCGAAATAAAAATCATACGTCTTACATTTGTTCATATAATCAACCAAAGAATAAAAAGAAATTTTAAATACATAGGATAAAACAAACGGCTGTATCTGAACCCCAGATACAGCTGTTTGTTCTTTGCAGGCAGCCCGCCCGACTTTCCGTTTTATTTTTTTAAAATCACCTCGCCCAGTGTCTGGTACAGCTTTTCCACATCTACCGGCTTGGACAAATGCCCATTCATACCGCATTCTACCGATTTTTTCAAATCGTCGTCAAACGCGTTCGCTGACATTGCCACAATCGGAATCGTATGGCAGTCTTCACGCTCCATTCCACGGATTGCCCGCGTCGCGTCAAGCCCGTCCATCACCGGCATCATAATATCCATCAAAATCACATCATACGTCCCCGGCGCCGCGTCTTTTATCCGTTCTACCGCTTCGGCTCCGTTATACACACAGTCCACTTCAAAATTACGCTCTTCCAGCAGGCACTGCGCAATCTCTGCATTCAGTTCATTATCTTCTACCACAAGTACGCGGCGGCCTTCAAAGGAAACCTCTTCCTGTAAAACTTCCGCTTTTGCATCTTCCCCCAGGTTAATTGGAATCAAAAACCGGAACGTGCTGCCTTCCCCCGGCCGGCTTTCAATTTGGATATTGCTTCCCATCAACTGTACCAGACGGTTGCTGATCGAAAGGCCAAGACCCGTTCCCTGCTGTTTGGAAGGATTCGCAGAAGCCTGCTCAAACGAACGAAATACCCTTTCCTGATCCTCTTTCGCAATCCCAATCCCCGTATCGGATACCGCAAAAGAAACCTGCGCCTGTTCCCCGGCAATTTCCAGTTCCTGCACCGAAAGGATCACTTTCCCCCTGGCCGGCGTAAATTTCACCGCATTTCCAAGCAGATTGATAAGCACCTGGCTAATCCGCATTTGGTCGGCCGAAAACCAGCTGTGTTCCATCCGGACGTCTTTTACAAAAGAAATCTGTTTTGCCGCTGCCTGCGGCGTAATCAGTTCTCCTATGGTGCCGAGCATATCATTTATATTGAAGTTGCATGGTTCCAGCTTCATTTTGCCGCTTTCTATCTTAGACATATCCAAAATGTCGTTAATCAGCCCCAGCAGATAATTCGAAGAAGACTGTATCTTCTGCAGGCAGTCCATAATGCGTTCCTGGCTCTGATCCTGCTGTAAGGCAATCGCCGCCATGCCGATAATGCCGTTCATCGGCGTACGGATTTCATGGCTCATGCGGGATAAAAATTCGGATTTTGCCTTGCTTGCAATATCGTACTGCTGCTGGTTTAGCTGGCTTTCTACTACCCTGCCAAGTTCCGCAAAATCCTGGTGATTTTCCGCGTCCTCCAAAAATTCCGGCAAAATACCCAGGATACAGATATTTCCCATATAGTTTCCACTGTCGTACATTGGCAGCACAACGCCGGATTCTCCTTCTTCTATACAGAGGAAACGCCGGATTACATCCTTCCTGCTGTCCTCCTCCGTGACAAAACGCACTTCCTCCCGGCCAAGCCACCGGTAAAACGATTCTTTTTCTTCTTCTTTATATTTCCTGACAGTTTCCGGGGTCTCATTCCCGTCCCTGTGCCACTGGCAGCTTAAATAGTTGGAATTAAAATCTGGCCGAAGCAGGGAAACCAGCACGCCTTTCGCCTGATAAAACCTGCCAATCTTGCGGATCATAAGCATCATCTGGGCGGAAAAACCGCCCCCTTTGCCAAACAGGTTCAACGCGACGGATACCAGACCAATCTCTTCTCCGTATCCTGCCGAATGGACGTCGCGCCCCTGCAGCGCAGGCAGCGCCATCCGCTTATCCGCCGGGATATCCCGGTAAAAAAGATTGGTTCCTTTGTCGTCGGAAACCGCGATCCCACGCGCCAGCTTTGCCATGCGGATCAGTTCTTCCTCATCCTGTTTGGCTCCCGCGCAGACAAGTCCCGCATATGTATCCACATAAAAAAGATCCGATCCGAAACATGCCGCTACTTTTGCAGAAAACTCCTTTACCAGGCTCCCCGCCTCTTCCTTTGTATAACCGCAAAGCCACAGGACAAATTCATCATTATTCAAACGCAGCGCTACCGGCTTTCGTCCCGTTTCTTTACAGGCTTTCTCACAGCTTTCCTTTACCAGGCCTCCGATCTCTTCCAAAATCATATCGGAAAATACAATGCCGCATTTGGCTCCGCACTCTTTAATCCCGCCCAAAAACAGGTTTACCATAACGCCTTCCGGCAGAGCGCTGCGGCTCTCTTTTATATGCTTCATCCCGGCATGAAAAATATACAGCCCTGTCACGCTGTCCGTTTCATTTTCTCTTAGCTGCCGGGCTTCTCTTTCCTTCTGCTCCTGGATATCCCGAATACTTCCCACAAACTTCCGTTTCCTGCCGTCCGTATCATAAACCGCATTCCCGGTAAGCGCCACCCATTTAAAATCACTGTCTTTTGGCCATTTCAAACGGAACTCCACAAATAACTTGTCAGCCTGGCTCTGCATAGCGGCCATGGCCTCCTCGCGATCCGCTTCGTAAATACAGTCCGGATTGATAAAGCCGTTCCAGCATGCTTCGCACTGCCACTCCCCGCTCATCGTTTTATGGTTTACCAGATCGAGCACACGGCTTTCCAAGTCAAAAGCAAAAAAGATATCTTTGGAAGATTCCAGGGCTATCCGGTACCGCTCTTTTTCTTCGAGCAGAATATTTTCCACGTCTTTCTGGCTGTTTGTCAAATCTCTTACCACGTCATATAACGCGTCTATCTCATAAATATTGGAAGGCTTATAATCCAAAATCCCCGCGCTTCCCCTGCTGATACACTGCATCAACCGGCCGACCGGCTTTGTTAAGTAACGGACCAGAAAATATATGCCAAGTACGCCAAACGCAAGCCCGCAAAGTATCGCCACCACCATCCACAAATAAAGGCGGCGGCTCATACCAAACAAATCTTCTTCCGTATCAAGCCCCAAAAGCGCCCACTCCGTATAATCATAGGGTACGTTATTGCTGTAGAGTTTTAACGGGCAGACGACGGCATAAATTCCCTGCCCGCTCTGTTTTACGGAACGGACTTTAGAAAGGCTTTTGTATGCTGTCTCCTGCAAAAAAAACGTATCTCCGGAAGACTGTAACGTATTCGAAAGAATCCCCTCGCCAAGCAG
The DNA here is from genome assembly GCA_910577065.1 of uncultured Lachnospiraceae bacterium. GTDB lineage: Bacteria > Bacillota > Clostridia > Lachnospirales > Lachnospiraceae > Roseburia_B. Next base: position 4,138 of record CAJTLD010000096.1, on the reverse strand, counting down.
CGGCCTGTAGCCGCCGTCCGTGTCTTTTACGGCCAGCAAATACCCCGACTGCCTGGCGTCGTTTAATTCCTCCGCGGGCAGGTATCCGCGCAGGATTTTGGCGGAAACCTCAACGCCCATCACCCCGTAAACGCTTCCTTCATACCGAAGCGGCAGGGAATACGTAATCATTTCATAAGAACCTGCCGCCCCTTTTTCCAGGGAAAACGGCAGCGACCAATAACCTAAGTCTTTTGTTTCTGCATCGGCATATTCCCTTCCCGCCCTCCATGGCTCGTAAAAAGAATATTCGGTTTGATCCTTCCCCTGCCCCGCCATATGAAATTTCGTGGTCCAATTGGTGTCAAGCGGTATATTCCACTCCCTTGACAGGCTCTTGCTTCCCCGTTCCAACAACAAATCTGAAAAATTATCAGGATTTGTGGCAGGATCGGAATCACGCACAAAAAAACCTTCCTGTTCGCATGCCGCCTCCCACTCCTTGCCCGTAAACAGGAAGAACAGGCCCGTTGCAGAACTGTTTTGGAGCGCTTCCATGCATTCCGGAAAAATCTGTTCCAGAAACCTGTTTTTCTGTTCACCCGAAGCTAAAAATCCATCCAAATCCATGTTTTCCCTGTCTAAAAAGCGCTGCAGGGACTTTGTCACAGCCGCTTCCTGTTCGTAAACAGACGCCCATCGCTGGTTCATATCATTTTGCAGGATGACTTTTCTGTTCTCCACCAACCGGCTCATCATACTGCCCGAATACTCTTCTAGCGTTACGGTAATCCGCTTTGCAACCAAAGTACCAATTGTAATCATACTCTGTATCAGCATAATGCCGATAAGCGGAATCAGAAACATCCTGAATATGGTTGTTTTTTTCCTTCTCTGACGTTTGCTTCCCATTTGCTATCCCTACTCGCCGACCGCTTGATTTAACGCGTCGCAAAACGACGCATACCACTGCTCAAAAGCCTCTTCTGACACAAAAGCCGCAGACGCTTCTTCCAAATCCTGCCCGCCCTTTACCGCATTTGCCACGCTTTCCCGATCCTGCGCGGCCCAATCCGCCAGGTGGTACTCAAGCACCTTCCTGGCTTGAGAGCCGTTGCGGAAACTTTTATTGGTATACAAAGAGATATGTTCCATTTCCCCAAACACGGCAGCCAGGCAGTCATATGTCTTTGGAGCCACTTCAAGCTGTTTTTCTGAAATGACCTGATCCAGCTTTTCTATGCTGCCGGCTTCCTTTAATACCGGAAGGTAACCGGACACGCAGCCAAACTGCAGGTTTTGATCCGCCTGTGTAAACCATTTCAAAAACTCCACGGCGGCATATTCGCGCTGCTCGTCTGATTTACTGACTACCATACCTGCGCCCTGCTGCACGGCAAAGCGCTCCCCGCCGTCAAATACCGGCGCTTCCATCACCAGATAATCAATGGCGTAGCTGGTATCGTCCTTTTCCACCTGATCCGGAAAATACATCGCGGAAGTAGTGGAACCTGTATAAGCCAGCAAATCTCCTGTTTTCACATCATCGGAACGAAATGAGCCGTAAGCGCCAAAATATCCTTTTACCATCGGGACATAATAATTTTCCCACAGCCGGCGCAGTTCTTCTTTGGGCACATTTAACGTCATTTCACCGTTTTCCACATGAAAGATCTCCACCCCCAACTGCTGCATTCCGATAATAAAATAATTTGCAAGCGCGTCCCTGCCGTAAAACGCCCTGCCGTCTCCCGGCACGTCCGGGGTCTGGCTGTCCGTCCATTCATAATAAGCCTTTGCCGTAGCCGCAACGCCTTCTATTGTCGCCAAATCCTCTAAGGAAGCCCCCGTATCCTCTGCAAACAGCTCCCAGTCTGTTTTATTTAACATCATAATCTCCGTAGACTTGGCCGTAGGAAAAATACGGAGCGTGCCGTCGGACGCTATACAGCCTTCTTCTATGTACGAATCCACATACTGTTCCAGTTCCTTTTCGTCCAGATATTCCGAAAGGTTTGCAAGCGCGCCGGACTGCTCGGCCTCATAGGCGGTATCCGCATAGGAAGAAAAAATATCCGGCATAGCCTGCGCGCCTACGTCCCCGTTTATGGAAGCCCTTATCGCCGTTTCCAGATCGGCAACGGAGCCCTGGCTGAATCCTTCTACGTATATTCCTTTTTCCTTGCCGACGGTATCGTTAAATTCTTTTACCAATTCATCAAAAGCCGACTGCTGGGAACCGTTATAATAGTGCCAGACAGTCAGCGATACCGGATTTTTGGGGTCTAACGGGCCGTTACTGCCGCATCCCGACAGCCCAAGCGCCAGTGCGGCGCATATGCATATGCTTTTTGTGGTTTTGCCTGAATACTTCATCTCTTTCCCCTCTCTTCTTTTTATAAGACAACTGTAACATACCGTCTATCCTATGTCAATTCTTCCATTCTTGTAAACCGTTTCCGTTCCCATTACAATGTATAGGTGAAGGGCAAACATAAGACGTCTTATAAATGGAGATTCACATGACTAAAACAGAATTAGAAGCCTGTATCCAGGCATACGGAACCGATCTTTTCTCCTTCTGCAGGCATATTACCAACAGTATGCAGGAGGCCGAGGACTTATACCAGGATACTTTTTTAACGGCAATTGAAAAAACTGCAAAGATTGACGGCAAAAATAATCCCAAAAGCTACCTTTTATCCATCGCAGTCCGGCTCTGGAAAAACAAAAAGCGCAAATTCGCCTGGAGAGCGCGGATTGCCGCAGCGCACTCTTTTTCGGAAAACCAAAACGAAACGGATCCCGATCCGCTGCATCCTTCCTTAGAAGAGCAGGTCATCCAAAAAGAAGAAGTACGCCTCGTCCGGCAGGCCGTTGCGCGCTTACCAAAACGTTTAAAGTTCCCTGTCCTTCTCTATTATATGGAGGACATGTCCACAGCCGAAATCGCCGCAATTTTAAAAATCCCGGCCGGAACCGTAAAAAGCAGGCTATATCAGGCGAGAAACGCCTTAAAAAAAGAATTGGAGGTAATTTTAGATGAAAAATTTCGATGACATCCTAAAATCGGCCCTTACTCCAAACGATAAACCAGATTTTTATCTCGATCAGAAAATTTTATCACACGCAAAGGAGGAGCGCCAAATGAAACCAGCAAAAATAAAACTTACAATTGCACTTTGCTCTGCCGCGCTTGCGCTTGGCATCGGTTCTGTCTCTATTTACGCCGCAAGGAAGCTTTTACTGCCGGAACGCGTAAAAGAACAGTTTTTCGATTTCGATACGAAATTACTGGACGCATTTTCGGGCGAAGACGCTTTGTTGCTTAACGAAACCCAGAGCGGCGGCGGCTATGACGTTACGCTTCTTGGCATTGTTTCCGGAAAAGGGTTATCGGAATCTGTGGTCACCTCAAACGGCGAAATACACGACGACCGGACCTATGCCATCGTATCCATCCGCCATTCGGACAATACGCCGATGCCCTCCGCTTCCGACGACGCTTACGGCGAAGAAAATTTCCTGGTATCCCCTCTGATAGAAGGATACAAGCCATGGCTTTACAATTCCTTTACCATGTCGGGCGCATGTTGCGCCTGGGTGGAGGACGGCGTCATGTACCAGATTGCAGAATGCGATAACGTAGAAGTCTTTGCCGACCGCAGCGTCTACCTCTGCGTTTTGGGAGAAGCGTTTTATAATAACGACGCCTATCAGTTTGACGAAGTAAGCGGCAAAATCACAAGAAACGAAAGCTATGACGGCCTAAACGCCTTGTTTGACCTGCCGTTAGACGCTTCCAAAGCAGATCCGAAAGCCGCGGCCGAATATATCAAAAGCATTGATTCGCCGGACAACGCTTTGTCTGAGGAAATATCTTCGGAAAAATCGGATTTGGAACTTGCCGCAGATGAATTTGCCGCAAAGCTGACGCCTGAAAACATAGACGAATATGCAAAACCCGAAGAAAGCACACGTAAAGTTCTCACGCCGGATGCGGAAGGCTTTATCCAATACGAATATGACCTGGAAGGACTTTCCGGAGGCAGCGGAACCTCCCTGGCAAGCAATTTGTTTCCGGACGGCAAACCGGGCATGTCAGATTCGTTCGGCTATTCCTATTCCGAAGACGGCATAAGTTCCCTGGTGATTGAAA
>CAJTLD010000095.1:8291-10431 GCA_910577065.1 uncultured Lachnospiraceae bacterium | reverse complement strand
TGAGAAAATACTGGGATTGTATAAAAGATTGTGTAGAAGATATTCGTATATATATCCTAGTTGTGTTAAGAGCTATATTGAAGCATATCGGGAAATGTAGGAAGATGAAGATAGTTGTTCAACAGAACTTTTTGATGAGAAAGAGGATAAGATGTTTTAAGAGAATTATGATGTGATTGCAGGAGGAGAAATGGGGAAAATAATTAAAGATACAATTCATGCTAATGGAATAGATATTGGAATTTATACGCAGGATTTTGAAAATGAATTTATTTCATTGACGGATATTGCCCGGTATAAGAGTGATGACCCAACGGCGGTTATTCAAAACTGGTTGAGAAATCGGGATGTGATAGAATTTCTGGGACTTTGGGAAAGACTACATAATTCAGATTTTAAACCCCTCGAATTCGAGGGGTTTAGAAAACAGGCAGGAGCAAATGCATTTACAATGTCACCAAAGAAGTGGATAGAAGCTACGAATGCCATTGGCATTGTTTCAAAATCAGGACGTTATGGCGGAACATATGCTCATAGTGATATTGCTATGTCTTTCGCAACTTGGATTTCGCCTGAGTTCCAGCTATATATTATGAAGGATTACAGGAGATTAAAGACAGATGAAAATAGTCGGTTATCTCTAAATTGGAACCTAAATAGAGAGATTTCCAAGTTAAATTATAGGATACATACAGATGCAATTAAGTACAATTTGATTCCACCAGAACTAACTCCTGCACAGGTATCTTATACATACGCCAATGAAGCAGATATGTTGAACGTTGTTTTGTTCGGAAAAACAGCGAAACAGTGGAAGGACGAAAATCCAACCGTAAAAGGAAACATGAGAGATGTGGCAACACTAAACCAATTATTAGTGCTTGCCAATCTGGAAAGCTATAATGCTGTTTTGATTAATCAAGGGAAGAACCAAAGAGAAAGAATGGAATTACTTCGACAGTTGGCAGTGCAACAGTTGCAGACATTGGAAACAATAAGTTTTAATAACCTACTGGGATTGAGAAGTGAAATTAGTAATTAGGATTTTTGGGAATTATTATGGATGCGGTATAAGAAAATATCTTGTTTTGACCTGCTATAAAAAAGGAGAAAAACATGCTTTTTTCCAGTATTTCATTTTTATATTATTTTCTGCCCGTTATGGCGGCGCTGTACCTGATCGTCCCGGGACGCATGAAAAATACGGCGCTGCTTTTGGGCAGCCTTTTTTTCTACGCATGGGGAGAGCCAAAGTATATCCTTATAATGGGGATTTCCATTGCGCAGGGCTATGTCTTTGGACTTTTGGCGGAGCGTTTTAGGGGAAAATGGGCAGGCAGGGCTTGCTGCATGGCTTCCGTTGGCATCAGCCTTGCTTTTTTATGCTGCTTTAAATACACTGATTTTTTTATACGGAATTTTAATGCTGCAACAGGGCTTGGCGTCCCGCTTTTACGGATATCCCTGCCCGTCGGCATCAGTTTTTACACATTTCAGATGATTAGCTATACCATTGACGTATACCGTGGGGAACCGGCGCAGAAAAATATCGTTCATTTGGCCGTTTATATTGCCATGTTCCCGCAGCTGGTAGCGGGCCCGATTGTAAGGTATTCGGATATTTCCGGCCAACTGGGGGACAGGACGCATTCATTTGGTATGGCGGCGGAAGGGATACGGCGCTTTGTCATCGGGCTGGCCAAAAAGGTTTTGTTTGCGAACCAGTTTGGGGAACTTTGCAGCGTATTTTGGGCTTCGGAAGAAAAGTCGGCGCTGTTTTACTGGCTGTATGCAATCGGTTTTACACTGCAAATCTATTTTGATTTTTCCGGTTACAGCGATATGGCGGTCGGATTGGGAAAGCTGTTTGGTTTTCGGTTCCCGGAAAATTTCCGTTATCCGTATTGTTCCTTTAGCATTACGGAATTTTGGCGGCGGTGGCATATTTCGCTCGGCTCGTGGTTTCGGGATTATGTTTATATCCCGCTTGGCGGGAACCGGAAGGGAAAAGGGCGGCAGATATGCAATATTTTGATTGTCTGGATACTGACCGGGCTGTGGCATGGGGCCGCCTGGAACTTTGTTTTGTGGGGGTTGTTTTTTGCGGCGCTGCTGATAACGGAAAAGGTATGGCTGGTTA
>CAJTLD010000095.1:5075-8225 GCA_910577065.1 uncultured Lachnospiraceae bacterium | reverse complement strand
CAGTCAGTTTTGTTATATTTGGAGCAGCCGATTGGAAAGAGGCGGCGCGCGGTATCGGCGGGCTGTTTGGGGCGGGCGGTATACCGTTTGCTTCACCGGAAGCTTTGTATTATTTGAAAAGCTACGCGCCTGTTTTGGCAATGGGGATGGTGGGAGCGACGCCGTTGGGGGCTGGAATTTTGAAAAAGGGGCTGGAAAAGAAGGGGTGGCGCAGCGTATTGTGCGTGGCGGAACCGGTGTTTCTTGTGGCGCTGGTTGGAATGATTACGGGGTATTTGGTCGATGGATCGTTTCGGCCGTTTTTGTATTTTAGGTTTTAGAAACGGATCCAAAAGGAGTATTTTTATGAAAGACAAAAAGAAAAATATTGTTATCTGCTTTACGTTTGCGATTCTGCTTGCCGCGGGCTTTTTGTCCTGCGTGTTTGCTCCCAAAACAGATTATTTGTACAGTGAACGCCGCAGGCCCTCGCCGTTTCCGGCCGTTTCAAAAGACACGCTGTTTAGCGGGCGTTTTATGTCCGGTTTCGAACGCTATGCGGCGGATCATTTTCCCTGCCGGGAAACGTTTCGCATGATAAAAGCGCTGTCTTTAGTAAAAATGTTCGGGCGGCAGGACAAGAACGGCATATACGCGGCGGACGGATATCTTGCGGCAATGGAATATCCATTGGATGAAGCGTCGTTTGCACATGCGCTTGCGCGGTTTGGCTTTGTCTGCGACGCATACCTTACGGAAAATAACCGTGTGTTCTTATCCGTCATACCGGACAAAAACTGTTTTCTGGCGCCTAAAAGCGGCCGTTTGTCTATGGATTATTCGGAGATGGAACGGCAGACGGAGCAAAAAGCAGATTTTGCCGAATACATTAAGATATCCGATTTGCTGGAACTGGATGATTATTATCATACTGACACGCATTGGCGGCAGGAAAAAATTACGGATGTGGCAAATAGGCTCGCAAAGGCTATGGGGGCGGATATTTCACAGGATTATCAGGCGCATACTTTAAACCGGGGCTTTTACGGCGTATATTACGGACAGGCCGCGCTTCCTTTTGCGCCGGATACGCTTTGCTATTTAACTGAGGAAGACATGGAAGGCTGCCGGGCGTATGACTGGCAGAATGGCAGGCAGATACCGGTATACGATATGGAGCGCGCAGCGGGCAAAGATCCTTACGAACTGTTTTTGTCGGGCGCACTGTCAATCATTACTATTGAAAACCCCAAAGCCCCGGAGAACAAAAAACTGGTTTTGTTCCGGGACTCGTTTGGTTCGGCTATAGCGCCGCTTCTAATCAGCGGTTATTCTAAAATTACCCTTGTAGATATCCGGTATATCCATCCGGATATGCTGGGGAAGTTTATTGATTTTACGGATTGCGACGCGCTGTTTTTATACAGTACATTGGTGTTAAACCACAGCGATACATTGAAATAACAGAAAGACATTTGTCATTGATTCGGCGGTTTTAGAAAAACTTTAGAAAAAAACAAGAAAAGTTCACGAACTCTGTATTGCTTTTAAATCCCTGAACACATATAATAGAAAAAGCGATCAGCCAAAGTAAAAAAGCGGACGCTGCCAGTTCGCAGTATCCGCAGGTATACAACCAACTGTTATACGGAGGAAATCATGGACAATCAGGAACCAAATAAACAGAATAATAACCGCAGCAACAAAAACGGCCAGATTATAATGACTTTTATTCTGGTGTCGCTTTTTGTCTTGTTTATTATGAGCATTGTTTCAAACAAAGTCAGCCAGCAGTTCAGCCAGGAGATTTCTTATACGGAATTTTTGGAAAAGGTGGAAAACGGAGAAATCGAAAGCGTCAAGTTTACCGGGACGCAGATCAACGTTGTGCAGAAACAGAAAAAGGATACCTCGTACAAGCAGACGTATTATACGGGGATGGTAAACGACGAAGCTATGGTTCCGCTGCTGAAAAAGCACGGGGTTGAGATTTACGGGTATATCCCGGACAATACCTCCACCTGGATTTATAATATCTTAAGCTTTATTATTCCGCTGGCATTGGTATGGGTGCTGCTTGCCTTTTTAATGAGACGTATGGGCGGTGGCGGCGGAATGATGGGCGTCGGCAAAAGCACGGCCAAAGTATATGTGGAAAAATCGACCGGGGTGACGTTCCAGGATGTAGCCGGGCAGGATGAAGCGAAGGAATCCTTGCAGGAAGTGGTGGATTTTCTGCACAGCCCCAAGAAATATCTGGATATCGGAGCAAAGCTTCCGAAAGGGGCGCTGCTTGTCGGGCCTCCCGGAACCGGGAAGACGCTTTTGGCAAAGGCAGTGGCAGGGGAAGCGAAGGTGCCGTTCTTCTCGCTTGCAGGTTCGGACTTTGTGGAGATGTTTGTCGGCGTGGGCGCGTCAAGGGTGCGCGATTTGTTTAAGGAAGCGCAGAAGCAGGCGCCGTGTATTATTTTTATTGATGAAATTGACGCAATCGGCAAGAGCCGTGATTCCAGGTTCGGCGGCGGCAACGACGAGCGGGAGCAGACTTTAAACCAGCTTCTTGCGGAAATGGACGGATTTGATACGTCCAAAGGCCTTTTGATCCTGGCGGCGACGAACCGTCCGGAGGTTTTGGACAAGGCGCTTTTGCGCCCGGGGCGTTTTGACAGGCGGATTATCGTAGACCGTCCGGATCAGAAGGGCAGGCTCGAAACCTTAAAGGTGCACGCCAAAGACGTTATGATGGATGAAACGGTGGATTTGGAGGCGTTATCGCTTGCCACGGCAGGGCTTGTCGGTTCCGATCTTGCCAATATGATCAACGAAGCGGCTATTATCGCGGTAAAGAGCGGGCGGAAATTTGTCAACCAGAAGGATTTGTTTGAAGCGTTTGAACTGGTGGCTGTCGGCGGCAAGGAGAAGAAAGACCGCGTGATGAGCGATAAGGAGAAGCGCATTGTTTCTTATCATGAGGTTGGCCACGCTATGGTTACGGCTTTGCAGAAGAATACGGAGCCGGTGCAGAAGATTACGATTGTTCCGCGTACGATGGGAGCGCTTGGGTATACGTTACAGACGCCGGAAGAAGAAAAGTTTTTGGATACGAAAGAAGAACTGTTAGCTAAGATTACGACGTTTATGGCGGGGCGCGCGGCGGAAGAAATTGTATTC
>CAJTLD010000095.1:0-5065 GCA_910577065.1 uncultured Lachnospiraceae bacterium | reverse complement strand
GTGACCAGCGGAGCGGCAAACGATATCGAGCAGGCGACCAACATTGCCAAATCTATGATTACCCGCTTCGGTATGTCAAAGAAATTCGGCATGATGAGCCTGGTTACGGTGGAAAGCCAGTATTTAGAGGGACGGGCGTCCATGAACTGCGCGGAAAAGACGGCTGCGCAGGTGGACAAAGAAGTGCTTAAGATCATCAACGGCTGCTATGCGAAAGCCATAAAGCTTCTGAATGAAAACCGCGATGTGCTGGATCATATTTCTGATTACCTGTATCAGCACGAGACGATTACCGGCAAGGAATTTATGAAGATTTTCCGCAAATTAAAAGGCCTGCCGGAGCAGGAGGAAGAAAAGAAAGCGCCGACGATTGATATTATAGTAGGCGACGAGAAGGATGAAGCATAGTTATGTTCCAGTTAGAAGAAGAACTGAAAAAACTCCCGGATCAGCCGGGAGTTTATCTTATGCACGATGAAAAGGATACGATTATTTATATCGGTAAGGCGGTGTCTCTGACAAAACGGGTGCACCAGTATTTTCAGGCCAGCCACAACGAAGGCTTAAAAAAAGCGCAGATGGTAAAACAGATTGCGAGGTTTGAATATATTGTAACCGATTCGGAACTCGAAGCCCTTGTGCTGGAATGCAACCTGATCAAAGAACACAGGCCCAAATACAATACTCTGCTGCGGGATGACAAGACTTACCCGTATATAAAAGTGACTCTGGGGGAAGAATTTCCACGAGTCCTTTTTGCGCGCCGGGTCAAAAAGGACAAGGCAAAGTATTTTGGCCCTTATACCAGCGGGGGAGCCGTAAAAGATACGATTGATCTGCTGAACAAGCTTTATGGGCTTCGCACGTGCAGCCGCGCGCTGCCAAGGGATACCGGAAAGGGACGTCCCTGCCTGAATTACCATATCAAACAGTGCAAGGCTCCCTGCCAGGGGTATATTTCCAAAGCGGATTATGCCGCGTGCGTCGAGCAGGCCGTGCGTTTTTTAAATGGGGATTATACGGCGATTATGCAGGAACTCGAAGAAAAAATGGCGGCGGCTTCTGCGGAACTTGCGTTTGAAAAAGCGATGGAATACCGGGATTTGTTAAACAGTGTCCGGCAGATTGCTCAAAAACAGAAGATTACAGACGCCAATGATGAAGATCAGGATGTGATTGGCCTTGCGAAAGACGGGGAAGACGCGGTTGTGCAGGTCTTTTTTATCCGGGGCGGCAAGCTTATCGGGCGGGAGCATTTTTATATGAAAATCGCTGCGGAGGATACGGGCATGCAGATTTTAACCGTATTTGTAAAGCAGTTTTATGCCGGGACGCCGTTTATCCCCAAACGGATTATGCTGCCGTATCTGATCGAAGATAAGGACGTGATTGAAGAGTGGCTTTGCGGACGGAGAGGGCAGAGGGCTTATATCTGCGTGCCCAGGAAGGGGAAAAAGGAAAAGCTTGTGGAACTTGCGGCCAAAAATGCGAAGCTGGCTCTTGCGCAGGACCGGGAAAAATTAAAGCGCGAGGAAGGGCGCACGATTGGCGCTATGAAAGAAATTGCAGGCCTGCTTGGGCTTTCCGGTCTGGTGCGCGTGGAAGCGTTTGATATTTCCAATATCAGCGGGTTTGAGCCTGTGGGGTCTATGGTGGTCTATGAAAAAGGAAAGCCCTGCCGCAGCGATTACCGCAAGTTTGGCTTAAAAAGCGTTTTGGGGCCGGACGATTATGCGTCGATGTACGAGGTTTTGACCAGGCGGTTTTCCCACGGGAGGCGGGAGCGCATAGAACTGAAAGAAAAAGGGATCGAGGAGTCGTACGGCAGCTTTACCAAATTTCCGGATCTGATTATGATGGACGGCGGGAAAGGGCAGGTCAACGTCGCGCTTCGCGTGCTGGAGGAACTCGGCCTTGATATTCCGGTCTGCGGCATGGTAAAGGATGATAATCACAGGACGCGGGGATTGTACTACCATAATGAGGAGATTCCGATTGCAAAGGACAGCGAGGGATTTAAGCTGATAACAAGGATCCAGGATGAAGCGCACCGGTTTGCCATTGAATACCACAGGTCGCTGCGCAGCAAAGGGCAGGTGCATTCGGTTTTGGACGATATTCCGGGCATCGGGCCGTCGAGGCGCAAAGCGCTTATGGTACGCTATGCGTCGTTAGACGCTATCAGGGGCGCAAGCGTGGAAGAACTGGCCGAAACGCCGTCTATGAATGAAAAAGCTGCAAGGGCCGTTTACCTGCATTTTCATCCGGTTGATGACGGGGAAGAAGTATGATATACTATATGGAAATATCATACAGAAAAGGAGAAGATTTATGGATGGTGTAAGCGTTGCAAAAATTGCAAAAAAAATGGAGCTCAAAAACTTTATTGAGGACATCGACTTAAAAGAAAAAAGGATCCTTCTTTCCGATGTCAACCGTCCGGCGCTGCAGCTGAGCGGGTATTTTGAATATTTTGACCCGTCCCGCGTAGAGATTATCGGTATGGTGGAAAATGCATATCTGCAGAAAAAAACGGATGAGGAACGAAAAGACATTTATGATCAGTTTCTTTCCTATGATATTCCCTGTGTGATTTTCTGCCGCGGTTTTGATCCGGACGCGATGTTTTTGGAAACGGCGAAACGCAACGGCGTTCCGGTGCTCGGCACCATCTTCTTCCCGCAGACAGCCCATGGCGGCAGAATTTATGGCGGGACTGATTAATATCCTGACCGAGGAACTGGCTCCCTGCGTTACAATCCACGGGGTATTGGTAGACGTATACGGCGAGGGGCTTTTGATTATGGGGGAAAGCGGCATCGGAAAGAGCGAGGCCGCCCTGGAACTTGTGAAGAGGGGGCACCGTCTGGTAACCGACGACGTGGTGGAAATCCGCAAAATCAACGACCATACTTTGATTGGGACTTCGCCGGATATCACCCGGTATTTTATTGAACTGAGGGGGATTGGCATTATCGACGTCAAGACGCTGTTTGGCGTGGAATGTGTCAAACAAAAACAGAATATCGATCTGGTTATCAAACTGGAGGACTGGAAAAAAGAAAACGACTATGACCGTCTTGGACTGGAGCAGGAATATACGGAAATCCTCGGCAATAAAGTAGTATGCCATTCACTGCCGATCCGGCCGGGCCGTAATCTGGCCGTAATCTGCGAGGCGGCCGCGGTAAACCACCGCCAGAAGAAGATGGGCTACAATGCCGCACAGGAACTGTACCGCCGCGTACAGGCCAACCTGACAAAAAGCAGTGAAGAAGAATAAAAATAAGAATAGAAAGAAGATGGATTATGGAAAACAGGAATGCATGGGAAAAATACCCGGAAGGGGAAGCAAAGCAAAAAGTCATGGATTTTGCGGAAGGTTACCGCAGGTTTCTATCGAAATGCAAAACGGAACGCGAATGCGCGCAGGAATTTATTGGCCGGGCCAGGCAGGCGGGCTTTGCGGATCTCAATGAGCTGATCGCAAAGGGAGTTTCTTTAAAAGCAGGGGATAAAATCTATGTGGACAATATGGGAAAAGCCGTCGCTCTTTTTATTTTGGGCAGGCAGGATCTCGAACAGGGGATGAATATCCTCGGGGCGCATATTGATTCCCCACGCCTGGATATCAAGCAGGTGCCGCTGTATGAGGATACGCAGATGGCAATGTTAGACACCCACTATTACGGCGGTGTGAAGAAGTATCAGTGGGTTGCCCTTCCGCTTGCTCTGCACGGCGTGTTCGTAAAAACGGACGGCGCGTCTGTTCCGGTAAATATCGGCGATAATCCCGGGGATCCGGTGTTTGGCGTCAGCGATCTTTTGATTCACCTTGCCGGCGAACAGATGGAGAAAAAAGCTTCAAAGATGATTGAAGGGGAAAAGCTCGATTTGCTGATTGGCAGCATTCCCGGCAGGAAAGGGGAAGAAAAAGAGGGTAAGGAAAAGGATGTTGTCAAGAAAAATATCCTGCGGATCCTTGAAGAGGCTTACGGCGTAAAAGAAGAGGATTTCCTTTCGGCGGAGATAGAAGTTGTTCCGGCGGGGGAAGCAAGGGACTATGGCTTTGACCGCAGTATGGTGATGGGATACGGGCATGACGACAGGGTCTGCGCATATCCGTCCTTTGAAGCGATGCTCCGGGTAGAAGCGCCGGAAAAGACCTGCGTCTGCCTGTTGGTTGACAAGGAAGAGATCGGGAGCGTCGGGGCGACCGGCATGCATTCCCGGTTTTTCGAGGACGCCGTTGCGGAAATTTTAAATCTGACGGGAAATTATTCCGAGATTTCGGTACGGCGCGCCATGCGCAATTCAAAAGTACTCTCCTCTGACGTCAGCGCGGCGTATGATCCGAATTACCCGGAGGTGATGGAGAAACGGAATGCGGCGTACTTTGGGAAAGGCCTTGTTTTTAACAAATATACCGGCTCCAGGGGCAAGAGCGGCTCCAATGACGCCAATGCGGAATATATGGCCAGGATCCGCCATATATTAGAGGAACAAAATATTACGTACCAGACGTCGGAACTTGGCAAAGTGGATCAGGGCGGCGGCGGCACGATTGCCTATATCCTGGCCAACTACGGGATGCAGGTAATTGACAGCGGCGTAGCGGTGCTCAACATGCATGCCCCCTGGGAAATCATCAGCAAGGTGGATTTGTACGAAGCGCTGCGTGGGTATGTGGCATTTTTAGAGAAGATTTAGTGAAAGAGGAACAGACGGGGCGTGGATAATTTACGGAAAGAATTGGGACAGGTTTTGGAAGAATGGCAGATCCTGACGGATGAGCCTCTAAGCCTTCATACCACCTTCCGGGTGGGCGGGCCTGCGGATTTATACCTGACGCCGCAGGAACCGCAGCTTGCCGCAGTGAAAAGGTTATTGGCGGCGTATCAGGTTCCGGCGGCCGTGATTGGAAACGGCAGCAACCTTTTGGCGTCCGATCAGGGATTCCGCGGGGCCGTGATTGAAATCGGGCGGCAGATGGCGGAAATTTCTGTGGAAGGAGAGCGCGTGTCCGTACAGGCGGGCGCTCTTCTGGCCAAAACGGCCATAGAGG
>CAJTLD010000094.1 GCA_910577065.1 uncultured Lachnospiraceae bacterium | reverse complement strand
AGTCAAATATTCCCCATTTCAGTTTAAAAATAGTTCTTGACTTCTACGCTAAAAGAGAGTACCATACATATGACCAAGTCATTATTTTAAGTCACAGAAGGAGAACCCTTATGGCAAGAAGCTTTACGGAACAGGAAAAAGAGAATATCAAAAGAAGCCTGCAGAACGCCTGCAAGCAAAGCTGGACACAGTTCGGCTATAAGAAAACAAGCGTGGATGACCTTTGCAGGCAGGCCGGTATCTCTAAGGGAGCGTTTTATCTGTTCTTTGAATCGAAAGAGGCTCTCTTCTGCGAGGTTCTGTGCTCCGTACAGGAGCAAATCCGCAGTGCGGCATCTGCGGTAATGGAAAACCGCAAAGATAAGTACGGCGTCGCAGAAGCCCTCAAATTCATTTATCGGGAATATGATAAAAATAATTTTTTGTATGACTCGTACAGTACGGATTTTACAATTTTAAAGAACAAGCTATCAGAAGAACAGGCAAATAAAATAGAAACATCCAATTATATGAGCCAGCGGCTTTTTTTTAGCCAGCCACACTTAAAATTCAAAGTGGATGCGGATATGGCGATGTCCGTAATTTACTCTTTAATTATGAACATCAAAAATAAAGATATTCTTCCGCACAATCACCTGGAAACCTTTGATTATATGGTTGACCATTTGATTGACAGCTTGTATGAGTAGCAGGAGCAGGATAAAAATTGATGGAGGTAGATTATGAAAACAGAAGTGATACAGAAAAATAATACAAAAGCTGTCGTTGTAAAAAGCGACGAATTGCTGATTACAGACACACAGTCTGCATTAGACCTGATTATGACCGTAAAATACGAAACGGGCTGCACAAACATTGCGCTGAACAAAGAAGCAATTGCAGATGATTTCTTTATTCTAAGTTCTTGCCTGGCAGGAGAAATATTGCAGAAATTTATAAACTATGGCGTAAGGTTTGCCATATACGGCGATTTTTCAAACTATACGAGTAAGCCGCTGCATGATTTTATGTACGAGTGTAATAACGGAACGGATATTTACTTTCAGCCTTCTGCTTCAAATGCTGTGGATAAACTCTGCGGATGCGCCGACGCCTAACCAACCAGAGGACAGGGGTTACGGCTGAGACATTGTAATGGGATTTCCCATACCCGCCTCAGCTGCTGCCCTGCCCTCTGTCTGACATCCTGTTCCTATCCAAACAACCTGTTACTCACCGCACACAATCACATATCCCATTAAAGCTGCTTAAAGGCGGCTTTTGCCCCGACTCCTCTTGCCCGAAGCAATTTCACATATGCATTCTTCTTTTTCGCCGGCACTTTGATTTTTACATTTGCGTGAATCCCTTTAAAAGCATTTTTTCCTACTTTTTTCAATGTCAGCTTTTTCGTTTTCACAACGATATTTTTTAATTTCTTATCGCCGAAAAACGCCTGTTTTCCAATCTGTTTCACACTTGCCGGAATCGTAATCTTTGTCAGCGCCGTTGTTTTATAAAATGCCTTCTGCCGAATTTCCGCGACATATTTGCCGAGCGTAACCGTTTTAAGCTTCTTGTTATTTTTAAACGCGCCGGCTTCAATAACCGTCACTTTGCAATTTGTCCCGTTTACGGAAACCGTATCGGGAACCGCAAAGCTTGCTGCGCCTGCCTTTGACATTCCCAGAAATGCAACCGTGCCTTTTCCTGCATGAAGCGAGGTAACCCGGTATTTTCCGCTGGAAGCGCTATCTGTTATTACATCACCCACGCCGGCCTGGACGTTCCCGCCGTTCCCCGGAACTTCCGGCGCTGGAGGAACCGGATTGTCCGGATTCGGCGTCTGTTCTTTTTTCCTGAATCTGGCTGTAAGCGTAGTATGTTCCGTTACTACAAATGCATATACGGCCTGATCCGACACCTTCTTCTGGCCGCAGTACCATCCGGCAAATTCATAGCCTTCGCCGGGATATGCCCGCACAGACGCCCTGCTGCCTTTGACTGCTTCAAAGCTTTTGTCTGCCGTCCCTCCCTCTTCTGCCGTTACGGTAATCTTCATTTTTTCCGCAGGAATTTTAAAGCCTGTAATGGAATGCGGCGCAAGCGTGGCGCAAAGAGCCTGCCCGTCGGCGGCCATATGGTCTTTTGTCACGTCTACGAACGACGGGTTTGCAATTGTATTTTCATCCTCCACGCCTTCTGAAGTAAGCTGCCAGACCTCAATTTCTTCGCCAGTCAAATCCCTGCCGTCAATTTTTATCTCGATCGGAGCCGTATCGTTTTTGCGGTTGTTCACTGCCGTAACAAATACATTTCCTTCGTCGTCTTTTGTGGAAAGAACCTTGATGGCAGGAACGTCATAACTTCCTCCGTTTAATTCAAACGTATAATATGTATCGTTTCCGTTCAGCGTCTGCTCCACCTGTTCGGTTCCGGTCATGTGGTTAAAGATAGAAAATGCTTTTGCCGAAGGCGTGGATACAAACCTTAACGTCTGGTCTTCATCGTAAACAGCCTGAATCACGCACTGGGAACCCGTGCCGAGATCATCCGACGTATACGGGTAATCCACCAGACAGTGCTTATTCAGATAAGGCGTCCCAAGCCCGATGTAGTCGATCATCTCATTTGCAATATAAATCGCATGCCCAATCGAACGAATAAACGCCGAATTATGCCTGTAAATTCCAAATTCGGAAACAACCGGGACTTTTCCCTCTCCCATAGAAGCAATCAGTTCGTTTACACGGCTGATATTATGTTCCAAGGAACGCCCCAGAAGCTTTTCATAAAACAGCGGATCCGTTTCGCTGATTTGAATGTACCCGCCGCCGCTTCCGCTCGTCTCACTGTACGGATGGATGACTGCACCGTCATATTTATTCCCGGCATCCTTTAATGCGGAAATTGCCCCGGGCCGTTCCATACAGGAATAGACCTCCACTTCCATGCCAAGTTCTTCCGCAATTGCCTTTAATGCGTCGTAATATGCCGTAAAGCCGTCCTGTACCGACCGATAGCTTACTTTAATTGTCTGCCCGGCCGGGGGAATATTTCCGTGCACCCCGTCCCCAAACGTAATCTTTCCGGTTTTGTTATCCAATTCGCAGACCCGTTCGGATCCCCGCTCCTGTAAGGAGGGGACAATCTGCCATTCTTCATTGTTTACATATACGGACGCGCTGTCCGGTACAACCGCGCCGAATCTGGCATAACGGATCTGATTTGGGCTTCCGTCGCTGTTGGCAGCCGCGTCTCTCCAGTCTTCTTCCTTTACGGCGTTTTGTTTGGTAAATGTCATTTCCCCGCCGTTGACGTAGGCTCTTGCCATGGAATTGTAATCTGTGCTGCCGCAGCCGTTCATCCAGTAATTTTGTCCCCACAGCCCCATTTCGTTTCCGATTTCAAACCGGGTGACGCCGTAAGGCTCGGGATGCCCGTTCGCCGCGCGCACCTCTGCCCAGTCCGTGCCGCCGTTTGGGTTCGTCGCGTCCGCATCTGCCGGAGCGTTCAAATATTCAAACAGATCCGCCGCATCCATCGCGCTTCCCTGTCCCATCGCATAAACCCATACGGCTTCTGCGCCCAGGTCGTCATAAATCCATCCCATCGCTTCGTCCACACCGAAATTGGGCTCTATCGGACTAAGCAGGTTTCCGTGAATCGTCTTTTTTCGGTCTTCCACAGGCCCGATTGCGCGTTTCCAGTCATACAGATTGGAAACCGTTCCGCCCGGATAACGTATGGAGCCAAAAGAGGCCTCTTTTACATACTGGTTAAATTCGTCTTCTATTTTGCCTTCCGCCGCATTCCAGGAACTGTATCCGTCATTGTGATACCTGTGATTAATACCGAACATAGCGTCCGGAATGTCCCGCAGTTTTTTATCCGTATGCACCTCAATGGAAATGACAACGGTTTTTTTGTAAGCTTCGACTGCTGACGCCAGCCGTCCCGCCATGTCTTCGAGCTGCTCTGCCGTGGCGTCGCTTCGTTCCAGTAATTTTTCGGCATCCCGGATACTGTCAAGAAGCGCTTCCTTCGCCGTCTGTGAGCCGCCTTCCAGTAACCTGGCTGCTGCAATTTGCTGCCTTAAAGCTTCTTTTAACGTTTCGATTTCTGTTCCCTGGCCAAATTCAGAAAATATATCCCGCACCGTGTCCGCGCTTATTACTTTATTGTAGTAGCGCAGTTCGTCCATACTGCCCTTCATTGCGGAAGACGCCGTAGGGTTCTTGTGCGTCCCTACCATAATATCCACGGCCGCGTCGACAAACTCTCCTGTCAGTGCGCTTTCCTTTTCCAGTTTGCCATTTACATAAAACTGCACTTTTTTTGTGGAATGGCTGCATGTAAATGCAATATGGCTCCATCCCCCGACTGCAATCTGTTTGTCGCATACGACGTCGCTGCCCGTCAGATATGTCCCGAGTTTCCGGTCAGAGGTATAATAAAGAATGGTTCTTCCGGAAGCATTGGTATTAGAAGAATCGGACGATTGCTGAAACAGATTTACTTTATCGCTGCCCGAACTAAATGTTCCTTCGTCAAATTTCACCCACGCCGCAATGGAAAAATCCTGGTTTTTGGCATTCAGCCCCATTCCGGCCGCTATGCAATCCAGCTTAAGATAGGAATTATCCCGCTTGCCAAAATATGCCGTTCCTCCCTCTATGCCGCCTGTCTGCAAAATTTCTGCGCCTTCTCCGGTTTTTGATACCTGCAAATCGGATTCCAAAGCGCTGTTTTTCATTTGATCCTGCTGGGTTTCTCCGTCGAATTTCCAGTATCCCACAAGGCCGTCCGTCAGCGGTTCCGCTGCTTTTGCCGCAAAACTCCCCTGTGGAAGCAGCGATCCGGCCGCCATACAGAACAGAATAAGCATTGCTATACTGTGTTTGATTTTTTTCATACTCTCTTTCCCCCTGATTTTACTTTTTTCGGTTGATTCCTTTCCTGCCGACTCATTTTAACGTTCTTTTTCATTATAAAGTAGATTATCTCTCTTTTCAACAGCCATTTATTAAATATCTGCCGTCGCCCTACAAAACAAAGGCTGCCGACAGCATACGCGCCGACGGATAAACCGTCCGCAAGGTTATGCGTATTACAAAAAATACTGTTCTTTTATTTTCTCAAAATTCCCGGCAAACACTTCTCCCGCCATTTTAGCCTGCCTGGCTGCTTCTACGTTTTGTTCCAGATCATCCAAAAACAGGCATTCCTGCGGCAAAAGCCCGTACCGCTCCAGCAAATACGCATAAATCTGCCTGTCCGGCTTTATCATATGGACATCCGACGAAACCACAATCCCGTCAAAATACGAAAGCGGCGCAAACCGCGGAAAATACCCGTAAAACTCGTCGCTGGCATTGGACAGCACGTAAAGCGGATACCCTTTTGTTTTCAGGTAGTCGCAAAACGCTTTTGCCCCCGGCACAGGTTTCATGCAGACATGCCATTCATACACGCAGCGCTTAAGAGCCGGGTGCATCGTCTCCGGAATCCGTGCCCGGATGGCTTCATATTTCTCTGCTCTGGTGATATTTCCCAAATCTCCCTGTACCCATTCCGGCCCTTCAAAAAGTTCCCGGCGGATCGTTTCTTTTTCCTCCTCGGATGCGCAGAATAAATCCAGCGGCACCTGCGGATTGTAACGAAGCAGTACATTTCCCATATCGAATACAATATTCTTTATCATTTCGCATCTCCTTTTATCCAATCCGTATCGGATTCACAGTTTCTTTCTTACGCCTTCTTTCACTTCCCGCGCTTTCTTCCCTGATATCCCTGCGGTTTTCCCTAATACTGCAGCAAACTATAGGGAGCGAACGGCAAAGGGCCCGTCAGTCAGGAGCTCATGGAAGTGGAAAGTTCGCTGTAGTACTAATACCACCTTACAGCGCAAGCCGTTTTAAACTTCCCTGTATAAAGGTATATTCCGGCGTCTGAAACGGATATGTTACCTCTTCCTCATAATACCACGGATCTTCCTCTCTTTTCGGATTTTTTAACACATGGAACTCCTGTGCGGGCATATACCCCTGTCCCAGCAGAAACGCCTTCCTGCCGTCTGCATTTTCACAGACATCCAGCACAAGGACGACATGTCCGGGACTGCCTCCCTGCAAAAATACATCCCCCGCCTCAAGTTCCCCCAATGTAGTTTCCTCTGCCTCCCCTTCCATGGAAAGTGTCCCTGCATACGCAAACACCATACGCAGATACGCGGCGAACGATTCATAAGAATCGTCATAGGATGCCGTTTTTTCCCATACCACGTCATTTCCGTTTACTTTTATCCGATATCCTTCGCGCCATTTCACATACTCCGCCAGAAACCCGTTTACAAAATGAAACGCAATCTTTTCATCCTGCCCCGTTTCCCGAAAATACTCGGCATACAGCCGTATTACCGAATCCGCGCACTGCTGCAAATCCTCCGCTTCAATCGGAAGAGAAAAAACAGCGGCGTGGGCCGTTTGGTTGCGCTTTTTTGTCCCGTCATACAAAAGAACCGGGCTCTTATCCTCTTTCAGCGGGTAGTTCCTAATAAATTCCGCCAGGCTGCCCTGTTCGGCAGGAACACGCGTATATCCCTGCGGCGTGCGGATCCGTGTACCCGGCGTGTTTCCCTCCGGAATAATAAATGTTTCATTTGCTGCGGTATCCGTCCTGTCTGTCTCCCCGGATACTGCTCTCCCTGTCTCTGCAGATGATTCGACGCCATCCGGATTCCTCGTCTCTGCAAACGCCGATGCATGATCCGTCTCTCCCGTCCCTGTAAACAGTTCGGTTCCAGATTCCGGTGACTGCCGGGGAACCGATATCGGTTCCGCAGTATATTCTGATTCCTCAATCGCTTCCCGGGCAGATTTCGTATTAGGGGTATTAATCCGATCCAGCGCCGTTTTACTACAAGCAGACAGGACAGTTGCTGCGGTTATAAAAATACAAATCAAAAAATTTCGTTTTTTATACAAAAGGTTTCCTCCTGACTTTGCAATACAACAGAAAAACAAGAGCGTTTTTTTGAACACTGGCCGCATTCTGACAATAAAGATACAGCGTTATTCTATAAATAATCCTTTGCATCCTCCTCAGA
Source organism: uncultured Lachnospiraceae bacterium (assembly GCA_910577065.1). Classification (GTDB taxonomy): domain Bacteria; phylum Bacillota; class Clostridia; order Lachnospirales; family Lachnospiraceae; genus Roseburia_B. The sequence goes on along the minus strand of CAJTLD010000094.1, from coordinate 3,453 downwards.
AATCCCGTAATTTTCTATAATCGTCATTTTAATTTCTTCATCTTTCACCCCAAACTTGCGAAGCGCATCCACTGTACCCCGGATTCCTTTTCGCAATCCTTCCTGACGGCCTTCCCGACGGCCTTCCCGACGGCCCTGCCGCAATCCTTCTTCCAGCTTGGTCTGGTCCCTTACTGTCAGCTGGGGCTCCATTAGTTCCATTAAAGCTTCATACATATTACCATCTCCTATCAGTTCCTGTACCATCTGTTTGTTTGCCTTTAAACTGACTTCCAATACGCAATCCGCCATTTCCAGTTCCGATGTTTCCGTCAGGCGCCGGACATTTCCCAGCAGGTATTCCATATCTTCTTTTTTCAGTCCCGCTGATAATGCCTTCAGCCAGGCATGGGCCTTTTGATCCAGTTTTTTCGTCACAACCACCTGCACCGGAAACAGCGTATCCCCTTCTATATAATAGATGCCCGGAAACGGACAATCAACGGAAAACCCATGATTCCGAAAATATTGAAACAGTTCCCTCGGGTACGCCTCCCGTAGAATGGAAACCGTAATGTCATCCGCCTTACGCTCATCAAGCGTCCTTCCATAGGATTTATACAAGCCTGCATATGCAATGGTTTTATAAAACACATCAATGTCCAGACGATCGTTCGGGGATTTGTATTCCATAATATTATGCCCGCGGAAGAACGCACCGATTTCATTTGCAAGACGGACAGAGGCATCCTTTTTTATAACCAAAAGATCCACTTCCAACGGTTTTGTATTGAGATTATGCTCTTTTTCAAATATCAGATCCTGTTTATTGTCCTTAAACTCCAAACCCATGGCAGCTACAAATCCGGGATGCCATTGTATCTTCTTCTCTTCCATTGCTCCTCCTTGGTTTAATTGGATTATAACAATATCCGCCGGATTTTTCAACCGCAGACATACACTGTAATCCCAACTGCCAGAACCGCCCCATTCCCCGTCACGGTTCCACGCCGTAGACCCGGAGCAGCCGCGTATACAAAAAACCGGCGCAAACAGCCGAACACCCAAAAAGCAGCGCGCACCCGCCCCCTTTCAAATGATTCCAAAGCATATTCCCCGAAACAAACGCATTCAAAGAAACATAATCCATCCAGCAGAGCCCAATCAAATGCAGAAACGCCGGAAGCGCCAGCACAACACTCAAAACCAGAAACGCCGTCCCAATATCTTTCACAACCGCCGAATACCAAAAAATAAAAAGCAAAATACAAAAAAACACAAAATAACGGCCGATATAAAGCAAAACCAGATACTGCCAAAGCCTGATATCCACCGGAAACCCCAAAAGCGCGGGGATAGCCGACAGCTTCGCATTCGCAAAAGGCAGGCCGTACTGCATGCACACCGCAATGAAATCCGGCGCATACCCGACCGCAAAAAAAGCGGTATAAAGCGGCGCGGCAACCCGCAGCTTTGCTTTCACCGTATCCTTTTGCCCCAATCTGCAGCAGGAAATCAGACGAATCATCCCCGTAGAATACTCCGACGCAAAAAATGCCGAAAAAGCGGCAATCATAGCGATAAGAAGCATCCCCGCGTTTTTCATATCATCCCCATAACCCACATACCAGTTTCCGGTCAGCTTCTCATATCCGGTTTCATAGACCATCCAGGGGCGTTCCCCCGTTTTGCGCCCCTGCTCATTCACATACGCAAACCGTTCCTGCACGCGCAAAAAAGCATCCTGCCCCTTCGTATTCTCTTCCACCAGTTTTTGCACCGCATCATACTCCTGCTGTGAAATACTGCCTGCTGCAAGCTGCTGCTCCGCTTCCAAACGCATACGGTCAAACGAAGCAAAACGCTCCTCCTCCCGCTCAATCTGTATGCGCGTCCGATCCGTCACCTCGCCTCCAAGCGTCTGCATATAATTCTTATAATCCCGTTCCGACATTCCGATGTAAGGCTCCCTCTGCATCAGCCAGACCCCCTGTAAGCAGACAAACAAAAGAAAAATCCAAAACGCCTTTTGTACCCCCAACAGCTTATACGCCTCAAAATACCAAATCCCCCTGCCGCACCGCTTCCTTCTACTCCTTTTAGACACAAAACGGCTCTTTAACGTAATCGCCGAATCCCGGCTCTTAAAAATATACAGGCTGAAAAAAAAGGCTCCCGCACAAAGCAGCGCACAAAAAAGAACAAAGCCCCACACAATATAAACCGGAACAGAACACACATTCAGGTTAAAATAATACTGGTAAACCGGCGTCACCCGCACCAGATTCACAAGATTCAGATACTTTAAAATCTGAAGCGGCGAATTGCCGTCAATCCCCCAGTACAGGCCAAACGAAACCGCAAACACCAAAACAGAGCGGACATAAAGCTGCGCCATGCTTTGAGCTCCCAACGCAAAGCAGAAAAACAAAAGCCCGATCCCAAAATAAATAAACATCTTAGAAGCCAGAAACAACATCCAATACTGCCCAACCGTAACATTTAACGCGCTTCCTGCATATCCGCCCACAGACTGCAGGCAGGCTCCCAAATCCACTGCGCCGTACTTGCACGCTGCGGCCAAAAAATTTCCTCCCCAGAACAGCAGTGAAAAAAAACAAACCGATACAAACAGCACGCCCATTTTTGCACACAAAAAATGGAACCTGCCATATGCAAGCGGCTTCACCAGCGCAAAAAGCCCTTTTTCTTTCTCTTTCACCACCAGTATTACCACCACATAAAAAATCAATACGGCCAGAAAAAAATCCGTAGCCAAAAAATCAACGGCTTCCACAAACATTTTCGTATTGGTAAATTGCAGGACATTTCCCTCCAAAGGCAAAAATGCCTTTGCTGTCGCCCTTGCATTGCGGACAGAAAACGGATCCCTGCGTTGAAAAATAGAAATGCCGCCTGCATGATCCGCCCGCTCTTGAATCTCCTTCAAATAATCAGGATAATTCTCAATTTGCTGCAGCTGCTCATACAGTTCCTGAAACAAAAAATACGTATCCTCCACCACAGCGCCGTCCCCACATGCAGCTTCATAACCGCTTTTAATAAAATCTGCCTGCCCGTCCCCCCGCAGCGTCCCGATATGAGCATAAGCCTCCCTATAAACCTCCGGCCGAACCATCGAGTTCCCCGTATCCGTACCAATCAAAGCCATATTCAAAGCAAACAAAAACAACCCGCCCAGCATAAACCCCCGCCTGGCATAAACTTTATATAACTCCTTCCAAAAAATCCCCATCAAAACCTCCTTAATCAGAACACACAATAACAACCAATCAAAAACATACCACTTTCAAAAAAACATCTCCCAAACACGCTTTAACACTACAGCGAACAATATCGGCAAAGTTCCGTCAGCCAGAGGACAGGGGATGCGGCGTTCGCTGTGTAACAGGATAAAACGGCTCTAAAGTATCCCGTTTACGTGCCCGAATGCGGACGCAACCGCCGGAAACG
>CAJTLD010000093.1:8048-10545 GCA_910577065.1 uncultured Lachnospiraceae bacterium | reverse complement strand
CCTGCAACCCGGTTATTGACAAAAACTGCGGCTGCAAATAATACCAAACGGTGCATGGTACCGGATATTGTTCCGTATCACGCACCGTTTTTTATTTTATTTAGTCTGCCATATATGGCTTCAGGGAAAAATCCATCACAACCGGATTATGATCAGAATAAAGAAACCCTTTGTCCACATTTTCCGCTGACGCCTCAACCTGCTCCGAGACAATAAAACCATCCACGACCACCGTATACGTCACACCTTCTTCAAACGGCATATCCGCGCCGCGGCAGGTAGGAATCTGCGCGGCATTTTTTGCTTTCACAAACCGGTACCCCTCCGCCAGATCCCCGTCCTTTAATCCATAAACCCACTCCGGCTTTTTCTGCTCCGAAGGAAAGCTGTCCGAAGAATCCGCAATATCATGATTAAAGTCCCCGCCTGCAATTACATAATTACCTTTCTCCCGCTCTTCCTTTAACACTTCGTTTAGCATTGCAAGCTGTTTGGCACGGATTTTGCCGCCCTTATCGTACGCGCTCAGATGAAGTTCGATCAATACAAGCTCCCCGCCTTCTTCCACAGGAATCCGGCTTACCAGAAAGCACCTGTCCAAATCTGTAAATTTTGTAATAAACGCATCGCTTACCGGAAACTGACGCCGTATATTTTCCGAAATCGAAAATCTGCTGAACAAAAGCATTCCCGCCTGTACCGCGCCGTGAGGTTCGGTAAACGGATAAAGCAAATACGGGCTGTGAAAATTATTTGCAAACACCGACGCGTATCCGTCCATCCCCTCTTCTAACAATTTTCTCTGGTTAATCTGATAGCTTCTTGTGGCTCTAACGTCTACTTCCTGCACAAATAAAAAATCAGCCTCCTGCTCTTCTAAAATAGCAAGGCTTGCCTCGGTATTTACCAGCGCTTCTTCTTTGGAACGCGCCCTTGCGCACGTTCCCACTGTCTTCGTCCCGTCTTTCATTTCCCCGGTATCCATAAAAAAGGAATAATCTTTTGCATACGCCCCAAAACCGATATTATATGTCATAATCCGGTAAGTTTCTCCCGTTTTCACCTGGCCCGTCTTAGCATTTTGGGTTTCCAGCCGCGTAAAATCCGCTATCCTATAATAATGTACCTGCATGTAAACCACATAACCCACAACGGCGGCAATCAGGATTGCCAGCCCTGCCGCTGCCGCTATTAATATCTTTTTTATCAAACTATGCTCCTTCCCGCCGTATTTGCCCCTGCCGGCTGCCCTGCGGACATCGCCCCTGCAGCATAACTGTCAGGCAAAAACGGCCTTCCTGCGCTTTGATATCTACCCTGCCGTAATATTTTTCCGCGCAGCCGCGGATATTTTTCAGCCCCAGTCCATGTCCCTCGCCGGATTTAGAAGAGACCGGAAGCCCGTCCCAAAAACGTAAGACGCCGTGAAAGGTATTTTCGATACTAATCAGAAACATGTTTCCTTTCTGTACGGCGTTCAGCGCAACGGAAGGCGACTCCTCCTCTTCACAGGCTTCCATCGCATTATCAAGACCGTTATTTAAAATAACGCTGATATCAAATACGTCGATCCCAAGATGCTTCGGATACAAAAAACGGCTGGAAAACGCAATCTTTTTTTGCCTTGCCATGCGCAAATAACGCCCTAAAATAACGTCTGTAACCGGATTTGCCGTCGCGCACTGCATATCCAGGCGCTCCAGCGACTCCTGCATGGAATCCGCATACCTTTGCACTTCTTCCCCGGCCTTTTCATCTCCCGCCGCCATCTGCGCCAAAAGCCCCTGCACATCCGCAATATAATTTTTCATATCATGCTTCATGCCGCGGATCTGAATATAAACGCTCTCCATATCCCGCACATGCGCGCCAAGTTCCTCCGCCTGGCTGCGGTAAAGCTCCGCCTGCCGCCTTTTTTCGTGCTCCAGGGAAATGTGCGCCAGCATTCTAGCGCTCAGCCAAACAGATACGATACACAGAAAAGAGATACACGGAATCATCGCGTTCAGTTCCGGATAACTGTTTACAAGACTAAATACCATATCTTCGCTGCGGCCGCCTTTATCATAATAAAACAAAATACACCGCATCATTACGGTAAATAACAGTCCCATCAAGCCGGGAACAAAAAGTATCGCCGCTTCCTGGGATTTTAAACCGCCCGCGTTTCTTTTCAGTTCTTTTTTGTACCGCCGCACGCTAAATGTAAGGATCGCCACATTTCCCGCTGATATCACCATATTCCAGGCAATTTCCAAAAAACCCATATACGTTCCAAACCGTTCCAAATCCAACTCTGCATTCTCTATAAACTGTTCCGTTATATGCCCGGCCAGAAAATTCATACTCCCAACCGCCGCCGGATATAAAAAGAAACGCGCCAGTTCCATCAGCGCATAAAATGCAGTCGTCAAAGAAAGCAGCTGCATGCGTCCGCCGCGGTACAACGCCATCCCGGCCGTAAGCGAAACCGCCAAGCTTACGGCTACAGGAATCA
>CAJTLD010000093.1:900-8032 GCA_910577065.1 uncultured Lachnospiraceae bacterium | reverse complement strand
TACCACAATCATATCCTGCCCATACATCAGCCGCTTCATATAAGGAAGCCACGAAAAAGCCATACGGACAACGCAAAACTGCAGCGCCATAAAAAATTCCGTCTTGCACACGTTTCTTCCCGCGCGTTCCCATGCAGCAAAACGCTTGTTTAGCATCCCTTCTAAAAAATATGCCAAAAGCGCGCCATACACAGAAAAGCATATCAAATCTTCCGCAAAATATAAGGCTTCCTTCATTTCTCTTCCCTGTCCCAAACTCCATAATTCGTTTCTTTCGTCAGATAATCCATATATGCTTCCACAAAATCACCGTATTTTTGTTTTGCCAGAAAAACGGTATCGCCGCACTTTAGCGTAATGCTGATACGGTCATACCCCGCCACTTCCTTTAAGCTTACCAAAAAACCGCGATGCGATCGGAAAAACCCATCCCCGAGTTTTTGTTCCAGCAATTCCATTTTTTCATAATACGTATACGAACCGCTTTTCGTATGCAGGATAATTTTTCTGCCGTCGTTTTCCCCGTAAAAAATATCTTCTACCGGAATGTTAAAATTCCTGCCGTTTGCCCGAATCAAAAGCGGCGCAGACGCCTGTTTTTTCCCGGCTTTTACAGCGGCTTTTTGCAGCGTCTCCGCCAGTTTTTTCTCATCAACCGGCTTTAACAGATACTGGAATGCTTCCACGTCGTAAGCTTCATATACATAATCTTTTAGCGCCGTAATAAAAATCAGGACCGCGTCCGTACGGGCGCGCAACTTTTTAGCCGTCTCCATACCGTCCGGCCGGCTGCCGGGCGCATCCTCTTTAAAACAGATATCCAATATATAAATGTCATATACATCCTCTGCCGCAAGGAGCGCCGCGCCGGTCGCATACAAATCCGCCGTAATATGAAGTTCCCGGTATATAACCGTTTTGAGATGCTCACGTATCCATTCTTCGTCGTCGCAAACTGCTATCTTTAACATATATCCTCCAAAAAAGCCGATACAAAAAACAGGAAATCCCTATTTCTAATATCGACTTTTTCACAACTGAAACTTAAGCGGTTTTGTATTCAATTATTTGTTTTTTGTAATAAAATGATACATTCCTCTTTAATATCCTTTACAGACGTCCACCCATCCAAGATATCCCGAATACCGCTCCATCTCAGGGATGGTAAATTCAATCGCGCTGTTAGAACTTCCACAGGCAGGAAATACCGTTTCAAACCGTTTCAAAGACACATCCAGATACACGTCTGCGTCCTCATGCACCGCAAACGGGCAGACGCCGCCTACCGCATGGCCGACCAGTTCTTCCACCTGCTGCGGGGAAAGCATCTTTGCCTTTGTCCCAAACTGCGCCTTATACTTCGGATTGTCTATTTTTGCATCCCCGGCGGCCACCACCAGTACGGCATGGCCGTCCACCAGAAAAGAAAGCGTCTTTGCAATCCTCTTAGGCTCACAGTGCAGCGCCTCCGCCGCTAACTCCACCGTAGCGCTCGATACGTCAAACTCCAAAATCCTCTCGTCTATCCCATAACCCTTAAAATATGCTTTTACATTTTCAATCGACATTTCCGAACCTCCCGATACGGCAGCCTGCGCCATTACTCACACGGCCTGACCGAAAACTTGTAATCCCTTGCTTCTCCCGCTCCCAAAAACTGCACATATTTTTTCTCCAGCAGATTGGTATTTGGCACCTGTGCAAGCGTCCCGGCATTCCATGGCTCAATGCAGATAAACGGCGCGTTTTTCTGAATTGGCGTCCAGAATGCAACCGACTGATAATCCGGAAAATCAAAACGGATTCCTTTCTTTGATTCCTGATGAATCACCCGTACCGTACGGTTCTTTAAGTTTTCGTACAAAATAGCGTCGTTATCAAACATCGGATAATTCAAATGCAGATCCGGTATGTCTTCATCCTCAAAGCGCAGCATATAATCGGTAAACTGCGCGCCCTCTTCCATCGGGCAAAAGAACGCCGGATGCCCCCCAATCAGAAACGGCATTTCGTCCGTACCTTTGTTTACCACTCCATATACAGCCTCTAATGCAGAACCGTCTAACCGGAACGTCACAGTAAACTCAAACGCATACGGATAAACAGACATTGTCGCGCCGTCCGAAACGGTTTTTAACGTTACGCAGGCATCCTCCTGTTTTTCAACCGCAAATTCCGCATCTTTTACAAATCCATGCCGCGGCAGTTTATATTCCGTGCCATGAATGTTAACGGTGTCCGGCACCGGCCCTACATACGGAAACAGCACCGGAGAGGTCTTTGCCCAGTACGCGGGATCCCTCTGCCAAAGATACTCCTTCCCGTCTGCCATTTTCCAGGATAAAAGCTCCGCCCCCTGTGTTTTAAAAGTTACGGATGCAAACTCGTTTTGGATTGTCATATTCATATTAATTCCCCCTGTCTGTAATTTTTAATATCCTAATTGTATCATATCTGCCCGGTTGGGCAATACCCGTTTTATACCCTTGCCATCCCGTCCACGCTTAACACCACGCCCGTTATATAAGAAGCTTCTTCCGAAGCCAAAAATACAAACGCATTGGCAATATCCTCCGGTTTTCCCAAACGGCGCAGCGGAATCTGTTTTATCATCGGATCGATGATTTCCTTCGGAACGGCTTTCATCATATCCGTTTCCGTAATCCCCGGCGCAACCGCGTTCACACGGATCCCCTTCGGCCCTAACTCACGGGCCAGAGATAGCGTCATGCCGTTTACCGCAAACTTAGAAGACGGATACGCAAACCCGCTTGGCTGCCCGCAGATACTGACCACAGAAGACGACGTCAGAATAACGCCGCCGCCGCATTTTTCCATATGCTCACAGGCAGCATGGGAGGCATGGAACACCCCTTTCAAATTCAAATCCATTACCTTGTCAAACGTTTCTTCCGTATACCCGGCAAAAGGCGTGCTTTCCGAAATACCCGCGTTATTGACCAGAATATCGATTCGCCCGTATTTGGCCGCAATTTCCCCAAACGCGGCGTGCACCGATTCGAAATTTGCCAACTCCGGGCTGATGCCGTCCATCCTGGCATCCGGATATTTCTCCCGCAATTTACTTACCGCCCGATCCGCATTCGCCTGGGCGCTCGCAGTAAGGACTACCACAGCCCCTTCCTCCAAAAACCGTTCCGCGGTAGCAAACCCAATACCACGGCTGCCTCCGGTGATAATCGCAACCTTGTCCTTTAACCTCATGTAAAATCCTCCTTATTTTTATTTTATATCATAACCAATCTGTCTCATTTCAATCGCAGCCAAACAATTGTAACACGGCATAACTTTCATCCGTATCAATTATAACCACCGGATAAATTCATGTCAATCTTTCTCTTATTTCCCCGCTTTTTGGTTCCTTATAAATCTGATAACGCATCCGGAACTGTATTATATTTGAAAAAATAAATTCTGCCGCATCTGTCGTCAAATCTGACAGATGCGGCAGAATTGTATACTTCCGCAAAATTCTTAGTTATTAATCAGCTTATCCTCTTCATTATTCCAGCTGTAAAGCTTGCGGATCTCTTTCCCGATTTCTTCCGCCGGATGTTCCGCCGCCAGCTTACGCATTGCTTTAAAATGAACCTGGCGCCCTGCCGGGGACATATCCAAAAGAAACTCCTTGGCAAAAGACCCGTCCTGGATATCCGCCAGAATCTTCTTCATGGCTTTCTTGGTCTCGTCCGTAATAACCTTCGGCCCGGTAATATAATCGCCGTATTCCGCCGTATTGGAAATAGAATAACGCATACCCGCAAAGCCGGACTGATAAATCAAATCGACAATCAGCTTCATTTCATGGATACACTCAAAGTATGCGTTCCTGGCGTCATACCCGGCCTCCACCAGCGTTTCAAACCCGGCCTGCATCAATGCGCATACGCCGCCGCAAAGCACTGCCTGCTCGCCGAACAAATCCGTTTCCGTCTCCGTACGGAAGGTTGTTTCCAGGACGCCTGCCCTTGCCCCGCCGATTCCAAGCGCATAAGCAAGCGCCAGATCCTGCGCTTTTCCGGTCGCATCCTGCTCCACTGCGATTAAGCAGGGAACGCCTTTGCCTTCCTGATACTCAGAACGAACCGTATGTCCCGGCCCCTTTGGCGCAATCATGGTAACGTCTACGTTTGCCGGAGGCACGATGCAGCCGAAATGGATATTAAAGCCGTGCGCGAACATCAGCATATTGCCTTCGCTTAAGTTCGGCTCAATATCATTCTTATAAAGATCCGCCTGTTTCTCATCATTGATTAAAATCATAATGATATCCGCCTGCTTTGCCGCTTCCGCCGCCGTAAACACTTCAAATCCCTGTTTCACCGCTTTATCCCAGGATTTGCTGCCTTCATACAATCCAATAATAACATGGCATCCGGATTCCTTTAAATTCAGCGCATGGGCATGCCCCTGGCTGCCGTAACCGATAATGGCAATCGTTTTTCCTTCCAATAATGCTAAATTACAATCTTCCTGATAAAATATTTTTGCTGACATATACTTGTCCTCCTCAATGATAAGTTATAAAAATTTAACGTCTGCACAGCCTCTTGTAAGGCCCGTTATCCCTGTCCTGGCCAACTCCAGTATCTCATATCCCTGCAGCAGATCCAAAAAAGCGTCCAGCTTGTCCTGATGCCCGGTCAGTTCAATGACCATGGAGTCATGCGTAACATCCACCACCTTGCCATGGAAAATTTCCGTGACGTTTAAAATCGCCTGGCGGTCTGTGTCCTTGGCACGAAGTTTTACTAAAATCAACTCCCGTGTCACAGAAGAACCCTGTTCCAGCTTCTTGATATCCAGCACATCCTCCAATTTGGACAGCTGTTTTTCGATCTGCTCTAAAATCTGCTCGTCCCCGCTTGCAACAATGGTAATTCTCGTATACCTCGGATCCGCGGTCACACCGGAAGAAAAACTGTCGATATTGTAGCCTCTTCTGCTGAACAAACCGGAGATATGGCTCGTAACGCCCGCCGTGTTCTCCACGAGCAATGATAAAACTTGTCTTCTCATAAGAAAACCTTCCTTTTCTTTACACTCACACTAAGAAGTATTCTAGCACAAACCGTTGAAAAGTCAATAGGTTATCCGTGATCGCTGATTTTATGATCTCTTTCTAACCGAAGCAGTTTAAACCGGTCCCCTGTCCGGTATCCAAAGCCCCTTAATACTTTGCTGAACCGGAATTTCATAATAGTTTTATTTTTATACCTGATACCGCTAAACCAATTGTGTTTTGCAGACGGAGGACTGTATTTTTTAAACTCCAGCCCATCGTCCCGTCCGATACTTTCCCAAGATTCATGGTTCACAAATTTATCTAATGTAGATAAAAGTTCTGAAAATTCATCTTTTTCTAAAATAGAAACTCCATATGCACTCTCTAACATACTACAATCAATTCTGGTTCCTTCATATCGGATTAACAAGATATATTTTTCATCCACATTCAAAATATCATGGAATTTTTCCAAGAGATATTTAGGCGTATGTATGGAAGGCACATTAAATTTTTCTTCTCTTCTGTATATAGAAAGTACGCAATCATAAAATGAATCCGATGCAAAAGACAACAGTGCGTTTTTCGTAACTGCCGCCTCAGCCAATGAAGTCGCCGTGACATCTTCTCCATTCCAAATAAATTCCTGAGACACGTCATGTACGGACTCCCTGTCCCAATAAGGTTCTTTATACGCCTCCTGATCCAAACTCAGCTTAAAACGCAGTAATTCATCCGATACACCGTTTAATTTCAAATTACATATCTTCAGTTTACCCGTAATCTGGCATTCATGAAAATTTTGAATTTTATAAATTCCGATATCAGAAGAACGACGAATAATCTCAATGCATTTCATAACCGGTACCAATGACTTTAAAAAATCTTCTGTACTTTCAAATTGTCCGTGCAGTGATCTTTCGTTTAATAGAAATTCCATTTTACCACCCTAATATTACATCTAAATCCTTGTTTATCTGATCAAACAAACCGTCCTCATAAACAAGCGCTTTCCCTTCGCTGTTGATTGGTATATTGACCGGAACGCTGCAGCCGTCTTCATTCTGTGCAAAAAAATAAATACTCACATTTTCATTCTCTATTTCATCTAAACGAATACTTTTTCGGATTCCATTAAAAATATGATCACTATGTGTTTCTACGATTACCTGTACGCCGTATTGCGCAAGAAACGCCAAAAACTTGACCAACTGCGCCTGACCAGAGGGATGCAGATGTATTTCGGGATTTTCAATAATCAGCAAATCTCCAATATTGCACGACAACGCAGCAACCACAATTTCCGCAATATATGTGACGCCAGTCCCGATATTTTGCGGCCGCATTTCAAATACCATTCTTTCATTAGAATACAAAACCTGAATCAATTCCGCTTTTTCAATTTCTCTGGCTTTGATCCGATACCCCATAATTTGATTCAGCCAATAATCTACCTGGCCGCCAAACGTCAGCTTTGATTCGGCATCATATATAAAATCTTTTTCCATATCCAGCGGATCCTCATCATGAATATTCAGGTAATGAAATACGTATTCACAATTTTTTCCTATGGAAATGATGTCTCCCAAATATTTTTGATACGTATCCTCTACTCCAATCCGGTCTGCAGAACAGTAAATTACTTTTAATTTATCATCTGCGTCACCAGATTCCGCCATTTGGTTTTGGGATATAGTTTTCTTCCATTCCTTTACCATGCCGCAGCGCTCATACTGCATTTTTATCTCTATTTCCCTGCTTCCCGTCATTGCATTTTGCAGCTCGACCGGCTTTCCTATATTCATATACTCACCACGAAACGGATTCTTACCATTTTGAAGCATTGCAAAAATAGATTGCAGAACCGTTGTTTTTCCCATGGAATTTTTCCCAGCCAATAAAGTAAAGTTCTTTAAGCTCAATTCCGCGTAATTAAAACATTTAAACCCTGTTATCTGAATTTTTTTAATCATGAATCACTTACTCCCTATTTAAAATCATCTAAAATGCCGTTGATGCCCTTATAACTCATATCACAATTTAAAATTTTAGTTCTCATTCTATTCTTATGGAACATGTTGTCCAGACTCCCTTCGTCTTGAATTT
>CAJTLD010000093.1:0-890 GCA_910577065.1 uncultured Lachnospiraceae bacterium | reverse complement strand
ACGCACTTATGAAGCATAACCATTTCATTTTATTTTCGCTCTCTTTCATCTCGAACCTTGCGTTTCTGTCAGCCCTTTGGTTTAAAGCATTATAATCATATTCAAACTGCTCGCGTAAACGAAGCAAAACATTATAACTTAACCCTTTCATTTCATAGATAGTTTCCTCTAATAAAAAATACCTATCCGCATTAAAAAAAGCCGGATTATCAAATTTTCCTTGTATAAAAAATTTCATCATAAAATAATAAAGAAGATGATATTGCATTAACATTTTTGTTCCAAATGAACGATACATTCCAAATGATAATTCATCCAAAACATTCAATCCAACATTTTGATAAATGATATTCCATATACTTTGTTCTTGTGTTACCGACCATTCCTCTATAAAGGCTCCCACCTGCATATGCTTATATTTCGGATTCAAATAGTCAATCACATGCAGCGTAATCACAGAATAAAAAATATCACTTTCAAAAAACCGTTCATCATCATTGTATAAGGACAAAAATTCCATTAAAAATCTAAGCCTGTCGCTTTTTTCTAACACCAGCAGTTTTCCTGTCTGAAGTTCTGAAACATATACTGGAGGGAAAGGGATTCCTCTTGCTAAAGCATCCAACACTTCCCGCGTAGCCTTCCCTCGCATTCTCATAACATTCTTTTTATAAAAAATCAAACTTCCGCGTTTATACCGTTCCCAGATTTCATCTACAGTATATCTCCTTGTATCAATAATGATCCTCTCTCTTTTATACATTAAACCTTCACCTTTAATAAAACTGAAATCAATTTCCTAATACTACAGCGAACAATATATCTATAAATCATTCCGGTATAACGCCGACGCAAAAATTTATTGCAAAGAGCCGCGCCCCATCCGGAAG
>CAJTLD010000092.1:9856-10602 GCA_910577065.1 uncultured Lachnospiraceae bacterium | reverse complement strand
GACAGTTATTTACAGATGAAACATAGCTCTCTGAAAGATAAAAGAATCAAAGTATTGCACCAAAATAATATGGGAGTTGGTGCTGCCAGAAATCGTGCATTGATGCTAGCAAAGGGCGATTTTGTTGCATTTATTGACGCAGATGATTATGTAGAAAAAGATTACATAGAAAAACTCTATAAAGCTCTTCATAAATACAGGGCTGATATTAGCGTTTGCTATAATACTCTTCAATATGAAAATGGAAAACCTGTCCTAAAGCAAAGAATCGGAAATAAACCTCCTGTTTGTTTTTCTGTCTTTGACAATTACAGCTATATATCAGATACCTCACATGTATTGTCAACATGCGCCTTATATAAAAAAAGTATATTGGAGGATATAAGGTTTCATACGGATTTATATGTTGGAGAAGATACGTTATTTTTTGCTGAAGCCGCAAAAAAGAGCAAAAAAATTGTCCGTATCTATGAACAGCTATACCACTATGTTTTGTATTCTGAATCAGCATTTCACGGCGCGTTTACCAAAAAGAAGCTTACGGAACTTACTGCGTGGGAACAAGTATGCGATTTATTTAAGGATAATTATAATGTATACGAATCTGCAAAATGTGCTTTTACAATTCGTTGTTATATCATGATAAAAAGTTATTACAATAATCCGGAATTTAAAGAAAATTTTTATAAAGATGTATTGAAAAAATACCGCAAAAATTTAATATGGTTTTATCGTTCAAAAGAAAC
>CAJTLD010000092.1:3849-9841 GCA_910577065.1 uncultured Lachnospiraceae bacterium | reverse complement strand
AAAGAAACTTCATTTTATAAAAAAGTATTTCGTACATTGTTTGCTATATGTCCATTCATATGTTTGTTAGATAAGAGAAGTTAATTTTTTCGTAAAAAGGAACCTTGGAGGGAGTAATGGAAAAGGATAAAATATCGGTCATTGTACCGATTTATAATATTGAAAAATACATTTACAGATGTATCAACAGTATTTTGAATCAAACATATGAAAATCTGGAAATTATATTAGTAAATGATGGAAGTACTGATATGTGTCCAAAAATATGTGATGAATATCAAAAACGTGATTCTCGTATTTGTGTAATACATAAAGAAAATGGCGGATTAAGCAGTGCGAGGAATGCCGGATTAGATGTGGCACATGGAGAATATATTGCGTTTATCGATGGAGACGATTATATCGATCCACATATGCTGGAGAATTTGTATTTTGAATTAATCAAAAGTCAGGCGGATTTTTCTGTCTGTAATGTGCAGTATGTAGATGAATATGGGGAAAAATTGATACAATATCCGGATGATTATTTGAAGTATGAGGTATTAGACGCCAATGAGGTATTTTTAAAATCGTTAGAACAGTACGGATATTATTTGGTAGTTGTTTGGAATAAGCTGTATAAAAGAGCTCTGTGGAATAAGTATCGGTTTCCGGAGACAAGGTATCATGAAGATGAGTTTTCTTTTCATCCTGTTTTAGAGCAATGTAAGAAAATTGTATGTATAAAGGAAGCCTGTTATTTTTATGTCCAGCATGAAGGAAGTATTATGTCCATCCCGTCGATTACAAAAATATTTGACGCTTTGGAAGCGTTTATAGAAAGAATGCAGTTCTTTCAAAAAAGTCAAATGACAGATTGCCTGGTCATACAGGATATAAAAACTTTTTGGTTCATTCAGGAAGGGTATCGGCTTTGTAAATCCAAACAGGACAGGATACAGTATCAAAGGATAAAAAATAGATATTATGAACTACATAATTATATAATTAGAAATTATGATTATCCAAAAAGAGCAAGAATAAAAATTGCCATATTTCGTTTCTTTCCTTGTTCTAAAAAATTATATAGGGTAATAAAACCAGTTCTGAAAACGTTAAAGTATCAGATAATACGATTTGCTGTTACATATAAAGCTTATCGGTTTCGTCCTGAAAATTCCAGACAAAAGCGTATTTGGTTTATTTCAACGCCGACGCACGGTAATCTGGGAGATCAGGCAATTGTATACGCACAGTATAATTTATTGAAAGAAATCGGCATTCATAAAAATATCATAGAAATAACCCGCAGCGCTTACGAAAATCTGCGCAATAAGCTTGAGAAAATAATTCGGCCGGAGGATCTGATTCTTATCGACGGGGGAGGAAATTTAGGAACGCTTTGGATTGAGGAAGAAAAAAAGATGCGCGATATTGTATGCCGTTTTCTTCAAAATCCGATTTTTATTTTTCCCCAAACTGCATTTTATAAAGACGATAAGTACGGGCGGCAGGAACTGAAAAATTCGGCAGCGGTATACAATAAGCATCCGAATCTGACCATTTTTTGCAGGGACAGCGTTACATTTCAACTGGTACAAAGCGAGTTTAATTCTGTCAAATCCATTTATACGCCGGATATGGTTCCGTTTATCCGGAACGCAGAAAAAGAAACGCGTCGAAACGGGATTTTGCTTTGTCTGCGAGACGATTTGGAATCGGTACACAAAAAAGCATTTAAGAGTGAACTTATTGCCCGGCTGACGGCGAGAGGTTTTTCTGTCCGGGAGATATCCACACTGGTTGGGAAAAAGGTAATAAAAGCGACGCGTAAGCGGGAGCTTAGAAAAAAATGGAACGAAATTTCTGCGGCAGAGTTAGTCATTACGGATCGGCTGCATGGAATGATTTTTGCCGCGATTACAGGAACACCCTGTCTGGCTCTCGATAATATCAGCCATAAGGTACGGGACGGTTACGAATGGCTGAAGTATCTGCCGTATCTTGCGTTTTGTGAAGGAACAGCAGAAGAAATTGCCGTTAAAGCGGAAGCCCAGATCAAAAAGAGACGACGCTTTTACTATGATCGAACCCCATTAGAGCCTTATTATGAAAAAATAAAGAAAGAAGTTCAGGATGCATTTGAAAAATGAAAAATGGCAAACTATGTTTAATTTGGTCAGCGGTATATTGGCAATGGCGGTCAATCTGGGAATCCAGTTTTTTCTTTCAGGTTATATTGTAGAAAATCTGGGAGAAGAAGCCAATGGATTTACGCAGTTGGCTAATAATTTTGTGTCGTACGCAACTCTAATCACCCTGGCGTTTAATTCGATGGCCAGCCGGTTTATGGCGATACAGTATCATCAGGGAAAAAAAGAAAAAGTGAAAGTATATTATTCTTCCGTGTTAATATGCAATTTTTTACTTTGTGTCGGTTTGATACCCATTGCAATTGGTATTGTTCGCAACCTTGAACGCTTGATTGTGATTGAACAGGCAAATCTTTTAGACGTAAAAATACTGTTTGGCTGTGTGTTTCTTAATTTTTTTGCCAGTCTGCTGGTTTCGGTAGCCAGTATGTCGATGTTTGTGACAAATACGGTTTATTATCAGAACTTGATTCAATTGCTCCGATATGTGCTGAATGGAATTTTATTGCTCTGTGCGTTTTCATTTTGTCCGCCAAAGATATATTATGTTTCCTTTATCGCAATGATATTAACCGTAGCGTCCTATCCGGTATTTAGAGTAATCCAGTCGAAACTGATGCCGGAATTGAAGTTTTGCATCCGGGATTTTAAAGGGTACGCGGTTCAGGAAATGTTTGCCTCCGGTATCTGGAATACGGTAAATCAATGCGGCCATATGTTAATGACAGGCCTGGATCTTTTGCTTGCCAATCTGTTTATCAGCCCTGCTTCGATGGGATTGTTGTCGGTTGCCAAAACCATACCGAACGCCATCATTAATCTGGCCGGAATTTTAAATACAAATTTTGCCCCGGCTGTTACAATAAACTGGGCGCGGGGGGAAAAGGATGTGACGTTAAGGCAGCTCCGGAGTAGTATGAAGATATCAAGCGTGCTGGTTTCTATTTCAATTATGACGTTTATTTCCTATGGAGTGCAGTTTTATTCGCTTTGGATGCCGACGCTTGATGCGAAAAAGCTCACGATTTTGTCGTTTCTTACCTGTATGGCGTTTATTCCATGGGCAGGGCCGCAGGCGCTTTATAATGTTTTTACGGCTGCAAATCGCCTGAAAGTAAACTCAATTGCCTTTACGGTAACGGGAGTTATCAATGTAGCGGTTGTATACGGTTGTTTGAAGTATACGCAGATGGGCGTGTTTGCCATTGCAGGGACAAGTTCTGTACTTACGGTTATCCGCAATCTTATCATCACCGCTCCGTATATAGCGAAGCTTCTTGGTTTAAAATGGTATGAATTTTACCGGGATGTGTGGACATCTTTGGCTTGCTGTATGATTAACCTCGCGGCTTCGTTTTTGGTTAAATGTATTTATATGCCGCATAGCTGGATTTCACTTGTATTCTGCGTTTTTGGGACATGCCTGATTACATTTACAGCGGATTTGTTTTTTATTCTGGATAAAGATGAGAGGGCGAAGTTAAAGGAAAAGCTGAAAGGAGTCAAAATTCATGGATAAAGTAAAGAAACTGATTTTGTTTTCTATTCCAATGTCTGTCTGTAATTTTCGTTGCCATTACTGTTATCTTTCGCAGAGAGAGGAAAGCTATCAGGGAATACATCCCGTTATGGCGTATACGCCCGAACAGGTTGCAAAAGCTTTGACCATAAACCGGGTTGGCGGGAAAGCGTATATGAATTTCTGTGCGGATGGGGAAACGCTTCTGGTGAAAAATATAGATTTATACATCAAACTCCTTGTAGAAGAAGGACATTATGCTGAAATTGTAACAAACCTTACGGTTACGCCTGTGTTGGAAAAAATTTTGTCGTGGGACAGGGAATTGTTAAAACGGGTAGAATTTAAGTGCTCTTTTCATTATCTGGAGCTGAAAAAGAAAAACCTGCTTTCTGTTTTTGCAGAAAATGTAAATAAAATCTGGGAGGCGGGAGCGTCCGCAAATATCGAAATTACACCGAACGATGAATTGATACCGTATTTGGATGAAGTAAAGGCGTATTCCAAACTACATTTTGGGGCATTGCCGCACCTTACAATTGCAAGGGATGACCGTACTAGAAAAATTGATTATCTGACCGGTCTGCCGATGCAGGAATACGATGTGGTATGGTCACAGTTCGATTCTGATTTCTGGAATTATAAAAAGAGTATATTTGGAAAGAAACAAAGAGGGTTTTGTTATGCGGGCATGTGGTCTGTTTATGTTAATTTGTCTACAGGTATAGCAAGGCAATGCTATTGCGGGGAAATATTGGGCGATATCTTTAAAGATCCGCTGGCGCCGCTGCCGCAAAAACCAATTGGCAAATGCCCGCTGGCGCATTGCTATAACGGTCATATGTTATTAAAGCTTGGTCTTGCGCCGGACGGGGACTGTGATGCTTTAAACGAAGGTTATGGAGATATCCGGAACCGTAAGATGCCAGACGGCCGGGAATGGCTTGTACCGGAACTTCTGGCATTTTTTAACAGCAGGTGCGGCGAAAGTAATAAACAACTGACAAAAGCAGAAAAAAGAAGGATTCTGATAGCAGCGCCTTGGAAACGTATTTTAAGAAAGGTAAAAAAGGGTTATCATAAATTGATACCAGAAAAAAGGGGACGGCATGATTCAGATAATTGCTGATACGGTAAAAAATCTGATCTTAAATCATTATAGAGAGGCCTTTTTGTTTGGGGCGGTTCTTTGCGGGATTTACCGGTGGACGGAAAAGAAAAGCATTGTGCGTAGAAATTGGAAAAAGTATATGGCAATATTTCTTTTTGGAATCTATGTTTATTTTTTATTTTCACTCACAATATTATCCCGGTCAGGTACATATACTTCTGAACTTAATCTGATT
The DNA here is from genome assembly GCA_910577065.1 of uncultured Lachnospiraceae bacterium. Lineage (GTDB taxonomy): Bacteria > Bacillota > Clostridia > Lachnospirales > Lachnospiraceae > Roseburia_B. The sequence goes on along the minus strand of CAJTLD010000092.1, from coordinate 4,844 downwards.
CCATTTTTATCTTTTCAGAAATCAGAATGGGATAGAATGTACTTTTATACAAATGTAATATTGTTTTTTCCAATGCCCGTATTTTTATATGTCCTTTTTCCTGTGTTCCGAAGCTTCAGGAAGAGCATAATGCTTGGCTTTTTGGTTAGTGCAGGTGTTGAAATAACACAATTTTTATTTCACTGCGGATGGTGCGATATAGACGATGTATTATCCAATACCTTTGGCGTGGCTTTGGGATGGCTTTGTATCTGGCATTATAGCTGCAGGTTTCCAGGAAATGAAGAAAAACATGCAGAGGAGGTTTCATTTTCAAGTGATGACAAAAAATAAATATTTTAATCGAAAAGAAAGCATAATATGTTTATTTATGGCAATCTTATTTGTTTTTACAAATTCTATTTCCACATCGCCATTATATAGATTGACGGATAGATTAAATGATTCTTATATATTTCAAATTATTGGAAAGTATTGGAATGGTAACCAGATTCCATACGTGAACTTATTTGACCACAAGGGGCCTTTGATATTTTTTATAAATGCAATTGGATATAAGATTACAGGCAACAGATATGGCGTTTTTCTTATTCAGATAGCTTTCATGTATATTACTATTGTATTTACTTTTAGAATGTTTCGGGATGTATTCCAGAATCATATTGCTTTTATCTTAACTGTAATATCATTGGTTGGAATATCACCATTATACCAGGATGGAAACTTAACAGAAGAATACATTTTACCATTTTTAATGATGTCATTTTATTTTTTCGAAAAATGGACAACCCAATTATCCGAGGGCTATAGCAGACATAAAACAATAGCTGCGTTTACATATGGGCTTACGTTCGGCGTTGCAGTAATGACAAGAATTACCAACGCGATTGGGATATGTTTTATTGTGTTATTTGTCATGATTATTCTTATAAAAAATCAGGAATGGAAAAATTTATTTCAAAATATGGGTTCCTTTATTGCCGGATGTCTGTTAA
>CAJTLD010000092.1:0-3839 GCA_910577065.1 uncultured Lachnospiraceae bacterium | reverse complement strand
TTCTATTGCCGTTTATTATTTATTTTCAGATGCATGGAATTTTGCAGGAAATGTGGTTTGGTACAATTGGATTCAACATAGAATATTTAATAAATTCGACTAATTTTGTGAAACATACCTCACTTTTAAGACGTATTTATTCTTTTTTGCTTGCTTATAGCAGTTATTTTATGGCTTTTGCCGGGATATATGTTGTAACAAAAAAGAAGAGCAGGTTTATTGGAATATTTATGATAACAACATCTGCAGTGACGACTTTTATGTTAGCGACAGGAAGAAATTATGAGCATTATTATATGATATGTCTGCCATATCTTGTACTTAGCATAATTGAACTGAAAAAAGCGCTTCATCTAAATACGAAGTTTATATGGAAACTAAATGCCAGGAAAATCATAATGATATGTCTTGTTCCATGCCTGCTTACTGGCATGATATATCTGATAAGGTTATACAGAGTGTTTTCTATGCCGGAAAGCGATTCGGATGCGATATATGAAGTAATGCTTCCGGTACAGGAAAACGACAGTTTTGTTGCCTGGGATTTTTCTCCATACCTCTATTTAAAATATGATATAGAGCCGTGTTATAAATATTTTATATTACAACCAAGCCAGGGAAATATGAGTAAAAAACTGGAAAGCGATATCTACAAAACATTTGAAAACGGAAATGCGAAATGGATTTTAGTTAAAGACGGAACACAGGATAAGATTCAAGATATTTTAGACGAGCGGTATGATATTATAAAGCGAGTTCAGGGGAATAACGGAGAACTTTTGCTTTATTCCCTGCATAGCCGGTAACAGCACATCGAACCGTATCTACTGCTGCATCCAGACAGGAATTAGAGTTGTGGGCTTGCGCCCTGGAAATGGGTTTTAAGAAAAATGCAAGACGGTTGATTTTTCGTCTCCATCTTAGTATAATGTGGACATGGCAAAATGATGGAGATAAAGGAGAAAAACAATGACGCTGTATGAAGAATTGGTCGCCAGGGGACTGATTGCCCAGGTGACGGATGAAGAGGAGATTAAAGAACTGATCAATCATGGAAAAGCCGTATTTTATATTGGCTTTGACCCGACGGCGGACAGCCTGCATGTCGGACATTTTATGGCTTTGTGCCTGATGAAACGACTGCAGATGGCAGGAAACAAGCCGATTGCCCTGATTGGCGGCGGAACCGGGATGGTAGGCGATCCGTCCGGCCGCACGGATATGCGCCAGATGATGACGCCGGAAATCATAAAACACAACTGTGACTGCTTTAAGGAGCAGATGAGCCGTTTTATAGATTTTTCCGATGACAAAGCGTTAATGGTCAACAATGCGGACTGGCTGATGGACTTAAATTATATTGAAGTGCTGCGGGAAGTAGGGCCTCATTTTTCCGTAAACCGTATGCTTACGGCGGAGTGCTACAAGCAGCGTATGGAAAAGGGACTGAGTTTTTTAGAGTTTAACTATATGATTATGCAAAGCTATGATTTTTACATCCTCTTCCAGAAATACGGCTGTAATATGCAGTTTGGCGGCGACGACCAGTGGAGCAATATGTTAGGCGGTACGGAATTGATCCGCCGCAAACTAGGTAAGGATGCGTATGCAATGACCATCAACCTGCTGTTGAACTCTGAAGGGAAGAAAATGGGCAAAACGCAGTCCGGCGCCGTATGGCTGGATGCGAAAAAGACGTCCCCGTATGAATTTTACCAGTACTGGAGAAACGTGTCCGACGCGGACGTTTTAAAATGTATAAAAATGCTTACGTTCCTTCCTTTAGAAGAGATTGAAGCAATGGAATCATGGGAAGGAAGCCAGTTAAACCGTGCAAAGGAAATTCTTGCGTTTGAACTGACAAACTTAATCCACGGCGAAGAAGAGGCAAAAAAAGCAGAAGAAAGCGCAAAGGCGCTGTTTTCCGGCGGCAATGCGGCGGATATGCCGACGGCAGTGATTACGGAAGCGGATTTGCGTGACGGAAGCATTGATATTTTGGGCTTGCTGGTCAGTTCTTCACTTGCGTCTTCCAGAGCCGAAGCGCGCCGGAATGTAGAACAGGGCGGCGTTACCGTAAACGGCGAAAAGGTCGATGATATCCGCAAGTCCTATACGCCGGATGAAATCAAAGCCGGTGATTTTATTTTAAAACGTGGAAAGAAAAAATTCTGCAAAGTAATATTCCAGTAAAATTTTATATGATTTTACTACGTTTGAATGGGCTTAATTAGAATTAAGTTTGAAAAAGGTCTGTCGCATTAAGAAATACAACTACAAGATATGGTATCATTTCTATTTACAAAATCTTGTATATTTACTACTTAATGCGACAGACCCTTTTCTTTAAACCGCCTGATTACTTTTTTCTGGTTTGGGGAGTTGAAAGAGATTTTATAATATAGCCTTTTCAGGGAATATACCCAAAATTAAAATTTGGAATTTTCATAATGATAGGGAATACTTGTACCCACGATCACATCTTCAATTTTATTTAAGATAAGCCAATCGTCCATATTTCCTTGGTGTTCGAAACTAAGGGGCGATATTTTTTGAACATTTTCAAATTCTACTAAACACAAGCATTTCTTATGCCATCGTGTTTGCTGTTTTTCAGATAAATTTAATTTATTTTGATTATTTTCCAGTATCTTTGTAATTTCATCATCATTTAACTTCACATAGTTTTGAACTGTCTTTACAACTGCTGTCGCTGTTATTGAGGCGCTTCCTTTTTCCATGAAATAAAGACGCTCTCCTTCAAAAACCCGGCTGTGCGGTATCTTTCTGCCCGCGGCGCCGCGAACAACCATACTCTTTGTTCCTGCAAGTATTTTGTCTAATACTTTTTCTCCTCGTTTTCCTGCATTATCACAATAAACCAAATGTATCATTTTCTAGTCCTCCTCTATAATTGGTATCTCTATTTGACTTAAATAATTTGTACTGTAAGTGTTGCCGTCACTATACCATTCTAATTCCGGACAAGGCGCGTGCCGGAAAGGATATTTTACCATCCATTCTTCATGCAGATATTTCCAGCCCTTTTGAATAGACTGGGGTATCACGCCAATACAGTCAAATATCGCCCAGGTCGTTTCCGGCGTCACAATTTCTTTAAATCCGTCCGGCAAATCCACATCGGATAGCACCATAATAGAATATTCTATTTCCTTGGAATTATGATCATGATAACCAAACATTCCAAACATACCTTTGGGAGTTCCTCTATCCAAAGATATTAAATTTGGATAGATACCGTTTTTTTGGCATTCGCCCCAAAATTCAGGTATTTTTAAAAAATGCTCATTGTTTACACATGAAATTCGGGTGCTTTTTCCAATAAAACGTAAACTTGGTTTTCGCTCTAATTTCCATGAATATTTTTGTTTATCAGTAATTTGCATTTTAGGCAGAACAGCTAATGTAAAGCCTTTATCCCGCGCTTCTTTGGGGGAAACGCCATGAAATTGCTGAAATGCTTTTGTAAATGAGGTTGGCGAATCATAGCCATATTTATAACTTATATCTACAATACGTAAATTCGTACTCTTGACGTCATAACCGGCTAAGGTTAATTTTCTGGAACGGATATATTCTGCAAAGCTGATACCGTTCATATAAGAAAACACTTTTTGAAAAAAGTCAAAGGAGCAGCCTGCCAATTTGGCTATTTCATCATTGTTAATAGGTTCTTCGTTCCGTTGTAGATGGGTTTCAACATAATCAATAATTCTTTGTAGTTTTTCATTCCACTCCATAGATGTATCATTCTCCTTTCTAGTACTACAGCGAACTTTTGATGGCCTGTGCCCTCTTTTTCTGATATAATAAAAGAA
>CAJTLD010000091.1 GCA_910577065.1 uncultured Lachnospiraceae bacterium | reverse complement strand
TTCCCTCTGACTGACGGCCCTTTTGCCATCCACTCCCTATCGTTCGCTGTAGTACGCTTATTATCCCCTATGCCATTAAAATTATTCCATATATTTCTACAGGTACACATTGATTTAAATTTTCTATCTGTTGTTATATAGTCATTCCTGTTATTTTTTTCCGTCCATCACTTTACAATACACTACCGCCACCGCCGTACTCACAAACGTCGCAACGATTGCCGGAGCAATAATCCCCGCCCCTTTGCCATGACTTTTACATTGTCTGCACCGAATTAAAAACCCTATAAATCTGCCAAAAAGCTTTTCCACAGAACGCGTTTCCATCCGTTCTTCCTATCCCATGTGTTTTATGTTATACTCTTTTCAGTAATTTTATTTCTCTCATTTCCCTTATCCGGATTCGCAAGATCCTGTGAGAAATAAAACACAATCAGAATTTAGGAGTGATACCATGAACAGACCCATTACAACCTTGTTTATGTTGATGTCAGTTGACGGAAAAATAAGTACCGGAGCAACGGACGAGTTAGATGTGGACAATGATTTCCCCCAGCTTGCAGGGGTTCGCGAAGGCTTGCACCAATATTATGAAATAGAGCAGACAACCGATTTATGGACGCTTAATTCCGGCCGGGTTCAGGCAAAAATCGGCGTCAATACCAAAAACATGCCAAATAAAACGCCCGTATCTTTTGTGATAATTGATAACAAACATTTGAATGAACATGGCATAAAGTATTTTTGCGCTTTATCAAAAAAGTTCGTGTTAATTACGTCAAATGAAAAACACCCGGCATTTCACATAAAAGATGATACGCTCCATATCCTATACCAAAAAGAATTATCGCTGAAAAATGCACTGAAAACGCTCAAAGCAGAATATGGCTGTGAGCGGATAACGATACAAACCGGCGGGACACTAAACGGCTTATTCCTGCGTGAAAAACTGTTCGATTATATTGATATTGTTGTTGCCCCGGTTTTGATTGGCGGCAAAGATACCTCTACTTTAATGGATGGGGAATCCTTAGTTTCACGAAAAGAGTTGTCTAAATTAGGCATTTTGAAACTGCAGGAATGTGTGAGCCTGGAGAACTCATTTTTACGGCTGCGTTACGAGGTAATCCATCCATCCGCTTCGGAACATCCGTAAGAATCAGCTGCCCTTCTGTCAAAAAACGCAGAGCCCTTCCCCCTGGGGAAAGGCCCTGCGCCCTGTTTCATCTGTTTGCCGTCGCACGCCTGCCGCCTTCATTTCTGCTGTCCGGCAAGCCGCGTATCAAACTTATTTCACTTTTAATTTACTTACCGATGAATAAGAGGTATAAACTTTCTCGCCGCCTATCATCTTATACGCGCGTACCCGCACATAACAGTTTTGATTGCTCTTAAGGTTCTTAAGCGTCACGCTCGTTTTCTTAAGATTCACCTTCTTCGCGCCCTTCATGCCCGTCTTTGTGGAATACTGAACCGTATAGCCGGATGCGCCTTTTACCTTCTTCCAGCTTACGCTCACTTTTTTCTTTGCCTTACTCTTAACGCTCTTCACCGAAACTTCTTTCATACTAAACGAAATCTTTTCGGCAAGCGCCTTCTGGGCGGCTTTTGCTTCCTGCGCCTCTTTTTTGGCTGCTTCGGCTTCTGCCTTTGCCGCCTCTGCCGCTTTTCTGGCTTCGGCGGTCTGCTCTTCGGCCGCCCTTCTGGCCGCTTCGGCCTCCAGACGGGCCGCTTCGGCTGCAATACGCGCCGCTTCGGCTGCTTCTTTTGCTGCGTTTGCAAGTGAAATTGCCTGTTCTGCTTTCTTGTCGGCTGCAGATACCTGCGCTAAGATCGGTCGTCTTCGCTTCAAACGCGCTTACGGCGTCTTTTGCTTCCTGTACGGCGGTTTCTGCTTTCACCTGAGCTTCCGCCGCTTTTGCAAGCGCTTCGGTATTCTGCTTTTCGACTGCCTCTACTGCGGCCTCTGCCGAATCGCATGCGGCTTCTGCCGCCTGGCGGATGGTTTCTCCCGTGCCTGCTGCAAGCTCGGCCTGCTCTTTTGCCGCTCTCTGTGCGGCTTCCGCTGCCGCTTTTGCCGCATTGGGCAACTGCTTCGGTTGTCTGAAGCTCTGCCGCCCTCTGCGCTGCCTCTGCCGCATTTTTAGCCGCTTCAGCTGCTTCTTTGTTTGCCTGTACTGCGCCGTCCTGCTCTCTGATGTAGTCAAGCGCGGTCTGCGCCGCATTGGCTGCAAGCCCGGCTGCATTCGCTGCCAGCTCGGCTGACTGCGCCATCTGTTCCTGGTTCTTTACGCTTGCTTCGATTTGGGCCGCAATCCTGTTCGCTGCCTCTGCCGCCTCGGCCGCAGACTGTGCGGACTGTTTTGCCTGCTCGGCTGCCGCTTCTAATTCAGCCTTGTTCTCTGCCGCTGTTTCGGCTGCCCTCGCTGCTTCCTCGGCTGCCTTCTGTGCCGCTTCCGCTTTCTTCTGGGCTGCTTCGGCCGCTTCTTTTGCTGCCTTGGCCGCTTCTTTTGCAACTTCCGAATCGGATGCTTCCGTTACGTCTACGCTCTCGTCCAACAGCAGGTTATCCGAGGATGCTCCGACATAAATGGTCCGTTTGCCTTCCGCTACGTTCCACTTATCCTTTGTGCCGTCGCCGCGTACCGTAAGCGTCTTCTGGTTTGTGTTCCAGTAGGACAGGGAACGCTCGTTTACATGGATTGTAACATCCCTGGTTTCGCCTGGTTTGATATCTTTTACTTTTTCATAGCCTGCCAGCTGGATTTTTGCTGACTGGATGCCTGCCGGAAGGTTCTTTGCCGCGCCCAGATATACCTGCGCAACTTCGCTTCCTGTTACTTCGCCGGTGTTCGTAATCTGAAATGTTACGTCAAAACCTGCCGCTTCTCCCTCTTTCCGGTTTTCTCTGACATTCAGATCGCTGTATGCAAATGTCGTATAGGATAAACCGTAACCAAAATCATACTGCGGTTCGATATTGTTGGCGTCATACCAGCGGTATCCGGTGTTGATGCCTTCCGAGAAGGTTGTCGTATTCTGTCCTTTGCCGCCCGGCATACCGCCGCCCGGGCCGCCCGGACCTCCGGGGCCTTCGTTCGAGCCGCTGTCGCCCTTCCAGTTATCGGCTGCTTCAAACTGCGCCCACAGTTCGTCGGAATAGGTAAGCAGGGTATCGGTATCCTTCTTCGGAATGGTATACGCCAGCTTGCCGCTCGGGTTTACCTGTCCTGCCAGAATTTCCGCCGTCGCAACGCCGCCGCGCTGTCCCGGATAGTACATTTCAAGAATTGCGTCCACGTTGTCAATCCAGTCTTCCATTACCACTGCCGCGTCATTGTTGAGTACTACCGCTACTTTATTGCCTGCATTGTGCGCCGCTCTTGCAACGCTGTTGATCATATTCTGCTGATCGCTGCTTAATTTTAAGGTCGTGGCTTCTCTGGTGGACGCCGGATCCTTTACCTGTGCGTATGCAAAAATCACTACCGTGTCATGTTCTTTTGCCGCTTTGATGGCGTTGTCGATATTCGCCTGCTTCTGGGACGGTGTTACCCATGCCAGGCCGACCTGCATATCCTTGCCTTCGATCCGTTTCATAATCTGCGTACCGCCGCCCCACATGCTCTGGCCCTTGCCGTCTGCGTTCATGGAAGCGATTGCGATTTTATAGCGTTTTCCCTGTTCCATCTGAACGGTTACCGAAGAAAGGTTTTCTCCTGTTTCCGACGGGATGACGCCGCTGTAATACTGTGTTCCCTGGTTGGCGCTTGCTCCGGACGCAGTTCCGAGCTGATTTTCAACCGGCTTGCCGTCTTTGTCCGTTTCATCCGTCACTTCGGAAACTGCCATCGCCGCCCTTGCGCCCATGCTCTGGAAAATAAGCTTGTATTCGCCGTCTTCCGGGGCTTCTACAAACGTCGTCCAGGTATAAGCCGGGTTGGTCGTATAGTCAAATGCATTTCCGTTTTCACCGTTTACATAGGTCTTTGTGCCTGTGTTGAAATCTATCACGCTGTCTGTCGTACAGTATTCGCCGATTTCATGTCCATCCATTGCTTTTTCCGGAACGCTGTTGCTGACAAACTGGCCCTGGATTACGCCGCCTGTATCTTTGGTCTGCCCTGTGCCGTAGGTACGGACTGCGCCGTGCTCGTTTCCTTCGAGCGAGGTATACAGACTGCTGTTTGGAATGATGGTTCCGACCATATCGTTGTAAACCTGTCCTTCTACCTTGTTTTGGCCCAATATATCGCAAAGCGCTTCATACGGGCTTGTCATGGCGCTGATGGCTCCATAGGAGCGTTCTCCGCCGATGCCCGGTATCAGTGTCATACCGTTTAAGCCAACTACCGCTACGCTCTTGCTGTTTTTGGTATCCAGCGGAAGCGTATTGTTTTCATTTTTTAACAGAACCCCGCCCTGCTCCGCTACTTCCTGTACGGCTGCATTGCTTGCTTCGTAAAGGCTTGCTAAGGTATCGTTATTTGTGCCCGGCTTAATGGGATCCGTGCGTCCGATTTCTTCTTTTGCAAGGCCGTTTTCGTCCACTTCTACCAGGGTCAGATAACCGCCCCTGCCGTAAGCCCTAAGCACGCGGCTGACTGCTTCGTCTACCGTCTGGTCTGCTTCTTCCCGCGTCATCTTGCCTGCCGCTACCTGCTCGTCTGTTTTGGCCTGGCTGTTATTGCTTAAGCTTGGCATTTCAATATCGGTGCCCTTGTTTAACGTATAGCCGTCGTTGCCGCCCCAGTCGGTTACGCTGAAATATTTGTAATTCCACATACCGCGCAGGACATCCAGCTGCAGATAGGTATTTGCGGAAGCCATCGTGCCGTTGATTGCGTTATAGGAGGACATTAACCCCAGCGCTTCGCCGTCCTTGATTGCCGATTCAAAGCCCGGCAGATAAATTTCATGCAGCGCCTGCTCCGAAACGGATACGTTTGTGCTGGTTCCCGGCGTTGCGTTCTGCGCAAATGCCGCATAGTGCTTCAATACGGCAATTCCGCCGTTTTTCTGCATTCCGTTTACCAGATCGTCCGCCATGCTGGACAGAAGGTACGGATCCTCGCCCATCTGATCCTTTGTCCTGCCGAACTGCGGCGCCCTCTGGATATCGAGCTGCGCGCCGAGTAAGAATGCGCCGCCGATTGCCACGTTTTCATTTCCGACTGCTTCGCCGTACTGCTCCGCCATGGATTCGTCCCAGGTGGCCGCAAGCATCTGTTCCTGCGGCGGATTGGTCGTATCCTTCGGATACAGCACGCCTGCAGGCCCGTCATACATTTTAATCATCGGTACGCCAAGCCGCGGCACGCCTTTTAAGTATCCGGCGTTTCCTTCGCTGTCGCCCGTCCCGTTGCCGCCTAAGAAGGTATATTTTTCTTCGGTGGTCATGGTTTTGACAAGCGCTTCTACTTTTTCGTTTACGACTGCTTCATCCGATTCCGGTTTTACCAGATCAAGCGTATAGGTTTCCGGGAATTTTACTTCCTCGGCCGCTTCTATCTGAATTGTTTTCTGCAATTTGAAATCGTCGGAGGCTGCGCCTACATAGATGGTCCTCTGCCCCTTAGCAACGGTCCATTTGTCCTTTGTGCCGTCCCTTCTGACCGTTAAGGATTCCTGTTCGGTGTTCCAGTAAGAGAGTGCGCGCCCGCTGACATGCACGGTTACTTCCCTTGTTTCGCCCGGCTCCAGATCTTTTACCTTTTCATAGCCTGCCAGCTGGTATTTCGCCATCTGCACGCCTTCCGGAACCTCTGCTTCGCCTAAGTATACCTGCGCCACTTCGCTCCCTTTGACGCTTCCGGTATTTTTCACCTTAAAGGTAACGTCGTAGCCCGCCGATTCGCCGTCCATACGGTGTTCCGTTACATTCATATCGCTGTAGGCAAATGTCGTATAAGATAACCCATGGCCGAAATCATACTGCGGTTCCACGTTTTCTTTATCGTACCAGCGGTATCCGGTAAAAATGCCTTCGCTGTAGTTCACATCATACGGCGTACTCATATCGCCGCCGCCAAAGCCCGGGAATCCGCCTCCTCCTGGGCCTTCACCGCCTCCTGGGCCTCCGGGACCTCCCGGGCCGCCCGGGCCTCCTGGCGATTCGTAGGTTAAGCCGTCGTCCTCATCCTGATACCACTCGTCCAGTTTGGTTTTGTAGGAAGCAAACGCTTCGTCGGAATAGGTTAAAAAGGTATCCGTATTTGTTTTTGGAATCGTAAATGCCAGCTTGCCGCTCGGGTTTGTTTCGCCGGTCAGAAGCTTTGCCGTAGCGACGCCGCCGCGCTGTCCCGGATAGTACATCTCAAGGATTGCGTCCACGTTGTCGATCCAGTCTTCCATGACGATTGCCGCAGAGTTGTTTAATACTACAACCGCTTTGTGCCCGTTGTCATGCGCCGCTTTTGCCACGTCGCCAATCATCTGCTGCTGCGCGTCGTCTAATTTTAAGGTTGTCGCTTCCCTTGTAGAGCCAAGGCTGCTCGTTCCCGCATAGGCAAAAATGACAACCGTATCGTTTGTCTGCGCCGCCTTTATGGCATTGTCGATATTTGCCTGCTTCTGGCTGGGCGTTATCCATGCCAGGCCGACCTGCATGTCCTTGCCGTCTAAGGTATTTGCGGAAGCGACGCCCACTTTATAGCGTTTGCCCGCTTCTAAGTTTACGGTAACGGAAGAAATATTTTCACCGGTTTCACTTGGGATCGTGCTGGAATACCACTGCGTACCCTGGTTCACCGACGCGCCGGACGCCGAACCCATCTGTTTTTCCGTGCCGTCCTCTTCGAGAGAGAAAATGCCCATGGCCGACTGCGCGCCGATGCTCTGGAACACAATCGTATGCTCCCCGCTCTCCTCTGCCTGTATGTACGTCGTCCAGGTGTAAGCCGGACGTTCCGCATAGGAAAATGCGGTTCCGTCTGCGGCGTTGATATAGGTCTTATTGGCCTCGCCGTCTTTGGTTCCCGTATTAAAATCAATGACCGGATCGGTTCCCGCGATTTCACCAATCGCATGATCTCCCATTTTCTGTTCCGGAACGCTGTTGCTGTGATACTGTCCCTGGAAAATCTCGCCGGAATCCTCGGATTCGCCCGTCCCGTAAGTACGGATTGCGCCGTGCTCGTTTCCGTCCGCCGTCGTATAAAGATGTTCCGTCGGAATAATCGTACCGATCAAATCCCGGTAAACCTGTCCCTCTACGTTTTCTTCTCCTAAAATATCGCAAAGCGCTTCGTATGGGCTTGTCATAGATCCAATCGTACCGTAGGAGCGTTCTCCGCCCGTCCCGGGAATTAACGTCATGCCGTTTGTCCCGACTACCGCGACGCTCTTTCCTTCTGCAAGCGGAAGCGCGCCGTTTTCATTTTTCAAAAGTACGCCGCCCGCTTCGGCAACTTCTTCCGCCTTCGCGTCGCTGTCGTCATGCAGCGCCGCAAGCGCTTCGGTATCTGCCGCAAGGTCGATAAGCTCCGTCCTGCCCTCTTCTTCCTTTGCATAGCCTTCCTCGTCCACCTGCACTAACGTCAGGTAGCCGCCTTTTCCGTATGCGTTTAAAATATGCGTCACCGCTTCGTCAATCAGCGCATCCATTTCTTCTCTGGTATACGTTCCGTTTTCCACAAGCTGATCGGCATATTTCTGGCTGTTGTAGTTTAAGCTTGGCATTTCGATATCCGTACCGTCGTTTAGGGTAAAGGTATGGTTGCCGCCCCAGTCCGTAATGCTGAAATATTTGTAATTCCACATCTTGCGCAAAACGTCCAGCAGTAAGTAGTGGTTCTGTGAGGAGCGCTCTCCGTTCGTCCTGTTGTAGGCGGTCATTAAGCCTAACGCCCCGCCGTCTTTGATCGCCGACTCAAAGCCCGGCAGATACAGCTCATGCAGCGTCTGTTCGTCTACGTTCTGGTTGTACTTGAAAATCAAATCCCCGTCGTCCGACGCCACTGCAAAATGCTTCATTACGGCAATTCCGCCCTTTGACTGCATCCCTGCCGTCAGATCATCCGAAAGGCTGGACAGCAGATACGGATCCTCGCCCATCTGATCCTTGGTACGCGACCAGAACGGATGCCTCTGGATATCCAGTTCGGCGCTCAGCTGAAAAGCCGCGCCCATTGCCGCGCCTTCCTGGCTGTACACCTCGCCGTACAGCTTTGCCATTTCTTCATCCCAGGTCGCGGCTAAAAGCTGCTCCTGCGGCGGGTTGGTCGTTTCCTCCGTAAAAAGCAGGCCGGCCGGCCCGTCATACATTTTGATCCGCGGCACGCCAAGCCGCGGCACGCCCGGCAGATCCCCTGCGTTTCCTTCTGTTCCGGTTCCGCTTCCGCCCAAAAACGTAAATTTTTCTTCCATTGTCATGGTGCGGATCAAAGCGGAAACCTTTTTGCTTACTTCTGCGTCGTCTTCGATGGGCTGCACCAGATCCATTGTGTAAGCCGCCGGGAATTTCACCGCTTCGCTCTGTTCCGCCGCATAAACAGCCGACGGTACGCTTCCGTAACATACCGACGAAGCCATGACTACCGCCATCGCCATTGCAGCCGCGCGTTTCTTACTGTTTCCTTTCATAATAGTTCGTCCTCCTGTCCTTTTTTCTGATAAACTTACCTTATCACGGAAAAAACACAATCTCAACCGCCATGCCGTATACTGCCAAAATAGGCGTAAATAACAATAGAATGTCGCCAAATGCATTTTTACGGCGTGAAAATTTGACAAATATTTGTCGATTGACTATAATTGTTTTGTTAAAATTGCACGGAAGGGAGCGACGGGGTATGCGAATTGTTTTATGCGACGATGAACCTGTAACCATTGACTATTACTATGACCATCTGGCAAAGCTATTTGAACAGTCCGGCGTCGTCTGTACCATTGACGCCTATACCGACAGCGGCAGGCTGCTTGCGGAGCTTTATAACGGTAGGCGTTGGGATATCTATTTTCTGGATATTGACATGCCCTGCATCAACGGCCTGGATTTAGGAAAAAAGATCCGGGAATTTGACCGCGCGTGCTACCTTGTTTATATTTCCATCCGAAAGGAACGCGTCTACGATTCTTTAGAAACCAGGCCGTTCCGGTTTATCCCAAAGGACGAGTTTTTATCCCGCATTGCGCCCTGCGTCCAGGATATCCTTTCCGATTTCTGCACGGAAACAGAAAGCGATTTTATTGTCCTGGAAAACCGCACCGTTTTACACCGCTACCGGATTTTGGATATTATTTACGCGCAGAGCTTTGACAAATATATTTCCCTGTTTTTCATCGGGGGCGCCCAGACCGAATCCATCCGTTACCGCATGTCCGATTTGGAACGGCAGCTTTTGCCGCACGGATTTATCCGCATTCACAAAAGCTACCTGGCCAACTACCGCTTTATCAAAAGCATATCCTCCGCGGGCATCCTGTTCGACGACGGCAAAACGCTGCCGGTCGGCCGCGCCCGCTTAGAAGAGATTAAACATACGTTCCGGAGGTTGACCTTATGATGCAGAACATCCGTATCTGGATTTATCTTTCCCTGACGGTGGAAGTGTTTCTCGCCCTGTTTCTTTTGTCCCGCATGTTTCCGCTGCGGAACATACGGTACCGGCGCGGTTTGATTGCCGGTTACTTTATCGGCTACTCCGCCATTTTATTCATACAGGATTACTGGTCGGTCGCTTCGCACGCAAACGCATACCCTGTTTTTCTGTCACTGAATATTTTTCTGATGTTTTTGTTTGCGGTGATTTTTTGTGAGGGAAAAATCGTTTTTAAAATATTTCTGCCCTTAGTATACGTTTCCATGGTGACCTTAAGCGGCTTTCCGGTCAATCTGATCCATTCGTTTCTGGCGGGAGGTTCTTTTTTTGCCTTTAAGCTGATAAGCAACCTTGTCCTGGCTGCGGTCACCCTGTTTTTGCTGCATTTTAAACTGGACGCGCAGACCTCTTACCCTTTTTCCACTTACCTTGTGATGATTGTCATGCCGCTTTTAAATATGGCGGCAATCTCCGCCTTAAAAGAATATTCCGGGATTTTCCCGTATGTCAATCTGATTGGGTGTTTTACGCTTATACTGGAACTGCTGATTTATTTTACGATTTGCCAGAGCACCCGGGCGTATGCCAGAAATATTGAACTGCAGTTAATCGCGCAGCAGCAGCAGCTTCAGACGGTACATATGGAGCAGCTGCGCGATATTGTAACGGATTACCACCGGATCCGGCACGATATGAAGAACCACGTAGTCTGTATGGACCGGCTGCTCAGCCAGGAGAAATACGGGAAGCTAAAGGAGTATTTTTATTCGCTGAGCAAGGATCTTTACGCGTTTGACAACCAGATTGAAACGGGGAACGAAATTGTAAACCAGGTCATCAATATCAAATACGCGACGGCGCGCCGTCTGCAGCTTCCGATGGAAATCCAGGCCGCACTGCCCCCGCAGCTTGCCATCCCGGATCATCTGCTGTGCTCCGTGCTTTCCAACCTGTTGGACAACGCGATTGAGGCTTCGGAAAAAATCGCGGAGCCCGCCGTGTTTATTAAGCTGCATATTGTAAAAAATTATCTTTCCGTTACGGTGAAAAACAGGATTGAGCCGTGGCAGGCGGATTCTGCGAAAAACCGCCGGACGAC
>CAJTLD010000090.1:10253-10835 GCA_910577065.1 uncultured Lachnospiraceae bacterium | reverse complement strand
CGCCAAAACCTTCCTGATGGATGCAGGCTATGATAGATTTATTATAACTTTAACAGATGATGAGATACAGGAATTGAAAGAATTGATTATAGAAAGGCTGCCGCCACTTCCTTCTTTTTGCTGTATACGGCTCCGGTAGACGCATCGATCTCATACTCGTATTTATGGGTTGCCGTAAAAAATTCGATCTCATAGACCACCCGGCCGTCTTCCCGCTCCAGTTCCGTTTTGGTAAACGTCGCTTCTTCCGCAGATACTCCCGCATCAGCCAGGGCAGCTTCCTTTGCAGCCTCTGTATCGATCCGGCTGCCGCCGCCGGAAGGCTTTTGCGCATCCTCCTGATATTCTTTATCCACTTCCAAAATTTTACCGGTACGCGCGTCAACAGTAATTTCATACTCAAATTCACCGTTTCTAATATCCACTTCATACACCAAAACGCCGTCTTTTGTATCGGCTTCCGCTTTGACAACGGAACCGCCGCCTGCTTCCTGCAGTGCGATCTGCTTCGCACTTTCTACCCCGATATCCGTTCCGCTGCCGCCGAAGGAACCGCCGCCCGGAATAACCGCTTTCTTTTTG
>CAJTLD010000090.1:250-10243 GCA_910577065.1 uncultured Lachnospiraceae bacterium | reverse complement strand
ACTCCGGTAGCCGCAATGATTTCATATTCGTATTCATGTGTTGCCGAATAAAATTCGATCTCATAAATCAGGATACCGTCTTCCCAATCCAACTTCGTCTTCGTAAATGTAACCCCAGACACGGTACATCCTGCATCCGCTGCCGCAGCCTCCTTAGCGGCATCAATTCCAATCTGGTCCGTGTTGCCCTGCTGCGGAGGCAGCGGACTGACAGGCTCTGAATCCGATTCCAGTATTTCACCGGTGCGGGCGTGAATTTTAATCTCATATTCATAACTGCCGTTTATAATATCTACCTCATACACCGGAACCCCGTCATCCGTTTCAAATTTTATCTTAACAACCGTTCCGCCGCCCGCTTCTTTTAAAGCAATCTGTTTTGCCTTTTCTTCGCTGATATACTCTGCATCTTCCCGGCCTTTTACATTCGTTAATTCCCATTCATATTCCAACAGCTTGCCGGTAAACGCATGGAACTTTAATTCATATTTCTTATTTCCCTTCTTCATTTTCACTTTATACAGAGAAACTCCGTCATCAAATTTTTGGGAAATTTTAGTAATCGTTGCACCGGAAACTTCCTTTAGGGCCAGTTCTTTACATTTGTCTCTGGTAATGGCAACTCCGCCGCCCTTCTTTATATAGCGGGATTTCAGTTCCCACTCATAAGAAAGCAGCTTGGAATCAGAAGCGCGGTAAATAAGCTGATACTTTTTCTTGCCTTTTGACAGCTTTACCTCATAAACAACCTGGCCGTCCTCCCGATCCTTTTCCACTTTTAATATCGACGCGCCCTTTACCTGCTTCTTCGCCAGTTTTTTTACCTGGCTGATTTTCGTAAGCTGCTTCGCCTGCACAAAAGAAGGCAGGCAGACAACATTAGCAAAAACCAGGCAAACCATTAACAGAACTGCTGCAAAAACACTGCGTTTCTTCATATTAAAATCCTCCTTTTCAATCGTCCATTTCCGTTTCAAATTCCAGAATTTCACCGGTCACCGCATGAATCGTGTACTCGTACTCCATACCGTCCTTGTAAAATTCAATTTCATAAAATATACTTCCATGTTCTTTTTCAAATTTTGCTTTAGAAAACTGAACCTCCTGCGACGTACACCCCGCATGACTTAAAGCAATCGCTTTCGCCTGTTCCAAACCAATATCCGAACCGGAGCCCGACTGCTGTGCCATGCCCGGCTGCCCCGCATTCTGACCGCTTCCAGCTTCCCCCTCTCCACTCCCTAAAGATGCATCCCCAACAGCGCCTGGCTGCCCGCCGCTTCCGGACACTTCCTGCCCTGCACCCGACTGTCCCCCGCTTCCGGACGAATCCTGTCCTGCACCCGATACATTACTATCCGAAAATGCATCCTGTACTCCGGCTCCGGCCGAATCCTGGGCAGCATCCGGCTCTGCGCCGCTTCCCGCCAAATTCCCTTCCGCATCCGGCTGCCCCCCGCTCCCGAGCGCTTCCTCACCCGTTCCCGCTCCGGACACATCCCCATCTGCATCCGGCTGCACAACCGTTCCTTCCTTCTGAGCAACAACCGTTTTCTGGCTTTTACTGTAAACAGTTCCGCTGTCCTCAAAAATCTCATACACAAATTCCGTATCCCCGACACAAAATTCCACACGATACACAAAAATCCCGTGATCCGAAATCCGTTTCGCATTCGTAACCGTCGCATCCCTGCCGCTAATCCCCGCGTCCAAAAAAGCCGCCTCAATCGCCTCTCCCAACAAAACCGGCTCCGCACTGCCCGCCGCCCCACGCGTCATCCCTGCCGGATACCCATCTGCAATCACAGTCAAAGCAAATGCCGCACCTGCTCCAAAAAAAACCGCCAAACCCAAAGCAGCCCCGCAAAAAACCGCTGCTTTTCGTTTTCGCAGCAACGAGCCGCTTTCATTCTTCCCCAACGGCAATTCCTCCCTTCCCCAACCGCAAACAAATAAACTCCCAGCAATTCCGACAACGCCCCTCCCTCCCGGGAGTAGAAAAAACCTCCACTTCCGCACCCCCTGCCCTCTGGCTGACGGATCTTTGCCAGCCTACCCCACCCCCAAAACCTGATTGCATTATACAAAACAAACATTAGCGTTTTATTAGAACCCCATTCAAAAATCAATCCACCTTAAAACACCCCGCCGGAAACACCAAAACAAACCTGCTTCCCTTCCCCGGTTCGCTCTCCACACGCACGGATCCATTATGGAACTTTGCAATTTCCTCCACCATCGCCAACCCCAAACCCGCTCCCGTTCCGCAACGCGAATGATCCGACTGGTAAAACCGACGGAAAATTTTCTCCTGCTCCTCTTCTGCAATACCGATCCCATCGTCCGAAACAGACAATTCCATCCCTTCCCCAACTCTCTTTAAACAAACAAAAATACGGCCGTTTTCCCTCCCATACCGATAAGCATTGTTCACCAGATTGGTCAAAAGCCGCGTCAAAAGTCCCCGGTTCCCGCAAAACACAATACCGCGTTCCGCCTCCCACCGCAAGGTAATGCCATGCTCCCTGATAAACGCCAGATCCGTGCAGGCAGACTCCACCAGCTCTGCCATATCAATTTCTTCACAGGCAAAGCTGTCCGCCCGCATTTCCAGACGCGAAAAATCCAGCATATCATTAATCAGCCTGGACATCCTTCTGCCCTGCCGCAAAATCGTACGCAGCGCGCGTTCATACTCCTCCCCGCTTCTGGGTTCCTCCAGAGAAAATTCACACTGTGCCAGAATCACCGAAACCGGCGTGCGCAGCTCATGGGACGCATCCGACGTAAACTGGCGTTCCGTTTCAAACGCCTTCTCTAACCGCGTAAACATGCCGTTAAAGCTTTCGGCAAGCTGGTGCAGTTCGTCCTTCCCCTCCCCAAGCACAATCCGCCGTCCCAAATCGTTTCCCGTCCCGATTCCGCAGGCAGACTCAGAAATTGCCTGGATTGGGCTTAACATTTTTTTGGTAAGCAAATAGCCGCCCAGGGCAGAACAAACGACCAAAAGCGGCAAAAACAAAAGCGAAAGGCGCAGCACATCCGTCATATGATCCTCCCCCTGCGTTTCCGAAACGACGCCCCGAAGCCAAAGCCCCTCCAGCCCCTTCGCCGTTAGCTTCCGGTCAAAAATAAAATAAAGGTACCCGCCCGCCTTAACCTGCCGCACCTTAGAATCGCAAAATCCAATCCCGGCAGACTCCCTCGGAATAGGGTTCTCCCCGTACAAAAACGCCATATCCGAACTGTACAATGCGGTACAGACGCCGTTGACCCGGTCCAGGAAATCATCGTCAATTTCCAGATACCCGTCCTGGTAAATCCTCAGATAATCCGTATTATTATTCCGGCCGAACTGCTCAATATTCGTATAATATTCCACCTCGTCCACATTGTCCTCAACGGTTTCAATCAGATTGTCCCGCACGATTTTACGAACAATCTGCAAATGGACAAGAAACACAATAAAAAAAGCAAAGGAAACGACCAGCAAAAACGCGGCCGTAAACCACATAGTAATTTTCATCCGTATCGGCAGGCTTTTCATGTCCCATCTGCCTCCCGCATCACATAGCCTTTTCCGCGGACAGTATGAATCAGCTTCTGCCTGGCGCCTCCGTCAATTTTTTTCCGCAGGTAGCTGATGTAAACGTCCACCACATTCGTGCCTCCTTCGTAGTCAAAATTCCAGATATGATCCTCGATTTTCTCCCTTGAAAGCACAATTCCCTGATTATGCATCAGATATTCCAGCAATTCATATTCCTTGCGGGACAAAGCAATCTCATCCTGCCCGCGCCGGACGACATGGGAAGCACAGTCCAGCGTTAGATCCGCCAAAGACAGCACATTTGCCGCATGCCCGAATGAGGCGCGCAGCATGGCCCGAAGACGGGCGGAAAGTTCCTCAAAAGAAAACGGCTTGACCAGATAATCGTTTGCGCCGCTGTCTAAGCCCCTAACGCGGTCCGACACGGAATCCCTTGCCGTCAGAAACAGAACCGGCGTAGTTTTCCCGCGGGCGCGTAAAGATTGAAGAACGGCGTATCCGTCTGCTTTTGGCATCATAATATCCAGGATCACGGCGTCATAATCCGTATAGGATAAAATGTCCATCGCCTCTTCGCCGTCAAAACAGCTGTCTACGCTGTAACCGTCGGATTTCAGTTTTTGGGTGATAATACCGTTTAAATCGGATTCGTCTTCTGCGATTAAAATTCTCATGCCTGCTCCTTTCCGTTCTATTGATTTGTATTGCAATCATACCATTTTATACTGCATACCACAAGTGTCAGACCACGGCAAACCGTTGTCTTGGGAAACGCTTCCGGCATTGCCCCTCCGGAAGGAGGCTTTCGCATAGGGGAAGGCCATACGGATCCAAAACAGCCCCCTTTCACATCTATGATACAAACGGCACGAATGTTGTAAACAGGACAATGTCTGTCCTGTGGCAGTGCTCTGAATGCTGCCGCCTGTTCCTCCTTTTGGCGCAAAAAAAGGCGCATGGTTTGTGATTCACCGCTCCATACGCCTTTAAGCTGTTTTTTGATATTAAATTATTTTGCCATTCACGCTAACTGCATAACCTCGGATTCAAGTTCTTTTAATTCTTCAAGAGATACTGACGGAACATAGTCTGCAATTTCTTCCAGTGACATTTTGCCTTTCCTTATCATTCTTTCTGCTGTTTCCCTGTCTGCATCATGCCTTTCGCTTCTGATAAACGATTTCATGATCTGTTCTTCATCAAACAAACTCATCATAATCGTCACAACCTCCTTTTCTCTCCCAACTAAATATTCCCTTAAAACATTCCTGTCCTTGCACATGCGAATCGTTTCCGTAACCGATTTTTGTGTCATTCCATGCTGTTTTGTCTGTTCGTTAAAAACTTTGCAGAAAATGATGTACTGATTAATGATATCATCCGTATCGCTTTCATAGATAACTTTGGCTTTGACCTCAATATCTATATCCACACCCTCAAAAAATTCTTTAGACAAAGAAATTATATCGGGTTTCCTCCCCTTATTTCCTGTGAAAATCACATAAAGCTCAGGCTTCGGTATTTTAACTTTTTTGCTTTTATAATAATCTTGACAGGTACGCTGAAAATATTCATGATAGCTTTGCGCCAAATACAACAGAACCCTTACTAAAATATTCACTGTCCATGTAGATTGTGCTTCCACAAGTATCATCAGCCTATTATTAGCAATAAAGCCTAAATCATTATACAGATTATCAGTCAATACATTTGTAATCGTCACATCTGTAAGAGAATCCTCCGTTGCCGTGGCGTCCTCCGGGTGAAGCGTTTTGTACAACTTTAACAGATAACTCTTATCCTGAAAAAGGTCAAGAAATACACTGTTTTTCGCGGTACGCTTTGCCATAACTTCCTGTACCTGTTTTGTATCGTCCTCCACTTTAACACCTCAATTTCTAAAAACCCATGCTTATAGAACTGCAAACATTCCATAAGATATGGCGCAAGACATAATACATCCTGCTCCTTCCACATTTCAATTATACAAAAAACCGACTGCCTTTACAATAAAAATCACATTAAATCTTCCCTTCCAACGCCATTCCAGCATACACCCATTTACAAACACAGTATCCCCTATAACTGCTTATCAAAATAGATCAACGCCGCCAATTCCAATAAATTACACACACCGATATAAATTAAAGCAAAACTTGTCACCCTCTGGAATGTAAATGTAGCCTGACTGTCCATAAAAAATGGCAAAACAACAATCAAAACGACCAAAACCCCATTCGCAATATTCACGGCATGATTCGCCTTTAATTGTATAAGCTGCCAACGTTCATCTCCCTTATACTTTACCTGATTCTTAGCCTTTAAAACATACAGCCAAAGAGTTGCACCAAGCGCTGCCACAAGAAACGCCAAAATAATTGTCTGCTCATTCATAATTATTTGTCCCCCTATACTCAAAAACCTTATCAATAGACACACCAAAAGCTTCCGCAATCCTAAACGCCAATTCTAAAGACGGCGAATATTTATATTTCTCAATTGATATAACTGCCTGGCGTGAAATTCCAACCTTATCCGCCAAATCCGCCTGTGTCCAATCCCGTTCAGCCCGCAATACCTTAATCCTATTCCATATCAAAGTCATCTCTCCTTACCAAAATGTAATGCATTAGTTACATCTATAATGTAATACACCCATTACATTTTGTCAAGAACCAAAAACAACTTTCAAACGTATTCCATTAAAAATCTCTTTAAACCTATAAAACACCCGCAAATCAATCCACCCAATTCTTATCATTAATATACTGTCTGTACGGCGGAGGAATAAGTCGTAGCGGACTACAATAGACTGACGGCGCTACGTGCCAGTGGCACGTCCAGATGGACCGAAGCGGCGCATAGACCAACGACGCAAATGAAAATTCAAACAAGCGAAACGTGCTCCTAATTAGTGGAAGTTATACTAAAAAATACAGAAATGAAACATCCCCATAAACTCCGAAAAACTCAAAAACCTCAATCTGAAAGCCTGCCAAAACCGCAGTCAGCCCCCTTTCAAATCTCCTACTCCCGAATCGCCTCCACCAAACTCTCCTTCTTCCGAAACGCCCAAACCACCCGTGGCGCTCCAGCCCCGAACAACAGCAAAACCGGACATGCTATCAACACCGGAAGCAGCGTAAACCGGTATTCCATAAACCAGATCCCTTCCCCAATCATACGAATCGCGCCAACGGAAAACAACGCCGACACCGCAGCCGAAAACACAACCGTAAGAACCGCATAATACATCCCTTCCGCCGAAAGCATCCCCACCATCTGCCGCTTTGTCATCCCAATCGCTTCCATCATCGCAAACTCACGCCTGCGTACCGCAACATTCGTCAGCATCACATTCATAAAATTCAACGCCCCTATCACGCCGATTATCCCCGCAAGGCCAATCCCCACAACCGAAATCATCCCAATCATTCCGTCAAACATACTCGCAAACATCTCCCTGGATTCAAACGACATAACAGGCTCCGTTTCAGATGTATACCGCTCCAAAAATGCCTGCATGGCATGTTCCCGCCCCTCCTTGACGTCAAAAAGAAAACTCATCAGAAAAGCATCCGAAAAATGTTCGCAAAACTCGTCTGCCGAAGCGTAAAACGGAAACGTATTGCTTATCCGGTTGGTCAGGCTGAACGTATGCCCTTTTATCACGGAAATAATCCCGTACTCCTTCACCGTCCCGTCCTGATACCGAAGCGTAACCGTATCCCCCGCATGGTATTTTACACATTCCTCTATCACACGGCTGTTGTCGTCCACATCCACACTGTAGATCAAAAACTTCCCGCTGCATAGCTTCTCCCAGATACGCTCCAAATCGGTTTCCCCTTCCACCACCGTCATCTGTTCTAAGACAAACCGCTCAATTCCGTGCATCTCCGTACAATAGCCCCCTTCTTCATCCCGGTTAAACGCAACGAACCCCTGCGGCGTATATTCGCCCGGCTCCCCTTTTTCATTCGTTGGAATATAATCCGGGATTTCCCAGGTCTGCGCCGGAATATTCGGCCCGTTCGGCGTCATATAAATCCTGCCTCCGTCCAAAAACCCCTCCTGTTCCTTACATGCCGCAATAAAATCCTCCGAAAGGCTTACTTCCGACGCCGCTTTTTCGTCAAGCGGAAAATAATTATAATTCCAGAGCCCGGCATTGCCGATTATATTCTCACACAATATCATTTTAGAAAGAAAACTCTCCCGGACAATCGATCCCGTTACCGTATAAATACTGTTCATCAGGACAACCGTCAGTGAAAGCGACAGAATCACAATCGCCGTCCTGCCCTTATTCCTGCCCAGATTGGAAAACGCCATTCGGACAGGTTTTCCGCCGTCCGTCGATTTTTTTCTTCTCCTGCCGCCTACATTCTGTTCCGTATAATGCAGCGCTTCCAGCGGCGAAACCTTTGCGGCAATCCTGCCGGGCTTCCACTCCGAAAGCAGCACCGTAATTACGGTAAACAGCGCTGCGCCAATAAAAATCCACGGGTGCGGCGCAACCGGAATATCCTGTTTTCCGTGACGCGACCCTACGGATAAAATCACAGGAAGCAGTACCTTTCCCGCAAAATATCCAAGGATCAGCCCTGCAGGCGTACCGAGCACGCACAAAATCAACGCCTGGCGGCGCAGGATACGTTTCATCTGGCGCGCCGTCGTCCCAATGGTTTTTAACAGGCCATAATAACGGATCTCACGGATTACGGAAATCTGGAAAATATTATAAATAATCAGATATCCGGTCAGCAAAATCAACGCCAGCGCCGCCGCTACTCCCGCAGCCGTCATCGGATCCTGCGTACTTTCAGACAAAAACGCCCAGTTCGCATTGGAATCCACAAAATCGGGATCGGACGGATCCACCGAAAACCCGCTGTCCGTAATCACCCGGTTTAATTGTTCCTGGATATTTCCTGCATCCTCAAACAAAATATCCAGATTCAGTTTTCCCGACACGCTGCCGGTATCGGCTTCCATTCGCGCTATTTCACCGGCATATTGTTCCAGGTACGCAGACGATACAATGGCAAATCCCACATTCATCCCCTCGGAAGCCTCCATCACCCCGCTTACCAAAAAAGTTCTGGAAACAGGCGGATCCCCTGCGCACAATTCCAGCAAAAGCGTAACCTCGCAGCCTGCTTTCGGCTCCAGCCCCAAAAGCTCCATGGTTTTTTTATCCAGCAGAATTTCATCCGCCTCCTGTGGGGCGCTTCCGTCTGTAATATGAAAAAACCAGTGCGAGTATAAATTGGGTTCCACAAAGTGCAGTTCCACATGGCGCTTTAAAAATTCCGGATTGGCAACCCCGTTTGCCGCAAGCAAATCGCGTCCGCACTCTTTGACAGACGGATGCCGTTTTAACCGGTCGGCCTGTTCCTTCGTCACGTCCTTAATCACGCCGTGCAGATCGCTGCCCGCCTGCAGCATAAGCGTTTTTTCCGTATCCTGTACAATCCCGATCCCCACGGTAAGCACCGCCGTAAACAAAACCGCCGTCAGCGCAATAGCAAGCGCCGCCACAAAATTACGCGTCCGGTTTGCGGCAAAGCTTTTCTGCGAAAGCCTCCGGACTGCCTGGTTGTTTCTTACCTTACGCATACAAACCACCGCCCCTGCCTGATTTTGCAATTCTGCCGTCTTCAATCCGCACAATGCGGTCTGCCATCTGCGCAATTTCCTCGTTGTGCGTAATCATAACCATCGTCTGATCAAACCGCTCCCCGGTCACCTTTAACAGCTCCAAAACCTCCTGGCTCGTTACAGAATCCAGGTTGCCGGTCGGTTCGTCCGCCAGCACAATCACAGGCTTTGACGCTAACGCCCTTGCAATGGCAACCCTCTGCTGCTGCCCGCCGGAAAGCTGCGAAGGAAGCGCATACCGTTTGCCGGAAATCCCAAGCGTTTCCATAACGTGGCCGACAAACTGTTTGTCGACTTGATTGCCGTCGAGTTCAATCGGCAGGACAATATTTTCGTATACATTTAAAACCGGAACAAGATTATAGCTTTGAAAGATAAAGCCAATTTTCCTGCGCCGGAAAATCGTAAGGGCTTCGTCTTTTAAAGTAAAAATATCTTTGCCGTCCACGGTTACCGTACCCGAGGTCGGACGGTCTAAGCCGCCGAGCATATTTAATAATGTAGATTTTCCGCTGCCGGATGTACCGATAATAGAGACAAACTCGCCTTTTTGCACGCTAAAATCAATCCCGTCCAGCGCCTTGACGCAGGTTTCTCCTTTTCCGTAGTATTTTTTTAAATTTTCTGTTTTTAAAATTTCCATAAGATCCTCCTTTCCTGTATAAATAACTTCTCGGAATCTTCAGCCCTGATTTTATAAGGCTTTCCGACCCCTATCTCAAAAAAATCACCCACTTTTTTGCTAAAAACACTTGACAAATCGCTCAAAATTTGCGGCG
>CAJTLD010000090.1:0-224 GCA_910577065.1 uncultured Lachnospiraceae bacterium | reverse complement strand
CCGATTGATTATATTTTATTTCAATCGACTGGAGGCGATTTCTTTGTTACCTTGTAATCCTGGCGGACATGCCGCCTATCAGGATACTTTCGTATCCGATTTCCTGAAATTTTATCCGGATCCTTTCGTACTTCCTAAAAACACCTGGCATTATATCGTGCAGTTCTGGTATCTTGATCTTTCCCAGACGGATTCCATTATGCAGGAGTGTTACTCTGTTTTTG
>CAJTLD010000089.1:8576-10959 GCA_910577065.1 uncultured Lachnospiraceae bacterium | reverse complement strand
TGGCAAACCGAAATATCGGAATAAAAGATTCTGCCTTCCGGTGGAATTACTTCATGGACCGCGCCAACCCAGCGGTACCGCGGGCTATTCCTAATCCACCTTTCCCTATAATAAGAAAAAGAGGGATTACCTGCTTCATCAAAAGAAGTATTGTACTTCATCATTACAATATCCGTATCTGGCAAAAGATCCTGCTTTAACTGCAGAAATTTACTTTTTTCTGTTTCTTCGAGAATATCATCGGCATCCATCCACATACAATAATCCATGGAAGCTTTTGAAAATGAATAATTTCTTGCATCAGCAAAATTATCGTTCCATGGATAGAAATAGACCTTCGATGTATACTCAGATACAATTTCAACAGTTCGATCGGACGAACCGGTATCTACAACAATAATTTCCTCTACAAGTCCCGCTATACTGTCAAGACAGCGTGCAATATGTATCTCCTCATTTTTGACAATCATGCAAAGGCTAACCGTAGGCATATTGGTTCCTCCCCTTTCTTTGATTTATTGCCTGTAAAGCTTTTCGATACTCAGATTCACGTTGGCGCAAACAACGCCCGCCAAAGATTCCCATTCCAAAAACAATTTGGACACACTGGGAATTTCAATTATAAAATACCTTGACATCACAATCGTTTCTTTGCGTTTAACCGTCTGTGCACACGCTGCATAGACTGTCTGCGCACAATCATTTAAAACTGGCGTCAGCTTAATATAACCGCGTTTTTTCACCTCTGCGGATATGTAATAACATACGGAATAGTATCCGGGAGTAAGCTGTAGACAGCAATCATCACAGAGTGTAATATTTTGGGTAGTATCCGATATATCTGCTTTAAGCGAAAGGACTGCATTTTCCGGCAGGATAAGATCCTGCCCCAAAAAAGAAGCGAACACGCTGCTCTGCGGATACCCGGGAGGGCCGGCCGGACCACGCGCGCCACAATCTCCCCTTGGCCCCTGCGGGCCGGTTGACCCCGGCGGGCCTGGTTCTCCTCTTGGCCCCTGCGGCCCTGGCTCCCCACGTTCACCGGGACACCCCGGCGGGCCTGGTTCTCCTCTTGGCCCCTGCGGCCCTGGCTCCCCGCGTTCACCGGGACAGCACGGCGAACATATTTCCCATTCGTATCCATGTGAACATGGCTCTGCACATTGACCCGGACAGCATGGAGGCTCCGGCTTTCCTCCTGACTCATGTAAGCCGGGCTCCCCGCATTCACAGCAACAGCCCGGCGAACATATTTCCCATTCTGACTCATACGAACATGGTTCCGGGCATTTTTCAGGGTAGCACGGCGCCTCCCATCTTTCCCCTGGATCATGCGTACACGGCTCTGCGCACCGTTCCGGACAGCACGGACGCTCCGGCTTTCCTTCCGGCTTATGTACGCACGGCTCTGCGTATCGCTCCGGACAGCACGGACGTTCCGGCTTTTCTCCCGGCTCATGCTTCTCACATTTCCCGGGATTCATTGGACAATCACACTTCCCTGATTCTGGGGCGCTTGTATACGAAGAAGAATCTGGTACAGAAGTATCTGCATTGGATTCACAATCGGATACAGGCTGAACGGTATTTCGATTATAATTTCTGTTGTAATTTCTTCCCATGCCAAATAAATTGGGCGGATTAAACATCCAATTAGCGTTAAAACGATTCAATTAATACAACCTCATTCCTGTTTGGGATTAAACGGCGCACAAACCATACCTATTGCATCCTCTCCAATACGGCATTTTATTGGAAAACCTGCAAGATATAATAAAATATATGCATAAAATAAAAATATGTTTTCAGGAATTGTCGGGTGATATTAAAAATAGTTTACAAGCCGTCTGTTTCTTTTTTCCATATTATGATATAATACCTTCAGAAAAAAGCGCTCATAGTGTAAGGTACATTCAAATCCGCAAACAGACAGATAAAAAAGGAGAATACAAATGCGACACCGTATGGACGGTTACGAATACGAGATCCAATGCGCCAAAATGCTGAAACGGAAAGGTTTTTCCAAAGTACAGGTTACCCCCTTTAGCGGCGATCAGGGAATTGATATTACAGCATACAAAGAAGGCCAAAAATACGGCATCCAGTGTAAATACTATTCACATCCGGTTGGCAACAAAGCCGTACAGGAGGCTTTTGCCGGAGCAAAATTTTACGGCTGCGACAGGGCTGCCGTCTTAACCAACAGTACGTTTACCGCTTCGGCGCAAAGCCTTGCCCAAAAAACAGACGTAATCTTATGGGAAGGCAGCGATATACCGCGTTCAGCCGGGTTTCGCGTTACAAAATGGGTTGGCGCATTTATGTGCATTGCGGGACTTTTGGGATTTTTTACGTTACGCGGCATAGCGCAGCCAAAAGAACC
>CAJTLD010000089.1:4123-8566 GCA_910577065.1 uncultured Lachnospiraceae bacterium | reverse complement strand
AAATCTATTTCGGTATGATGGCAGCCGGCGGCTTGTTTAACTTTTTAGAGGGCGGGTTTATTTTTCCGGAACTGCTTGCATGTTTCTGTTATGCAGGAGCGGCCGTCTTATGCTGTGTAATAAAAACGGCCGCAGACAGCAATCTTTCCAATACGCTTGGCGTTATCCTGGCGGCTTTATTCTTAAGTTTTTTCAGGATGCAAAAACTGCGCCGTTTCAAACATACCATGTGATTTTAAACGCGTTTTGGCTTACAAACCGTTTCATATAAAGCCGATCCGCCAAGTTCTTCTTCAATCCGAAGAAGCTGGTTATATTTCGCCACCCGATCGGTTCTGCAGGGCGCCCCGGTTTTTATTTGCCCGCAGTTTAACGCCACCGCCAAATCTGCAATTGTGGTATCCTCGGTTTCGCCGGAACGGTGCGAAACAACTGCCGTATACCCCGCCCGGTGAGCCGTATCGATCGCTTCCATTGTTTCCGAAATTGTCCCAATCTGGTTTAACTTAATCAAAATGGAATTGCCGCAGCCTTTTTTTATTCCTTTTTTAAGCCGCTTTGTATTCGTGACAAACAAATCGTCGCCGACCAGCTGCACTTTTTTGCCCAGGCGTCCGGTCAGTTTTTCAAAGCCTTCCCAATCTTCCTCGTTCAGCCCGTCTTCAATAGAAAATATAGGATATTTGCCGCAAAGTTCTTCATAGAGTTCAATCATTTCATCCGCTGTACGCGTCACAGGCACGCCGCAGATTTCGCCCTCGCCTTCAAAACAATAACAGCCCTGTTCTTCGTCATACAATTCCGAAGCCGCCGCGTCCATTGCAAACACAACGTCATTGCCGCAATCGTATCCGGCTTCCGTTACGGCTTTTACCAGATAATCAAAGACTTCGAACGCATCCTTTAAATCCGGCGCAAACCCGCCTTCATCCCCGACTGCCGTTGATTTTTGATCTTTTGCCAGAATCTTTTTTAAGGAATGGTAAACTTCCGCCCCCATACGCAGCGCTTCTTTAAACGATTTTGCCCCGACCGGCATAATCATAAATTCCTGAAAATCCACCGTATTTTTCGCATGCTTTCCGCCGTTTAAAATATTCATCATCGGCACTGGCAGCCTGTGTGCAAAACTGCCTCCCAGATAGCGGTACAAAGGCATACAAAGCGCGTTTGCCGCCGCTTTCGCAACCGCCATGGATACTCCAAGCGTAGCGTTCGCCCCCAGGCGTTTTTTGTTTTCCGTCCCGTCCAGTTCGATTAAAAGAGCGTCCACGTTCTTTTGATCCAAAGCGTTTTTTCCAACTAGTTTTTTCGCTATTTTTTCATTAATGCGAAACCGCTTTTTCTACGCCCGCCCCGCCGTAACGTTTATCGCCGTCCCGCAGTTCCACTGCTTCAAACTGTCCGGTAGACGCGCCGGAAGGAACGGCCGCCCTTCCGGCGGAAACCCGTTTTGTCTGGTGATTTTTTACATACACCTCGGCTTCCACCGTCGGGTTTCCCCTTGAATCCATAATTTCCCTTCCATGTACTTCCAGAATTTCCAAATACGCTTTCATATTTCGACCCTTTTCCTTTCCATAATAAAAACATGTCCTAAAACCGCAGCGCAGGCAGCTTTTGTTATCCGCTGCAAACCGTGCGTCCAGACATGTTTTTATTATGTTGCGAAATCAGAAAAACTATACAATATGAAACGCCAAATAACAAATTGAATCTAAAAGCGAATTTTTATGCCTGCAAATCTCCCGCGCATTCCAGAAACTTCTTCCGGTTCCCGTTCAGATACTCCTCATACCCCCGCATCTTTTCCTTCTGCGCCGGCGTTAAACTTTCAAGCCCCAGCAGATATTCATACGCCTGCCGCTTATTTTTATACTGCGCCACAAACATCTTTTTGTCATACTCTTCCTCTACCTCCCGCCTGCGCGCCATATCCGCGCCGCCCCTGCACACGCAGGCAAAAATCTCCGCCAAACACCTTGCGTCGTCAAGCGGCTGAAATTTGTGTACAAACGGAATCCCGCAGATATAGGCATACCGTTCCAGGCTGATATCGTATTTTAGGGAAAGCCTGCCCGGCAGAAACCGCACGGCGTCGTAAAACTCCCAGCCTTCGGGTTCTCTTGTAATAAACCGTTTCAAAAGCTCCTCGTCCTGCCTGCCCAGCGAAATATAATATTCGGGCCTGTATTTTTCATGCGCCGCAAACAAATCCCCGGTCACCTCTTCCATCGGCCTGCCGAATTTCCGCAGCGTCTGCTCTTCATACCCGATGCGCAAAAGGTGCTCGTCCCAGAGCTCATACTCATCCCCGCACCAGATCAGGGTATCATAGCTTTCGAGTTCCCTGCCGCCCCTGCGATAGCTTACCCCGGCTGCCACCGGGACATTGTGGTGGGTCGTCCGCTCGTTGCAGAACTCCAGATCAAAATAAGCTACCGTTTTCTCTTTTTTTAACGCATCCATAATACTGTTGTGATCCGCCATGATACCACCCCTTCTTCTTTTGCCAAAGCCTATTCCAGAGACACAACCGTACAGATCCCGCTTTCCGCCATCTCATATTCAAACGAAATCATATCCCCGGCCTTGTATTTTACAATCTCCACAAGCGTCGTATCCGCCACGTTTACATCGAATATCTCCTCCGACTGTTCCAGGCAGATATAATAATGCGTATTGCCCTCTACCACAACCGGGGCAACAGACGCAATCCTGCCCTTCGCCTTTTCATAAACTCCGGACGTTTCGCTCTTGGTAATACCGTTTGTCGTAAGCAGCTTCAAATACGCTTTTTCACATTCCTGTACGGTATCGCCGATGGCTACCCACTGGTATTTCTGGACGTTTACCATCGCATATTTTTTCACCAGACCGGCACCGTCCTTTAACGCCATAAAATACGTCGGCTCGTCGGTAATATTTAACAACAGCGGAAACGTCGCCCGGTAGCCCAGATTCTGTACCTGGCCTTCGGCGCTCGACATGGCGGAATCTTCAATCGCGCCCTCAATCCGGTAAAATTTCGTTTCCATGGTCCGCTGGTTCATCAGCACAAAACCCACGTTGGACTGATCGCCGCTGACGCTCGTAACGCCCGTATACACCCAGACGTCGTCGTTTAGCGCAATGTAATTATAGCCGTTTGTCGTCTGCAGGCAATCCTTCTGCCCTAAAATACTGTTAAAATAACCGTGCTTTAAAATACCGTGATAATTATATAATCCCGTCAGCAATTCCGCGGAATACACCTTATCCACCCAGGTCGGCACGTCCTCCACGTCGTACTCCTCGCACACCCCGGTAATCGCGTTGCAGAGTACGGCTTTTCCGATGGTCTGCCCGCCGAATAAGCCGATGTTAAACTTTTTGACCGGGCAGACCCAGTACGGGGTGCCTTCGTCGTCAATCTCAAAGAAAATCTGCTCGCTGAAAATATACGTCGGATAGCGAAACC
This sequence comes from uncultured Lachnospiraceae bacterium, assembly GCA_910577065.1. Lineage (GTDB taxonomy): Bacteria > Bacillota > Clostridia > Lachnospirales > Lachnospiraceae > Roseburia_B. Next base: position 5,106 of record CAJTLD010000089.1, on the reverse strand, counting down.
GCAGATGCCGGTATATGTTGCGGTTAAACAGCTCCGACTCGGAATAGCGGATGCCCGCGCTCAATTTGACGCATTCGGTATTCTGCGTCGCCATATCAATCCGGATATACGCCGGAATGCCCTGCTTCTGGTTCGTAAGCCATTTAATCGAGCTGGCGTACACAAGCGGCGCGACGCGCACCGGGGTATTCTTATAATTAATCTGCGTATACTCGGAACTGACCTCAAACTGGGACACCATATCCACCATGCTCCCCATCTTGCGGTTGCCGAGCAGTTCGGCGGAATTTTTATCCAGCAAAGGGATCGTTTGATAGCCGACCTCTTTGATATCCTTAGAAAAGTCGCTTTCCTGCACGGTCAGAAGCTTCTGGTATTTCGCCGCGTTTACAATCGGAGACGAAAGGATTGCCCCTGCCGCATAGACTGCGCCAATCAGGACAAATACCGCCAGGCCGATTTTTGCAAGCTTAAACTCACGGAACATTTCTTTTGCGCCCATCCGGATTCCCTGGCTGCGGAAGCTGCGCCCCGATTTTACCAAAAGATACATTACGGTAACAAACGCCGTCAAAAACAGCAGGCACTGCCAGAATCCGGCTGAGTGTATATTCACCGCCGGGAGTGTAATATAATAATAAACGCCTAAAAAGAGCGCCAGTAATACAATAATTATGATTTTTTTCGCTGCATGTTTCATTCCGTTCCCTCGCTTTCTTCCTCAATCGCCTTTAACTGCTCTTTGATATCTTCTGTTACCCCGTCCAGCAGGTAGCTGCGGCCGCCCCTCTGCGGCGCCAGATGTTCTTCCTTTAGCTGTTCCTTCATCCGGACGATTTCTTCGGCAAATTCCTTTGCGGACAAAAGAAGACAGCCCGCGCCCCGGATAATGATCTGTTCAAGCCCGTCCGAGGTCGCCACGGTAACATGATACCTTTTGCTGTTTTCGTGGGCAAATTTTTCAATGTAAGCATCGGCTGGTT
>CAJTLD010000089.1:2309-4113 GCA_910577065.1 uncultured Lachnospiraceae bacterium | reverse complement strand
CGCTTCTTTTGTGTATACCACATGGATGTTGTGGTAATCGTATACTTCCGTTCTATGGCCCGCTACGCGGTACGCGTCAAATACGGCAATCACCCGGCAGCCTTTCATGCCCTGATAGTTGCAGAGCATATCAAGAAGCATGCCCCGCGCGCCGTCCATATTGGTCTCAGAAAGCGTCCTCAACGGTTCCCACGCATATATTATATTATATCCGTCCACCAAAAGGTATGCTTCTTTTGGCTCCTCTTTTTTTTGCGCCCGGTATCCTGCCCGTGCGCCGTCCTCCGCAGAAATGCGCCTTGCGGCCCGATAACCTTTCTTTGCGGAAGATTTTCCCTTTTTGTTGGCAAAAAGCGTCCGTTCCAGTATCGCGTCCACTTCTTCTGCGGCCAGCCATTCCTCCTCATGAGAAAGGCTCTGCGCCGTTACGGCCGGGGGCGCCTCAAACTCGTTTTTTTTTGCGGCAAGAACACTCTCCACATGCATAAATTCCTTTACCCGGTCCCATTCCACCAGCTGCCCCGCGCCGTGGGAGCAAAATACAGAGCCTGACGGATTCAAAAGATCCGCATCGGGATCGTACCCCGTCTGCCCGATCACTTCCTCCGGATTATGGCATGCGCCGTACCCGCCGTAGCTTAAAAACAGCCTGCCGTTCCCTTTCGTATAAGCCGCCACCTCTTTGGCGTATTCCTGCAGCAAAGCAACTGGGGCCTTCCCGGTTAATACGGCAAGCCCGTCTTTTATGTCCGGCCCTTCCATACTGCCGCGGCGCATTTTCATATCCGTCATAGCCCGCCCGGTAAACGCCTCCGGAACCTCCAGGCGGTATTCGTAATAAGGCTCCAGCAGCACGCACTCTGCCTGCATCAGCCCCTGCCGGACGGCCCGGTAAGTCGCCTGCCTGAAATCCCCGCCTTCCGTATGCTTCTGATGCGCCCGTCCCGCCGCAAGCGTAATCCGGATATCGGTAACGGCCGAACCGGTCAGCACGCCGGCATGTTCCCGTTCCCGCAGATGCTTCAGTATCAGGCGCTGCCAGTTTCTGTCCAGGATATCTTCGCTGCATTCCGACGCGGTCACCACGCCGCTGCCGCGCTCTCCCGGCGAAAGCAGAAGATGCACCTCCGCATAATGGCGCAGCGGTTCAAAATGCCCTACCCCTTCCACCGTATCCGCAATCGTTTCTTTATAAACAATCCGCCCGGCGCCGAATCCGATTTCTACATGAAACCGATCCGCCACCTGCCTTTTTAACACGTCCGTCTGCACCTCGCCCATCACCTGTACTAAAATTTCCTGGTGCGCCTCATTCCACAGGACATGGAGCATCGGATCCTCTTCCTCCAGTTCTTTCAGCTTCGGCAGCATCTGCACCGCGTCCGTATTGTCCGGCAGGCGGACGCGGTACGTTAAAATCGGTTCCAGCAACGGCGCAAAAGAAGCCGCCTCCCTGCCGAGCCCCTGCCCCGGATACGTATGCGAAAGCCCGGTCACCGCGCAGATCTCCCCCGCCTTCACCTCGTTTACGGATTCGTATTTCTCACCGGAATAAATCCGGATCTGATTTACTTTTTCTTCCCATGTCCCGTCGGCATTGGAAAGCAGATCTTTTACCTTCAGGCTTCCCCCGGTCATTTTCAGGCACGTCAGGCGGCTCCCCGCGCCGTCCCGCATAATTTTAAACACCTTTGCCCCAAACTCCGCCGGGTATGTCCGGGGCTGCATAAACGTGCGCAGCCCCTGCAAAAATTCCTTAACGCCGGTTTCTTTTAACGCCGCGCCGAAATAACAGGGAAAAATC
>CAJTLD010000089.1:0-2226 GCA_910577065.1 uncultured Lachnospiraceae bacterium | reverse complement strand
GGCCTCCTCCAGAAACGCTTCGGACCAAAGATCGCTAAAATCAACGCAGCAGTCGGAAAGCTGCTGTTTTAATTCCTCCATCAAAAACGGTTCTTTCGATTCAACCAGATCCATCTTGTTGACAAACAAAAAAACGGGAATCCGGTATTCACCCAGCAGCCGCCAAAGCGTCCGGGTATGCCCCTGCACGCCGTCCGCCGCGCTGATAACCAGAACAGCATAATCAAGCGCCTGCAGAGTGCGCTCCATCTCGGCGGAAAAATCCACATGCCCCGGCGTATCAAGCAGCGTAACCGTCAGCCCCGGCAGCCTTAAAACCGCCTGTTTGGAAAAAATCGTAATACCCCGTTCGCGCTCCATAGCGTCCGTATCTAAATAAGCGCTCTGCTTGTCCACCCTGCCGGGTGTGCGGATCATGCCGCTTTCATATAAAAGCTGCTCTGAAAGCGTAGTCTTGCCCGCGTCAACATGAGCCAGCATGCCGATACAAATATGCTTTTGCGCCGTTTCCGGCTTGGCGTTCGATGCATGGGACATAGAACATACCCCTTTCTGTCCTGATCATTAAACACTATCATACCACAAAAAAGGGACTTCGTCGATAAATTCATCTCTTGAATTTCCGTAGTTTTATCCACATAGTCTCTGCAAGGATTCCCGCCCTATTTCTCCTCACAAACCTGGAACATATAAAACTTCAGGTAATAACCTCTGAATTCCTTTATTTTCAAGGGTTTTAGCCGTTTAAAACTGATTTTTACACCTTTTTTACGCCATTTCATTAAATGCACCTAATTCTTCTTTCAATGTATCGTCCAATACATGACAATATAAATCCATCGTCATCTGCAATGAATTATGCCCCAACAATTTCTGCAATGTCTTAGGTTTCATGCCGTTTGCTATGCAATTTGTAGCAAATGTATGTCTAAGGCAGTGTGGCGTAAAATGCTCAAAGTTTATTTCTGGGTTTTCAGCATTAATCTTTTTCAAAAGGTAATTAATAGAATCCTTAATATTAGCGGTATGTAATGGATGATTCGTTTTACTTGTAAATACCAAGTCTTCAAATCCGGGCTGTGGTTCAAATCGGTCATTGACATTATCCTTCCAAGTTTTTTGCTCCATTAATGTTTCTTTGACTAATTTTGTCATTGGAATATTACGTTTCCCAGCCGTACTTTTAGGAGGATGTAATTCATATATAGCATTTCCGTTGTTTGGCATGTAGCATAATGTTTGAGTAACATATATCATACTATTCTGAAAATCAACGCAATCCCATGTCAAACCTATTATTTCGCCGATCCGCATCCCTGTATTTAAAGCAATCACGAAAATAGGGTATAACCTTCCATCTTTGGACGCTTTATACAGCAATTCAATTTCTTCAGGCTTTAAAACCCTTTTTTCTTTTCTTGAATCGTGATCAATCACAGTATTAACGGATAATGCAACATTTTTGATAATCAAATCCGATTCCACGGCGCGATTTAGCATATCAACAAGTATTGCTTTACAGTCTGCTCTAGAAGCATCACTTTTCAAATTATTAAAAGCCCTCTGGACAATAACCAGATTCAGATTCGTTATTTTTCTCCATCCCAGTTCTCCACGGAGACGGTTATATTGAATCGCATATGTTCTTTTTGTAGTGTCCCTGCAATTTTTTTTGCATGTATTAAGCCACTCGTCAAACCATTCATCAAGCGTCATATTAGTTTCAACTACATTAATCTGTTTTTCATCTTCATACTGTTTTTCTCTCAACTTTTTTCTGATTTCACTGCATGTTTTCGCATAAATGGATTTTCTTTTGCCAAACCGATCCATAAACCTCGCACAATATGTTCCATCTTTACGTTGAGAAATTCCATTTCCAAGTTCTTTTCCACTTAATGACTTACCCATTCAATCTTCTCCTTTCCGTCATATGGGCAAATCAAAAAAGATAAATGTAAACATGATTATTCAGTATAACCTATCAACTTATCTTTTTCAATCTGCTTTATATATTATATTTACAATTTTCAAATTTGGATATATTTCACATGGTCTGCCTGTCAATCCATGCATCTAATTTCACTTTATTAGCATACCAACGGTTTCCAATCTGTACTCCAAAGCCATTACGTCCTCTTAATAACTCTCTTGCCTTTGTCTGTCCTATGCCTAAATAATTGCAAAATTCACTAATATTCAATAATCTTTTATCTACTAAAACTT
>CAJTLD010000088.1 GCA_910577065.1 uncultured Lachnospiraceae bacterium | reverse complement strand
ATGGTGTGCATAGAAAAATGCCTACACTTCAAATCGAAATGTAGGCATCATCCGCACTAAATTTTAGATATTTTACCTGTCTACTTGACAAGGGGCATATCAAGTAGTGACGGCTTACCTCGTATGAGGTAATAATTTGTCATAATGTGGGGTAGAGCCGCTTCTATGGCTTTTCCCTTTGTATGTATAATATAGCACATCTAGAGCATAACGAAACAAATTTTTATGTTCCCTTCCAGATATTTATAATTGTATTTCTTAATGCGACAGCTCCATTCGAACCGCGAAAAGATATCTACAGCAACCTCAAAATCTCCTCCCTATCCGCCAGCCACGAAGTAAACGCCGTCGCGCTTCCAGCCGCCGTACCCAGCCGCAGCGCATACCCGTAATCTTCGGTTTCCAGATACCCGGCCAGAAATCCCGCCACCATGGAATCGCCCGCCCCGACGGAGTTGACCGCTTCCCCCTTTGGAGGCGCCTGCTTTCTTACCGTGCCGTCCGCGTCTACCAGGATCGCGCCGTCCTTTGCCATGGAAACCAGCACGTTCACCGCCCCCATCTCCTTAAGCTTTTTCGCGCACTCCACAATCTCTTCCTCCGTTTGGAGCACACGCCCAAACAGTTCCCCCAGTTCATGATTATTCGGCTTTATTAAGAACGGGCGGTATTTTAACACCCGGACCAAAAGTTCCTTCGTCGCATCCACGGCTATCTTAATCCCCCGCCCCTCTAACCGCTCCATAATCCGTTCGTACATATCGCCCGGAAGCGTCCCTGGAATGCTCCCGGAGAGGGCAAGCACATCGCCTTCGCCGATATGAGAAAGCTTCCGAAACAGCTCCTCAATCTTTTCGTCCGGAATCGCCGGGCCCTGCCCGTTGATTTCAAATTCCTCCTGCGCCTTTACTTTTACATTGATGCGCGTCAGCCCCTCGGAAAGCGCGATAAAATCCGTATCGCATCCATGCGCTTTTAACATTGCCTCCATTGCGTCCCCGGTAAATCCCGCCTTAAAGCCGAGCGCGCGGCTTTTCTGCCCCAGGTTCGACGCAATCACCGCCACGTTATTGCCTTTGCCGCCCGGATAGACATGCTCCGTATCCGCCCGGTTCACGGCGTTATCCGCAAACGTGCCTACCTGCACTACATAATCCAAAGACGGGTTAAATGTCACTGTATATATCATAATTCCCTCCTAATCTCCCAATCCGGCCTTCACGCTTCAAACGGATATACCATGCCCCACTGGTTCCGGATTGCGCTCAATGTATCCATCACATCACAAATATAATTCAAATTCGTTTCATAACTGCCGTCCGTATTTTTGCAACGATCCGGGCAGCCCTTTTGCCTGGCCCTGATTCCTGCCACATAAGCCTGCATATCCTCTGCTTCATACAAAAGCGCGTCGTTCGTATCTCCCGCCGAAACGGTTTCTGTCCTGCCGTCTTTTGTATAGACAATCTTAGCCCGGTCCGCCCGCGGGTAATTCTCAATTTCAATATATCCCTCTTCCCCGGCAATTACGCCGCGTTTCGGCTGCTTGGCGCGCATCGTAAGCGCAATCACCGCCATCTCGCCGTCCGGGTTTTTCAAAAGAATCCCGCTGGTTTCATCCACCCCGGTTTCAAAATAATTCGCCGTCGTCAGCACGGTATCCGGCTTTTGGGACATAAAATACCGCGCAAAGGAAACGGCATACACCCCGATGTCAAGCAAAGCCCCTCCCGCCAGTTCTTTTGAAAAAAAACGGTTCTTTACGTCGTATTCCTTACAGCTTCCAAAATTCACCTGCACCATCTTTACCCTGCCGATTGCCCCGCTTGCTACGATTTCTTTCAGCTTCTTATAAAGCGGCATATGAAACAGCGTAACGCCGTCGCAAAGCGCTAATCCCTTCTCATCCGCAAGCTTTACGCACTCCTTTAGCTGCCGGCTGTTGACCGTAATCGCTTTCTCGCAAAACACATGCTTTCCCGCCAAAAGCGACTGGAGAATCAGCTTATGGTGCAGGTTATGCGGCGTCGCAATATACGCAATATCGACCTTGGGATCCGCCAACAATTCCTCGGTCGTCTGATACACATGCCGTACCCCAAGCTCTTCTCCATACGCTTTGGCATGGCTGAAATTTGCGGAACTTACCGCATAAATCTCCCCGTTTACCGCTTTTAAAGCCGTTCCCATTTCACGCGCAATCTGGCCTGAGCCCAGAATGCCCCAGTTTAATTTTTCCATGATAAAAATTCTCCCTTCTATATGCATTCCACGAAATTCATTCCATCTCCCGCGCATCCCGAACCGTCCGCCTTTACCTGCCCTGTCTGCGCGTGCCGCGCCGTTCTCTGCGGATCACTTCTACCGTTCCGTCCGCCTTCGCGACAATCGCGCCGTCCGCGATTTTGCAAAACAAAGAATGACCGACGATTCCCGCTATGCCGTCCAATCTCCCGGACAGCTCCTCCGGATCCGTTTTTTCGGGAAAAACGGCGTCCAGCAGATCATTCCCGTCGTCGCTCCTGACACATCCCGCCTTCCCGCTTCCTTTACGCAGATAAACGGCCGCGCCCATTGCTTCCAGCTGCTTCGTTACAAAGGTCTTTGCCGGACGTAATGCCTCAACCGCTACCGGAACGCAAAACGTCAGCGATTCTGTCAGCTTCGATTCATCCGCCAGTAAAATATATTCTTTCGCCATAGCGGCCACAAGCTTTTCCCTGGTATGGATCCCGCCGCGGCTTTTTAACGCATTCAGCTTTCGATCCAGCGTATCGCAGCCGTCAAACGCAAGCTCCAGGCTGCCCGCACACGAAAGCGGAACCGTCGGAATCCCGCTTTTTTTGCACAATTCCAGCGTATCGCCGGACGGGGAAACCGCCGTAACGCGCTTTTTGCTTTTTGCCAGTTCTTCAATCAGGAAGGCGACTGCCTCGCCGCCGCCAAGCCCGATTGCCATATTGTCCCGTATCCATTCAAACGCCTTTTTCGCACAGGCCCTTTTCATTCTGCTTCCCCTTCCCTTATCGGTTTTTTCAAAACGGCTAAAATCAGGCAGCCAAAAACCGCTCCAATCAGGATTGCCGCCGCATAGGCAAGCGGATTTCCGATTGTCGGCAGTACGAAAATCCCGCCGTGCGGCGCACGCAGCGTACAGCCGAAAAACATAGACAAACCGCCCGTTACGGCCGAACCCGCAATGCAGGAAGGAATGACGCGGAGCGGATCGCTTGCCGCAAACGGAATGACGCCCTCGGTAATATACGAAAGACCCAGCAGATAATTTACAAGCCCCGATTCCCGTTCTTTTTTCGTAAAACGGTTTTTAAAAAACGTCGTGCAAAGCGCGATAACAAGCGGCGGAATCATACCGCCCGCCATCACGGCCGCCATAATCTCAAAATTCCCTTCCGCAAGCTGTGAAGTCGCAAATACATAAGAGGTCTTATTCACCGGGCCGCCCATATCCACTGACTGCATCCCGGCAATGACAATTCCAAGCAAAACCCGGCTGGTTCCGTGCATGCTGTTCAGCGCGCCCGTCAGGCCGTCATTGATGATCCCCATCAGCGGGTTTATGAGTGTTGTCACCGCCGCGCCGCTTAAAATCCCAAACACCGGGTAAATAATCATCGGCCGCACGCTCGCAAGTGACTGCGGGAACTTTGACGTCGCTTTTTTTAACGCCAGCACCAGATAACCTGCCGCAAAACCCGCAAACAACGCGCCCAAAAAGCCTGCGTTTACCTCGCCGCCCGCCGGATTGGAAAAGGTAGCGCCCGCTTTTGCCACCAGGCCGCCGACAAAGCCCACCGCAAGGCCCGGCCGGTCCGCGATACTCATGGCAATATAGCCGGAAAGCACCGGAAGCATCATGCCGAAGGACAGTTCGCCAATCGTTTTAAAATAAGCCGCAACAGGCGTATTTTTTCCGAAATTTGCCGGGTCAATACTGTAATCGTCCAGTAAAAATGCCAGCGCGATTAAAATTCCGCCGCCGATGACAAACGGCAGCATATGGGAAACCCCGTTCATCAGGTTTTTATAAATCCTGCGCCCGGCGTTCTCCTGCTCTTCGCATTCCTGCGCGTCCGCGCCGCCTGCCGCAGCCCCCGCATGGCGGTATATGGGCGCTTCCCCTGATACCGCCCTCTGCAATAGCTCCTGCGCCTTGTGGATCCCGTCCGCTACCTTTGTGCTAATCAATGGTTTGCCGTCAAACCGCGCCAAATCTACTTTCTTATCCGCCGCGATCAGGATACATTCGGCCGCTTTGATTTCTTCCGCCGTCAGCACATTTTTTGCGCCGTCCGCTCCCTGCGTTTCTACTTTGATCGGAATCCCCAGTTCCTTCCCCTTCTGCTCCAGGCTTTCCGCCGCCATAAACGTATGCGCAATCCCGGTCGGGCACGCCGTAACCGCCAGCACCCGGTACCCGTCTTTGGAAGCCTCTATGGCTCTCTGCTTTTTCTTCCCGTCCAGCTCGTCGTCTTTTTCGTCTATGATCCGCAAAAATTCCTCCGACGACTTTGCCGAAAGCAGCAGTTCCTTAAATTCCGTATCCATTAACATGGTAGACAGCCTCGAAAGCGCGTCCATATGTACATTCCCGCCGCCCTCGGGCGCCGCAATCATAAAAACAAGCTCCACCGGCTCGTCGTCGAGCGCTTCGTAATCCACCCCTTCTTTTACTACCATTGCGGCAAGCCCGGCACGCTTAACTGCCGCGCACCTTGCGTGCGGAATTGCGATCCCTTCCCCGATACCGGTCGTTCCCTCTTCTTCACGCGCCAAAACCCCTTTTTTGTAGCCTGCCCTGTCATACAGGTTTCCGGCACGCTCCATCAGCCCCGTCATATGATCGATTACTTCCATCTTGGAAGAAACACTGGCATTCAAGTCGATTGCCTGTTTGTTCAGTAAGTCGTGAATCCTCATTACTATGCCCTCCATTCTCCTTTTTGCGTAAATAGTTTTCTTTAAATTTAATATCGCGATATTTATTTTTGTTATCTAAAGTATAAGCACAAAAATATTTTTTGTCAATTATGTTTTATGCGAAAATTATTTTTCTACAAAAGACACAAATTTACACCGAAAAAGATACGTTCCGGAACGTTTTTTTGTTTACTTTGTATAAGAATGTCTTTGCAGGGCAGTAAAAGCCCTGCGAAAAGAGGACAAAAAAAGCAGGAACCCTCCCTTTTTCAGGTCTGGTTCCTGCCCGTACCGACATTATTTGGAAGCAAGTGTAAACTGATCCACCAAATCCTTCAGACAGGCGGCTTCGGCGGAAAGCTGCTGGCTTGCGGCCGCGCCCTCCTCCGCAGTCTGGCTGTTGCTCTGCACAACGGCAGAAATCTGATTGATCCCCTCGGAAACCTGCTCTACCGACTCGGACTGCTCGTTGGAAACGACAGCGATATGGTCAATAGCATCTACTACGGACTGAATGCTCTCTACGACGCCAAGCAGAACGTCGGCCGTATTCTTTGCGATTTCCGTCCCCATATGTACCGCTTCCTCCGAATGGGAAACAAGCTCCGACGTGCTTTGAGCGGCCTGCGCAGACTTGCCGGCCAGATCGCGGACTTCCTCCGCAACCACTGCAAATCCCTTCCCCGCTTCGCCGGCCCTGGCTGCCTCTACCGCCGCGTTCAGCGCAAGGATATTCGTCTGGAATGCAATATCGTCTATTGTCTTAAGAATCTTGCCAATCTCCTCGGAACTGCTCCGGATCCGTTCCATGGCGTCTACCAGATTCTGCATTTTCTGATTGCACAGGGTTACTTTTTCACCGGTCTGGTGCGTCTGGCTTCTGACGTCTAACGCCCCGCTCGCCGTGCTTTTCACCTCTTCGGAAATCATGCTGATGCGCGCCGCCAATTCCTGTACGGAACTGGCCTGTTCCGTAGTGCCCTGGCTCAGCGTCTGCGCGCTTGTGGACAGCTGGCTGCTCGCGCTTGCCACGCCCTTGGCAGAATGGTTGACCTGGCGCACGGCGTCGCTCAGTTCTTCTTTCATATGGCGCATGGAAATCAAAATATCCCGGAAACTGCCGACATAAACCTCTTCATGTTCCGTATGGACGTCCAGATTCTGATTTGCCATTTCATTTAACAGAAAGCTGATGTCCCCAATCACAATACGCAGCCCCTCTACCAAAGACTCCGTCGATTTGACAAGCGCGCCTGTTTCGTCCTTGTTGGTAATCCGCGGCATGGGCGTATCCAAATCCCCTTCTACAAGCAGCTTCATCCGGTTGACGCAGGCCTTCATCGGCATACCGATATTGCGCGCCAAAACCAGGGCGACCACAACGGAAAGCAGCATGGAAATCACAATCACCACAATGTTAATCACCATTGCGTCCCGCGTGGATGCCAGGTAGTTGATCTGCGGCGCAGTGACCGCAATGCTCCAGCCGTCCGTATCCGCCACAGGCGCATAAGCCGCAAACATTTTATGCCCTTCGCTTACATAGCTTCCGAATCCGTTTTCTCCCTCGCGCATCCGGGCGTGGATTGCCGCCAATTCGTTCAGGGAAGCGTTTTCTTTCGCCTCCTCTTCTATATTTTGCACGGTAATCGTTTCGAGCGTGATATCGGCAATGGTGCCGCCGGATTTATTAATCATATACGCCCTGCTGTTTTTCCCAATCTGAATAGCCGAAACAATATCGTTCAAAAAGGTTTCCTGCGGGACAAAATAAACCACGCCGACAATGGATTTTTGGGCGTCTCCCTCTGCATACAGAGGCGCTGCCACCATAATGGACAGCGCTCCCGTAACCTTGCTGATCAACGGCTCCGATACAAACACATTTCCCTGCATGGCCTGACGTACATATTCCCGGTCGGAATAATCATTTCCGTCAAAAATACTGATACCGTCCGCGCCGATAATATTTCCCCTCTGAAACCCGTGCATGGAAACGCGTTCGTCAATAATCCCCTGCTTTTCCTCCACCGGCACATCCGGGTCGGACAGCTGTGAAATACACCCTACCTCCATAACGACATTCTTATATGACCTCAACTCCTGCTGTGCGCGTCCCGCCGCTAAGACGGCCGTCTGGCTCATCATCTGCTTTACCGTAGACATGGTGTTGCTGTAGTTTTGCGCGATGCTAAACACTCCGGATACGACTAATCCTATCAGGACAGTCAGAATAAGACATACATTGATTTTGGTCCGAATGCTTTTCATTTCAAAGTTCCCTCCTGATCACATGGTTGAAATACAGTTTTTTCTGCGACTGATCCAACCGTTTTTCTTTTTATTATAAAAGGCATTCTTCCCACCTGTCAAATGTTTCCGACCCAGAATTTTCCTGAAAATTGCACGTATTTTCGTTCAAACCTTTTCATCTGCAATCATGCTTTCGTACTCCCGGATCCGTTCATACCGCTCCTTCTGATCCACCGTCAGAAACAGGTAAAAAATCTCCATCACGGTCATTGCCGAAACGCGCGAAAAACAAATCTCATTTAAAAAGAGCTTTTCACGCGTCGCCGTCTGGATATGGTAATCCACGCTCTCCCCGATGGAGGATTTCGGATTATTTGTAATCCCGACTGTGGTCGCCCCTTTTTCGTTTGCCGCCTGCACCATCTTCGCCACCTGTCTGGATTCCCCGGAATTGGATATTGCGATTAAAACATCCCCCTTTTTCAGCGTAAGCGAAAACGCAAGCTGCGTTTCCCAAATGGTGCCGGCTACCGCGCGGATGCCGATTTCATTTAATTTAAACGCCCCGTCCAGCGCAACCGGGATGGTATTGCCTACCGCGACGAACTGCACCACTCCGGCATGGCGGATGCACTCTAAGACGGCGTCCAGCTGCTCTTCATTGATCAGGGAAACCGTCTGTTTTAACTCTTCTATTTTATTTGCCAGGATGTTCTGCAGCGACTGCCCGATTTGCGTTCTGGAAATATGGTTTGAAACCGGGACGCTTCTCCCGCTCTCTGAGATTTCCTTTGCCAGCGCGATTTTCAGATGATGAAATCCCCCTACGTTGCATTTGCGGCAAAAACGCGAAATCGTGGCTACGCTTGTCCCACAGGCTTCCGCCAGTTCGCTGATCGTCAGATTTACGGCGTCCTTGTGGTTTTTCATAATATAGTCGGCAATTTTTTTCTCCTGTTCGAAAAAAGAGTCATATAAGACATGGATAGTGTCTATTACAGATTGTTGTTTTTCCATACTGTCCTCCTTGCGAAACTTTTTTTCATACACATGATTATCATAATACTTTGCGTAAAAATGTCAAGAACGGGCAGGGAATCCAAAAGGCTGAACTGTTGCGTGTTTACATTATTCCGCTCCTATCGGGGACACTCCTACGGTCACTTCCTCCAGCACGTCTAAAAGCACCTTTACCGTATCCAGTGAGGAAAGCATTGTAATATTGTTCTGCGCCGCCGTTCTCCGGATTGCCGCGCCGTCTTCGTAATGAATGCCGGAAAGAATCGCACGGGTATTGATGACATAGCTGACATACCCGGCCCGGATTGCATCCAGGATTTGGCTGCTGCCCTCCGACGGCTTACCGAGTACGCGGGTACGGATCCCATGCCCGTTCAGATACTCTCCCGTAAGCGAGGTTGCTTCGATGTGAAAGCCCATCTCATAAAAGCGCCGGATCAAAGGAAGGGCTTCTTCTTTATCCTCATCCGCAAGCGTCACGATTACAGTCCCATAATTTTTCACACGGATACCGGCGGCAATCATGGCTTTGTACATTGCCCTGTGCAGCTTTCCGTCGTATCCGATTGCCTCTCCCGTGGATTTCATCTCCGGTGAAAGATATGTATCCATACCGTTTAATTTGGCAAAGGAAAACGCCGGTACTTTTACATACCACCGCTGCTTTTCGTTCGGTGCGGTATCCAGAACGCCCTGCTCTTTCAGGCTCTTTCCAAGTATGGCTTTGGCTGCAATATCTGCCAGCGGATATCCGGTTGCTTTTGATAAAAACGGTACGGTCCGTGAAGAACGCGGGTTTACCTCAATGACCGATACATGTTCTTCTTTATCCACGATAAACTGAACGTTGAACAGCCCGACAATGCCGATGCCAATCCCCAGTTTTTTCGTATAATCCAGAAGCGTTTCTTTTATCTTTTCTGAAATACCAAACGCCGGGTATACGCAGATGGAATCGCCGGAATGGACGCCGGTTCGTTCTACCAGTTCCATAATCCCGGGAACAAATACATCCGTCCCGTCACAAATGGCGTCTATTTCCACTTCCTTCCCGCAGATGTACTGATCGACCAGAACCGGCTTTTCCTCATCCATTTCCACGGCTGTTTTCAGATAATGGCGCAGCTGCTCTTCTTTTGCCACGATCTGCATGGCTCTTCCGCCAAGTACGAAGCTTGGACGTACCAGTACCGGGTAGCCGATTTCTTCCGCCGCTTTTACGCCGTCTTCTATATTTGTCACAGCCCGACCCCCGGGCTGCGGGATAGAAAGCTCTGACAGCAGCTTTTCAAAAGCTTCCCTGTTTTCGGCTTTCTCGATTGCCGCACAGTCTGTGCCAAGGATCGTCCCCCCTCGTTCTTCTAACGGTTTCGCCAGGTTGATCGCCGTCTGGCCGCCCAATGATACCAGGATCCCATCCGGTTTTTCCATCTCAATTACATTCATCACGTCTTCTGTGCATAACGGTTCAAAATACAGCTTATCAGACGTGGTATAGTCTGTAGAAACGGTTTCCGGATTGTTATTAATAATGATTGCCTCATATCCGGCTTCTTTGATGGCCCAAACCGCATGTACCGTGGAATAATCAAATTCCACCCCCTGGCCGATACGGATTGGACCGGAGCCCAGAACAACGATTTTCTTTCCATGTCCGATTACCGATTCATTTTCCTGCTCATAGGTGGAATAAAAATACGGGACGCTGCTTTCAAACTCGGACGCACAGGTATCTATCATCTTATAAACCGGAAATATGCCGTATGTCCGGCGCAGTTTAAAAATCTCTGCTTCGGTCTTTTCCCAGAGCCATGCGACAGCCCAGTCGGAAAAGCCTGCTTTCTTTGCCTGATACAACGCTTCCCGGTCACCGATACAAGCTTTCAGTTCTGTTTCCAGATCGGTTATTTCTTTCATTTTGTTCAAAAAAAAGCAGTCGATCCCGGTCTGGCCTGAAATTTCAGATACGCCCATTCCTGCTCTTAATAAGTGCGCAATGGCAAAAATTCTGTCATTTGTGCCGCTTTTTATATATTCCATACATGCGTTTATACTTTCTTTTTCAAATTTGGGCATATACAGATGATATACCCCCGTTTCCAGAGATCGGATTGCTTTTAACAGGCTTTCTTCAAAGGTTCTGCCCACGCTCATCACTTCCCCGGTCGCTTTCATCTGCGTGCCAAGCTTAGGGTCTGCATCCGCAAATTTATCGAACGGAAAGCGAGGCATTTTTGTCACGATATAATCCAGAGCCGGTTCAAAGGAGGCGGGCGTACTGGCCAGCATAATTTCATCCAGCGTCATCCCCACGCTGATTTTTGCCGATACCCTTGCAATCGGATATCCGGTTGCCTTGGATGCAAGCGCCGAGGAACGGGAAACGCGCGGATTTACCTCGATCAGGTAATACCGAAAAGAACCCGGATCCAGCGCGAACTGCACGTTGCAGCCTCCCTCCACTTTCAACGCACGGATTATATTCAGCGCGCTGCTGCGCAGCATCTGATACTCTTTGTTGGTCAGGGTCTGGGAGGGGCATACTACGATAGAATCTCCCGTATGAATTCCCACCGGGTCTAAATTTTCCATATTGCAGACGGTGACCGCCGTATCGTTGGCGTCGCGGATCACTTCGTATTCGATTTCTTTGAAGCCTTTGACGCTTTTTTCGATTAATACCTGATGAACCGGAGAGGCGGAAATGGCGTTTTTAATCTGTTCCATAAATTCCTGCCGGTTATCCGCAAATCCCCCTCCGGTTCCTCCAAGAGTAAACGCC
>CAJTLD010000087.1:9523-11048 GCA_910577065.1 uncultured Lachnospiraceae bacterium | reverse complement strand
CGTTGCGCGCTGGCAAAACAGGAAGCCGCCGTATGCGCTCGCCTTACGCAGCAGATTCAGGAACAGCAGAATAATCTGGATTTATTCGCACGTTTATATAAGGAGCAGGACGCGCAAAAAGCAGACGGGCATACGCTTCAAAAAGAAGAAGAAAAAAAGCGGCGGCTTATCTGCAAAAAAGACCGGCTTGCAAAAGAGCTTGCCGCCGGGCAGGAGCAGTTAAAAAAACTGGCCGCCACGGGAGAAGAAAAAGAACGTTTGGAGCATGCTCTTCTCAATGCCAGGCGAGAAAAGCAAAATTTACGGCAGCAGCAAGACGGGCTTGTCCGGGAAACACAAAACCAGCGGCAGACCGAAACGCATATCAAAGAAAAAACCGAACAGGCAAACGGGCTGGAACGGACAATCCGGGCGCAAAAATTGCAGATAGAATCTCTTGCGGGCCAGGATGCGCTGCTGGCTGAGGCACAGACAAGGTATGCGGCGTTAACGGAACTGAAAGAAGAACTGGCTGAAGCGCAAAAACAGCGCGAAAAAGCGCAAAGAGAAATCAGCCGCAAAGAACGTATGTTAAAAGAACTGCTCTTAGAACAAAGCGAAAAAAAAGCAGAAAAAGAAAAGATCGAGGAACAGAGGGAAACTTTAAAAGACGCCGGGGAAACGGAACAGAAATATTCTCACAGGGCAAAAGAAGCCGCCGCGCGCCTTTTAAATTTTCAAAAGCAGGCAAAAGAAATAGCAGTTCTTTCCGAAGAAGTAAAAGCGAAAAATGAAATTTGCGCCGAAACAAGACGTCGGGCCGCATCCATTCAGGAACGCCGAAGCAGCTTGATCCGTGAACGGGAGAAGCTTTTGGATGCGGATACAAAGATGATGCGTTTAAGGCAGCAGGAAAAAGATTTTGAACAACAGATAAATGCGCTTGCCGCGCTTAGCGCCGCGCAAAAGTCCGTAAAACAGCAGCGGCAAAGTATGTGCGGCGCGCAGGATGAATACCAAAAAGCCGCGCTTTTGAAAGATGCTTTAAAAGAAGACTATGGAAGCATGGAACGCAGGTTTTTAGACGCGCAGGCAGGGCTGCTTGCGCGCGGGCTTACAGAAGGGACGCCCTGCCCCGTCTGCGGCTGCACGCATCACAAAAAACTTGCCGAAGTTTTGGAATCCGTGCCTTCTAAGGAAGAACTTGACAGCAAAAAGTCCCTTTTGGAGCAGGCGCAGCAGAAAGCGGAGCGCTTCAGTACAAAGGCAAGGCAGCTTTTGGAACGCTGCAAAGAGCAGGAAGAGGACGTATGCGCGCAGGCAAAAGCCTTGTTTGGAACGGATGAAATCAATATGAAAACGCTGGAAGACGATATCGCCCAAACATCCGCCCGGTTTAAGGCCAGGCGAAATGCCATACAAGAAGCTATAAAGGAAGCGGAAAAATCCTGCGCCCGCAAAGAAAAGCTGAATAGCATGATAGAAGAGGAAGAAGAAAAACAAAAAGAAGCCGCCGCCCGTTTGCAGCAGATGGAACAGGAATTTG
>CAJTLD010000087.1:9261-9513 GCA_910577065.1 uncultured Lachnospiraceae bacterium | reverse complement strand
CCGCCGCAAAAGGCAAGCTGGAAGAAAAAATCAGGCAGCGGGAAGAAAGCGTCCAAAACATACCGTTTCCCGGGAATACCGCGCAGACAGACGAAGCGCGCCTGGCGTATTTGTCACAGGCGAAAGAGGAGGCTTTGGCAAAGCAAAAAGAAGCGGCGTTATCCAAAATCCGTTTGCAGCAGCTGACGGAAGAGTCTGCCCAAAAAGAACAGCAGCTGCAGCGCCTGGCGGAAGAAACCGCTAAATACCGGC
>CAJTLD010000087.1:0-9251 GCA_910577065.1 uncultured Lachnospiraceae bacterium | reverse complement strand
AGCAGATTGCGGAAAGGAACGGCCAGGAGTCCATCCGGCAGGAACAGATTTCCGAAGCGAAAGAGCGCGCTTTCGAACAAATGGCAAGCGCATGGGAACTTCTCGGCCAGACGCCGCAGGATACAGGCGACGCGCTGACGGAATGCCTTGCGCGGTTAAGCGCATACAAGGAGGATAAGAACGGCAAAATCCAAATCCGTACCAGGCTCGAAGAAGATCTTACACAACAGGTAAAGCGGCAGGAAGAACTCCGGGAAGCCATATACGGCCTAAAACAGCGCCTGGAAGGCGTTCTTGGCAGGAAGCGGGAAAAGGCGGACGCGTTAGAAGCCCTGCTGGCACAGCCTTCTTTGCCGGAAGCAGATTTGCTTATAATGGCCGCCAAAGCCGAACGGGAGTTTGCGCGCAGGCAGGAAAGCCTGGAAGAAAAGCTGCGCGAAAACCAGGGAAGATGCGCTCTAAGGCAGCGGCTTGAAGCGGAACTTCCTCAAAAAGAAGCGGAAGTTAAAAAATATACCGACGATATCCAAAACGTGCAGCTTGTTCTGGCGGCGCTTCTTGAGCGCATAGAATCCAGGAAAAAACAGGAGGACGACATCAAATCCCAGCTTACCGCAGCCAAACAGGAAGAAGCGCAGCAAACGAAAGACGCGCTTACCGCGCAGAAAGCCGCCTTAGAACAGGCGCTTTCCAAAGCGGAAGAAGACTGCGCGGCCATACAGAAAAAATACGACCGCCTTACAGCCGCAATCGAAACGCTAAACAGCCAGCTGTCCGCTGCCGGCGACGCCGGGCTTCTTTCGGAAGACGCTGTGCTTACGCAAAAATCCGGCTGCCTAAAGCAGAAAAAGGCCTTGGGCGCAAAGCGCGATCAGAAAAACAGCGCGCTTGCCGCCAACCGTCAGATTTTGCAGAAAGTCAAAGCAAAACGGGAGGATATCACAAAAGCGGAAGAAAAATACATTTGGCTCAAAGCCCTCTCCGACACCGCGAACGGGACGTTAAAAAACAAACAGAAAATAGAACTGGAAACCTATATCCAGACGACCTATTTTGACCGCATCCTAAGGCGCGCCAACCTGCGCCTGCTTAGGATGAGCGGCGGCCAGTATGAATTAAAACGCGAGGAGCCCAGGGATAAAACCGCGAATAAAAAGGAAAAAGCCGGCCTGGAACTAAGCGTTATAGACCATTACAACGCGACGGAACGCAGCGTAAAAACCCTTTCCGGCGGCGAGTCTTTCCAGGCTTCCCTGTCCCTTGCCTTAGGCCTTTCCGACGAAATCCAGGCAGGCGCAGGCGGGATCCAAATGGACTGCATGTTTGTGGACGAAGGGTTCGGCGCGCTGGATGAAAGCGCGCTTGGACAGGCGTTAAAAGAACTGGCGAAGCTTACGGAAGGAAACCGCCTGGTCGGGATTATTTCGCACGTTTCGGAATTAAAAGAACAGGTAGAGAAAAAAATAGTAGTGTCCAAAAAAAGAGGGGCGTACGGCGTAAGCAGTTTTGTAAAGATAGAAGGATAAGAGATATATTTGGCAAATTTTTTCTTGTCAAATCTCAAAAACTCATGTATCTTAAAATGCAGGAGATTATTCATTATGGACTTATTCGATTATATGCGAACACAAAACCAACAAAAAGAATCGCCTCTGGCGTCAAGAATGCGCCCGGCTTCCCTTGAGGAAGTCGTAGGCCAGCGGCATATCATAGGCGAAGGAACGCTTTTATACCGCGCCATCAAAGCCGACAAGCTTTCGTCCGTTTTGTTTTACGGCCCGCCCGGCACCGGCAAAACGACGCTTGCAAAGGTAATTGCCAATACCACCAGCGCGGCGTTTACCCAGATCAATGCGACGTCCGCCGGCAAAAAAGATATGGAAGAAGTGATCCGCCAGGCAAAAGACGCGGCCGGTATGTACGGCAAAAAAACCATACTCTTTATAGACGAAATTCACCGTTTCAACAAAGGCCAGCAGGACTATCTGCTTCCGTTTGTGGAGGACGGTACCGTTGTTTTAATCGGGGCGACGACGGAAAACCCTTATTTTGAAGTAAACGGGGCGCTGCTTTCCCGATCGGTAATATTTGAACTAAAGCCTCTTTCGGCGGAAGATATTAAGGTACTGCTGCTGCGTGTTGTGAAAGATGAAATAAAGGGTATGGGCGCATATGGCGCGGCGATAGAAGAGGAAGCGCTGGATTTTCTGGCGGATGCGGCAAACGGCGACGCAAGGGCGGCGTTAAATGCCATAGAACTTGGTATTTTAACGACCGAACGGGGTGCGGACGGCACAATCCGCATTACGCTGCCCGTAGCGGAGGAATGCATCCAAAAGCGCGCGGTCAGATACGACAAAAGCGGGGACAACCACTATGACGTCATATCCGCGTTTATCAAAAGCATGCGCGGATCCGATCCGGACGCGGCCATTTATTATCTGGCCAGGATGCTTGCGGCGGGCGAAGATATCCGCTTTATTGCAAGGCGCGTTATGATCTGCGCTTCGGAGGACGTAGGGATGGCGGATCCGAATGCGCTTGAGGTCGCGGTCGCCGCATCCCTTGCCGTTGAGCGGATTGGGATGCCGGAGGCGAGGATTATCCTTGCGGAAGCGGTTACGTATGTGGCGACGGCGCCCAAAAGCAACGCGTCTTATCTGGCAATAAACCGCGCTATGGATTTGGTGAAAAGCACAAGGACCGCCTCGGTTCCGGCGCATCTTATGGATGCAAGCTACCGATCGGCGGGCAAGCTTGGACGCGGGCTTGGGTATCAGTATGCGCACGACTTTCCCGGGCATTACGCGGATCAGCAGTATTTGCCGGAGGAGCTTTTGGGCGAACGGTTTTACCAGCCTACGGAAAACGGCTATGAAAAGCAGGTACAGTCTTATCTTGGGAGCCTGGAACAATATAAAAAGCAGTGAAAGAAACCGGACTGCCGTCAATCGAAAAATAACTAGGAGGAATAAACATGAAATCATTTTCGGAAATGACAAAAGAAGAGTTACTGCAGGAGAAAAACGAACTGGAAAAAGAGTACAGAAGATACCAGATGAGAGGGCTTCAGCTTGATATGTCGAGGGGAAAGCCTTCCGCGGAGCAGTTGGATCTTTCTATGGAACTGATGGACGTGCTGCACAGCGGCGTGGATCTTGCCTGTGACGACGGGACGGACTGCCGCAATTACGGCGTGGTAGACGGCATCCAGGAAGCGAAGGTATTGTTGGGGGATATGATTGAATGCAATCCGGACAACATTATGATTTACGGCAATTCCAGCCTGAATATTATGTACGATACCGTTTCTCGTTCCATGACGCACGGCGTTATGGGCAGTACCCCGTGGTGCAAGCTGGACAAAGTAAAATTTCTGTGCCCCGTACCGGGATACGACAGGCATTTTACAATTACAGAGCATTTCGGGATAGAAATGATCAATGTTCCGATGCTTCCCACAGGGCCTGATATGGATATGGTGGAGGAATTAGTGTCAGGCGACGAAGCGATTAAAGGCATCTGGTGCGTGCCAAAGTATTCCAATCCCCAGGGCATTACGTATTCTGACGAAACGGTACGCCGTTTTGCAAGGCTAAAACCCGCGGCAAAGGATTTTCGGATTTACTGGGACAACGCGTACGGGGTGCATCATCTGTATGACATTGACCACGATAACCTGGTAGAGATTTTTGCGGAATGCAAACGGGCAGGCAATCCGGATATGGTGTATAAATTCTGCTCCACCTCCAAAATCAGCTTCCCGGGTTCCGGCGTAGCCGCAATCGCCGCTTCCGCCAACAACCTGGAATATATTAAAAAACAGCTTATGGTGCAGACCATCGGCTACGACAAAGTAAATCAGCTGCGCCACGTGCGCTTTTTCAAGGATATCCACGGCATTACCGAACATATGAAAAAGCATGCCGATATCCTGCGTCCAAAATTTGAAATGGTGCTTGATATTTTAAAACAGGAACTGGAGGATCGGGGCGTCGGAAACTGGTATTGCCCTAAGGGCGGTTATTTTATCTGCTATCAGGCGTTAGAAGGCTGTGCTAAGGATATTGTTGCAAGGGCAAAAAAGGCCGGCGTAGTGATGACCCCGGCAGGCGCGCCGTTCCCGTACGGAAAAGATCCCAAAGATTCCGTAATCCGGATTGCGCCGACCTATCCGAGTATTGAAGATTTGGAAACTGCGACAAAAATCTTTGTAGTCTGCGTCAAACTGGCCAGCGTGGAAAAAATGCTGGAAAAGATGTAACATGGAATTTCAGGAAAATATTGCATTTTATGCCATTCCGTGCCAAAATAGAACAGGGAGACATGCTACAGGCTGTGAAATTTACTGTGGAGTGGGCAGGAAACCATAAACTAGGAGGTTTTACATGGAATATAAACATATAACGGATGTAAAAAACCCGGTTTCACGTATTGTGTATGGGACGGCCTCTCCGGCAATGGTGCGGGGAGAAAATATGTTCAAACTCCTCGACGAAGTTTTTGCGGCGGGCGTCAATGCTTTTGATACGGCAAGAAGTTATGGTATGGCAGAGAATGCGCTGGGCGCCTGGATGGCGGCCAGAAACAACCGGGAAAGGGTTGTGGTGCTGACAAAAGGAGCGCACCCTTTAGCCGGTTCCAGGGAACCGCGCGTAACGCCGGAAGCTGTCCGGGAGGATTTGGAAAAATCCCTTAAAGCCTTGCAGACTACGTATGTGGACATCTATCTGCTGCACCGGGATGATTCCAAAGCGCCGGTTGGGCCTTTGGTGGAAACGTTAAATGAACTGCGCGAAGAGGGAAAAATCGGCGTGTTCGGCGGTTCGAACTGGAGTTATACGCGGATTGATGAAGCAAATGAATACGCCTATTCCCACGATATGTTCGGATTTGACGTATCGAGCCCGGCGTACAGTCTTGCGGTGCAAAAAGAAGACCCGTGGGGCAATGGCTGCGTGGATATTTCCGGCAGAGATCACGAAGCGGAACGGAACTGGTATCAGGAAAAAGGCGTGGAAGTATTCGCCTATGCAAGCCTGGCGCATGGTTTTTTATCCGGAAAGTTCCGTGCGGACGAAACGAAGCGCGCTGTAAAAACGCTGGACAGCTTTGCAGTAAAAGGATACTGCTGCCAGGAAAACTATGACCGCCTGGCCAGAGCCGAACAGCTGGCGGCCGAAAAAAATGCGGCCGTACCGCAGATAGCCCTGGCATGGGTATTGCAGCAGCCCCTGGCTCCTATGGCAATTTGTTCCGCATCCGCCATAAAGCGGATACAGACCGATTTAAAAGCGCTTGGGTTAAAGCTGAGCGAAGAAGAACTGTGCTGGCTGAGCGACGGGTAGCGCACAGGCGGGGAAAGGAAACGACAAACAGGAAGGGTGAAGGATATGGTTCAGGAGAGGATTTTAGATTTGGTGGATTATGGGCTGGCAACGGGACTGATAGAAGAGGCGGACGCCTGTTTTACCGGAAACCGCCTGCTGGAACTGTTTGGATTAGATGAATTGGAGGACGAAGCGGTGAAAGCCCATGCCGCAAACGGCGGCATGACCAGGCAGGCGGCGCAGGAGGCTTTGGAAGGAATATTAAAGGATTTGCTGGATTACGCCTATGAAAACGGCATTACCAAAGAAAACGGCGTCGTATACCGCGATTTGTTCGACACCAAAATCATGGGGCTTTTGACCCCAAGGCCAAGCGAAGTAATTGCAAAATTTGACGGTCTCTATAAAAAAGATCCCAAGGAAGCGACAGACTATTTTTATACATTAAGCAGGGATACCGATTATATCCGCAGGTACCGTATCAAAAAAGATCTGAAATGGACGGCGGATACCGAATACGGCACGCTCGACATTACAATTAATTTATCCAAGCCGGAAAAAGATCCGAAAGCAATCGCGGCTGCGAAGCTGGCAAAACAGAGCGGCTATCCAAAGTGCCTGCTCTGCAGGGAAAACGAAGGCTACGCCGGGCGCGTCAACCATCCGGCCAGGCAGAACCACAGGATTATCCCGGTTACGATTAATAACAGCGGCTGGTTTTTCCAGTATTCGCCGTACGTATATTACAACGAGCACTGTATCGTGTTCAATTCCGAGCATACGCCGATGAAAATTGAACGTGCGACATTTGGCAAGCTTTTGGATTTTGTGGCGCAGTTCCCGCATTATTTTGTAGGATCCAATGCGGATCTGCCGATTGTGGGAGGTTCTATTTTAAGCCATGATCATTTCCAGGGCGGCTGCTATGAATTTGCCATGGCAAAAGCGCCGGTAGAACGGGAAATTTCCTTTGCCGGTTTTGAAGACGTAAAAGCAGGCATTGTAAAATGGCCGATGTCTGTGATCCGCCTCGACTGTGCGGACAGGGAACGCCTGATTGAACTGGCGGATCGGATTTTGCTGGCATGGAGGGGATATACGGATGAAGCGGCGTTTGTATTTGCCGAAACGGACGGCGAGCCGCACAATACGATTACCCCGATTGCAAGAAAGCGGGACGGTCTGTTCGAACTCGATCTGGTGCTGCGCAACAATATCACGACAAAAGAGCATCCGCTCGGCGTATACCACCCGCACGCAAAGCTGCATCATATTAAAAAAGAAAATATCGGCCTGATCGAAGTGATGGGACTGGCCGTGCTCCCGGCAAGGCTTAAGGATGAAATGGCCGCGCTGCAAAAAGCGGTTTTGGAAGGAGCCGATCTTCGGGCAGATGAAGCCCTTGCAAAACATGCCGCCTGGGTAGAGGAATTTACGCCGAAGTATGAAAGCGTCACGGAGGAAAATATCGAAGGCATTATCCGGAAAGAAATCGGCCTGGTGTTCTCCGAAGTGCTTGAGGACGCCGGCGTGTACAAATGCACGGCAGAAGGAAGGGAAGCCTTTTTACGTTTTACAGGCAGTGTCAGATAGAAAAACCAAAAAGCATGATATCCGTATGCGGGCAGCGGCGGATGTCATGTTTTTTCGTTGCATGTCCGGATTGCGTACCATTCAAAAAACTGGCGGAAAAGTTAAGAGAGATTCCATTGAAAGGCGCGTATCCCTCTGCTAAGATAATAGCAGAGAAACGGAGGGAACGGAATGCAGATAGGAAAAGTGATCCGATCATACAGAAAACAAAAAAATATGACGCAGGAAGAGGTGGCCAATCGCCTGGGCGTTACCGCTTCTGCGGTCAATAAATGGGAAAAAGGCGCAAGCCTGCCGGATATTTCGCTTTTGGCGCCGATTGCAAGGCTCTTGGGCGTTACGCTTGAAACGCTATTGTCCTTTCAGGCGTCCGTTACGGCAGACGAAATTGCGGCAATCGTAAAAGAAATTGATATTCGGTTTCGTACGTTTTCCTACGGGGAAGTTTTTCAGTATGCAAAAGAACTGATCCAGACATACCCGGACTGCCATGCGTTGATCTGGCAGTTAGCGGTCATTTTGGACGCAAGGCGCACAAAGGCCGATGAAAAAGGGGCCTTGGAATATGAAAAACAGATCAAACAGTGGTATATGCATGCTTTGGAAAGCGGCGACGCGGACATAAAAAGAAACGCGGCGGAGTCACTGTTCCAGTTTTATGTCAGAAAAGGCGAATACGAAGCAGCCGGGCGCTGCCTTTCTTATTTTTCTAAAGAGGGTACGCAGCGGAAACAAAAACAGGCGCTGCTTTATGCCAAAACAGGGCAAAAGCAAAAAGCGTACGAGGCGTATGAAGAAATTTTGTTTTCAGAATGCCAGACGCTTCGCATAGTTTTTAGCGGCCTGTATATGCTTGCGTTAGAAGAAAACGATTTGGAACAGGCGGGCATGTGGGCCGAAAAAGAAAGCGGGCTTGTACGGCTGTTTGAAATGGGAAAGTTTCAGGAGGCGGCCTGCAAAGTGGATCTGGCAGTGCAAAAACAGGATGTTGAGCAGACCTTGCTTTGCGCGCAGGCTCTGCTTGCGGGCGCGGAGGAAATGGACGGCTTTCAGAAATCCGCTATGTATGCCCATATGAAATGGAAAAGCGCGGATCCGGATTTTCTTGCCAAAATGCGGCAAACGCTGCTGGAATGTTTCCGCGATCCGGTAAAATTTAAGTTTATGGAAGGGTGCGGGCAGTGGGAATTACTGATAAAAGCCAATGTGGAAGGAAAGGACTGAAGGTGGGATATGGAAGACTCTTACCGGTTTTTTGAAAACAGGAAATGTGAATATTTTCCCTGCCATAAGGGGATGGAGTATTTGAACTGCCTGTTTTGTTACTGTCCGTTTTATTGGATGGAAAACTGCCCCGGGACGCCGGAATATATGCAGACAGAACAGGGAAAACTGAAATTATGCGATCCATGCGTTTTTCCGCACCGTCCGGAAAATTATGACAAGGTAATTAGGGGATTAGAACGTGTTTTAGGTTCCTATAAGAGAACATAAAAACGCGCATGACAGGAAACGCATTTGATGATACAATAACCGGGATATTATTGTAACCGCGGAACAACGAAGGAGGAAGAATGGACAAAGCTTTATTTGGGCGCCTGCTTAAGCAGGGGCCGCTTATCTTAGACGGCGCAACGGGCAGCAACCTGCAGGCGGCGGGCATGAAAACAGGCGTCTGCCCGGAACAGTGGATTTTGGAAAATCCTGAGGCGCTTATCAAACTGCAGCAGGAATACGTGTCGGCAGGGACGAATATCCTCTATGCCCCGACGTTTACCGCAAACCGCATCAAGCTTGCCGAATACGGTTATGCGGACAGGCTGCACGAGATGAACCAAAGGCTGGTAGCCCTTTCAAAAGAAGCTGCCGCCGGCGCGCAGGGCGTATATATTGCGGGCGATATTTCCATGACCGGGCAGCAGCTTTACCCGATCGGGGAAATGCAGTTTGAAGAACTGGTGGAGATTTATAAAGAGCAGGTGCGTTCGCTGGAAGAAGCCGGGGTGGATCTGTATGTGGTGGAAACGATGATGAGCCTGCAGGAATGCCGCGCGGCGGTCCTGGCAGTCAAAGAAACCAATAACCTTCCCGTTCTGGTCAGCCTGACCTATGAAGATACCGGGCGCACGCTGTTCGGCACCGATCCGGCGACCGCGGCGATTGTCCTGCAAAGCCTGGGCGTCGACGTGATCGGCATGAACTGTTCCGCAGGGCCGGATAAAATGGCGGAGCAGGTCAGGGCCATGTACGACGTTTCCTGCATACCGGTTTTGGTAAAGCCAAATGCAGGGCTTCCGAAGCTGGCAGGCGGAAAAACCGTATACGATA
>CAJTLD010000086.1:6111-11316 GCA_910577065.1 uncultured Lachnospiraceae bacterium | reverse complement strand
GGCGGCGCTGGACACATTTCCGCCATCCGTTCTCCCCAGATACACACAAAAGTAAATATTTTCCTCCTCCTTCTTGGCAAATCCGGTAAACCATGCGTCCACGACAATTCCCCCGGATTTGCCCATTCCGGTCTTCCCATAAACAGGGCTTTCGGTTCCATTCTGCGTTTCCACAAGCATCGCCTTCTTTAATCTGTTTTTTGCCATTTCAGAATAAGCGGAATCCTCCCCGAAAATGCGTTCCATTACCTCCGCCTGCTCTTTCGGGGAAACTGCAAGGGACGATTCCAGCCAAAACCCGGTCAGGGCCCGGTTATCGTTATTCGTATTAAGCCGCCCTTCCCAGTCGGAAATATCACGGTTCCCGTAGGAAAGCCGGTTCAGTTCTTCCTGCATCCGCTCCTGCCCAATTTCGTCTGCCACCTCCCTGAAATACCAGACGCACGACGCTCGGAATGCCTCTTCAAAATCCAGATCACGGTTCCATTCTTCATTCCAGAACGTTTCGCCGCTCCACCTGCGCGTGGAGTGATCCGGATCTATAATCCCGTTTTCCAGCGCAATCAGGGAAGAAATAATTTTAAAAGTAGAACAGGGCGATCTTCTTGTTTCGGCAAGTTCACGGTTATATATCTTATACTGCATGGCGGAAGGATCGTATACGACGGCAGCCCCATAAAAGCCGTCAAAATATTCCGACCAGTCAGTCTCTTCGATTTCCGGATTGACCTGCGCCTCTTTCACAAAAGCTTCTGTAACGGTTTCCGGTTCTTCTGCTTCTTTCTTTTGTTCTGTTTCCAGAATTTCTGTCATGCCGCCGTCAGAAACCGTTTTGCCCGAACATCCGGCCAGCATGGCAAAACCTGCTATTCCAAAGCATATCCATTTTACAAAATTGAATCTTTTTTTCATTATGTTATTTCCTCCCGCCTGTTAATCTGTCCTGATACTCAGCGCCTGTGACGCTTCGCCTGTAATAATCTGTTCCCGGCTTTTCAGGCCGAAACAGTAATTTAGGATACTTTTTCCGGCGGCGGTGGCATTTGACGAACCATACCCGTTTGCAATCCGGACTGCCACCGCAATCTGCGGCTGTTTCGCCGGGGCGTATCCAATGAACAGCGCGTGATCCGGCCTGTTTTTCGCTTCCTGGGCCGTTCCCGTCTTCCCAGCCACAGGAATTTTCATATCCTTTAATACCGCATTATTCTGCGCAAACTGCAGCATGCCCATTTGAACCGCATCCCACACAGAATCCGTCAGTTCTACCCTGCATGCCAGCCTGGACTTCTGTTTTTTATATACTCCGTCCGCATCCGACATCCCTTTTACCAGGGAAAGATAAAACGCGTCTCCTTTTGATGCGATTGCACCCGCATACCTTGCCAGCTGAACCGTCGTATAATTATGCGTCCCCTGCCCGATTGCGGAAGGAATCCCATATGCGTCCGTAATATGCGGCTTGGACTCTGCAATCTCAATCCCTGATTTTTTATCCAATCCGAACAGTTTTGTATACTCCCGCAAACACTTTAGCGAAGCGCTGTCCGTATACTCCTCCCCGTCTTTCGCCCCCATCCGGTATGCAATTTCACACATATAGTCATTGCACGAAAACTGCAACGCATCCGGGGCTTTCGCCACTTCCCCGTGCCCTGAATGCTTCCAGCATTTTAAGCTGGGTTCCACTTTGTCAAATACCCCGTCGCAAAATACGGAACTATCCGCAGAAATAACCCCTTCCAGCAGCCCGGCGGCGATCGTAACCGGTTTAAACGTAGATCCCGGAGCCGTAAGCTGCTGCGTCGCCCTGTTGTATAACGGCAGCGATTTATCCTTTAAAAGACGGCTGTAATAATCCGAATCCATCTGGTTTACCAGGCGGTTATTATCATACCCCGGATAAGATACAAGCGCAAGCGCCTTCCCGGTTTTTGGCTGTATCACAACAGCCGATGCAGAGCAGGGATCCAGCGCCAGCTGCGCGGGCGTAATTTCCAGGCCTTCAATTTTTTTCTTTATAAACGTATAAACGTCCCACTCGCCCGATATCAGCCTTTCATAATCCTCGTCCGTACTGCTTAAAACCTGCTGGTCATACAAAAGCCTGCAGATATCCTCCCCTTTAATCCGCTCCTCCATAATCAGCCTTTTAAACAGCATTTTCTCAAATTCCCCGTCTTGTCTTAGTTTTTTTCCGATGGCATCTACAAGCAGGCCGTACATTTCGTCTCCCGTAAAATATCCCTGCTCTGCGTCCATAACCCCGGACGCAATCCACCCGTTTTCCATGGCATATAAAAAAAACGGCCTTGCCCGGAATCCCTTTTTGCGTTCCCAGTTCCGGTATGCCTCGCTTTTTGCCTCCACCAAATCCGAATCCAGTATATTGGCTTTTTCGACAATATACCGGATATATTCCTGCATCTCTTCCTGCAATTCATTAAAATCCGTATTTTCATCCTGTAAAGCGGCTTTCAGATTTTCTATGGCTTCGCCGTATTTTTCCAGCACAATCTGTTCCATCTGCCGTTCTAATATTGTCGCGTCCGGGCTGTGCAAAGCGTCTATGGAAATCACCTCATTATCCGCCAAGGCCAGGTAAACGTCGTACACCGGAATGCGGATATCCGACGTATCAAAAATGTCCGACTTATCAAAGGTCTTTGCATAAATCAGATTCCCGGCCACAATTCCGGCCAGATTCTGCTCTAAAATACGGTACACGGCAATCTGCAGATCTTTATCAATGGAAAGGTGCACATCCCCGCCGCATTGATTTTCCCGGATCATCTTTTCTCCGCCGACAATCCTGCCCACATTATTGACCATAACCTGGCGTTCCCCGTCCACCCCCTGCAGATGTTCCTCAAAATACTGTTCGATCCCCGCCTTTCCGACAATGGAATCAGACGTATAGTTCCGATCCGAATCCGCGTACGCTTCCAGTTCTTCCGATGAAATATTCCCCGTATACCCAAGAATATGGGACAGCGCTTCCCCGCCCGCATAAACCCGCTTCCATTCTTTCCCGATATCAATTCCCGGCAGGGACGGCTGATTTTCACAGATAAAAGCAACCGTCTCCTCCGATACGTCCCTTGCCAAAACAACCGGCACATATTTTTGAAAAGAATAAAAAGACAGCATATACCGGATCCCGGTTATGGTCAAAAGTTCTTCCTTCGTAAAATGATCCGGCAGCCCGTATTCCTGCAGTTCCTCTTTGGTATAGCCATATTTTCCCTCCCCGAACAGCGCAAATTTTTGATTGCCGGTAAGATACTCCATCAGTTCATCCGCGCATATTTCACGTTGTTCCCGCGTCAGTTCCTGCGGATCGGCTTTTCCGAAAACATCCGCCAAAAACCGTTTAAGGGCCGCTCCGGACACCGTATATTCAAAACCTTCACCCAAACCGGCTTTTATGCTCAAGCCATGAACCGCCTGCTCCCCGTTCTTTTCCAGTTTTTTAATCACACGGTATATCATGCCGTTTAATGTAAGCTGCCGTTCTCTGTCCGACGCATAAACGCCGGCGTCTGTCATAGTAACGGTATAAGCCAGCTTATTATAAGCCAGAGCTTCTCCGTTACAATCATATACAACGCCCCTTGCATTCGGCTCACGTATAGTTCTCGTAATTTTTAATTCATATGTATCAGCGTACATCTGCCCATTTACAATCTGCAATATCCACAGACGGCGAAGCAGAACCGAAAACAAAATAACAAATACCATAAGCAATATAAAAAGCCTTGTATTCTGGCATTCCCGGATACAGCCTGTCCGTTTACGGAAGCCGCCATATTTTTTGTTTTTTCTTTTTGGCAAAAACATTTTTTCAACACCCCTTCTAATATTCATTTCTCCCAAAATATTACATAGGTAAGATTTTAAAACAAAAAAATTTATAAAACATTCCAAACATATCGCACCATATAATATTACGCTTGTAAGAATATAAAGTCAAGTACATTTTATATCGTATTTGCCATATATCAAAACATTTTTGTTAAAGCGTGTTTAAAAAAATATCCTTCAAACACGCTCTAATCCGCCATGCATGGCGCGGTAAAGATGATTCCGTATTACATTTCAATCCATGCGGTTCACCCACTCAGCCGACGCGTCCATAGCAATACGGCAGGCATTCGTCTGATCCAGCGCATTCAGCATCACAAAATCATGAATCGTACCCTGTACACGTAAGGCAGTTACCTCCACGCCTGCGCATCGAAGCCTCTCCCCAAAAGCTTCTCCTTCACTGCGCAAAACATCTGCCTGGCCGTTTATCACCATTGTCTTTGGAAAACAACTCAGGCAGCCTATGTCCGCCCGAAGAGGAGATGCTGTTATCTGATTTCTATCTTTTACAGAAGCCGTATACTGCCTCCAGAACCATTTCATCCCTTCACGATACAGATAATAACCATCTGAAAACTGACGGTAACTGGGCGTATTAAAATAAGCATTCGTGACCGGGTAATATAACAGCAGCTTATGAATGCGCGGCCCATGCCGTATGGCTGACATCAGAACCATAGCGATTGCCATATTTCCTCCGACACTGTCGCCTGCCACTGTGAGGGCTGCGCCTTTGCCCACCGAAAAACAATCCCCGACAATTTCCCATATATGGGAAAAAATAAAATAACACTGTTCTACCGCCGTGGGGTATTTCGCTTCCGGCGACCGGCTGTATTCTGGGAATATAACCAGTGAATTTGTCCTTGCACAAAGTTCCCTTACTAACTTTTCGTGCGTATGAAAGCTGCCAAACACCCAGCCTCCGCCATGAATATAAAACATAACGTTTTTTATTTTTTTACCCTTTGGCGCAATAAAATATACCGGGATACTGCCCCACGTCCCGGTATTGATACAATCCGAAGATATATCGGCGGGATATTTGTAAACCGGCGTATCCTGGGCCTCCTCCAATGATCTCCTGCCCTGCTCAGGCGGTTTTTGAAAAATCAGAGGGGGCACAGCGCTTTGATTGCAGACAGCTTCTGCAGCGGGTTCCAACGGAACACATCGTTTCATATAATATTTTTCCTCTATACTAACTGGCTTTTTTTATCATATGTAACTCTTCCGTTTTTGTATACCCGCTAACACTACAGCGAACAATGTTGGCAAAGTTCCGTCAGCCAAAGGACAGGGGATGCGGTTTTGGCAAGCTTCACGATAAGTGGCTTC
>CAJTLD010000086.1:0-6044 GCA_910577065.1 uncultured Lachnospiraceae bacterium | reverse complement strand
CCGGAATGCCCCCTGTAGGCCAGCCAAAACCGTAGTCAGTCAAAGGAGGAGGGCGTGCGGCTTTAGCCTTGTGATGGGGGTTAGGGGCTCTTAAGCATCCTGTCCGATCCACAGCAATGCCCTGAACACAGATCCAGCCGCACACCCTTCCCTCTGACTGACGGCCTCTTTGCCATCCACTCCTTATAGTTCGCTGTAGTACTAACAAATTGTACTGTAAATCATGTAAATGCAGGTCTTTCACCAGAACGTGTTTGAAAATCCCATGCAGTTGAGCAATTCCTAAAAATGCAATGAGCGATCGAAAAATCATTCTATATCCAAGCTGGTTTTCGCGTAAAATGATTTGAAATAAGACAGTTTTTCAATGTTATCGTATCTGTATAAATTGTAAATTTGCACAATATTTATTTTTCAAACATGATCTGATTACTTGTTCTGTCTAACCCTCATTTCATATACTTGTACGCTTCGCATAAACAAATTATAATAAAATATCTTATATCTGCTTCAGGAATACATATGAATTACCGTTTTTTGTCACACGACCGTCTCCCGGTTGTCTAATCATATATAGGAGGTAAAAAGCCATGAAAAATAGAACGAATGAAGAACTACTGGCTTTCATTGAAAAAGCCGTTGCCGGAGATAAAAAATCTCTGGAAACCGTTATCCTCAGCGTGCAAGATCTCGTATTTAATCTGTCTTTGCGTATGCTTGGCACGTTCCCTGACGCCGAAGATGCCACACAGGATATCTTGTTGAAGATCATAACCCATCTGTCCTCATTCAAAGGGGAAAGCGCCTTTTCCACCTGGGTATTTTGCATTGCGTCAAACCATCTGAAAAACTATCAGAAGCACATGTTCGCAAAATTCCCCCTCAGCTTTGAATTTTATGGAGATGACATTAAAAACGGAAAAATTGACGATGTACCGGATCTAACCCAAAATGTAGAAAAATCCATTTTAGCAGAAGAACTCAAGCTGTCCTGTACGAACGTTATGCTCCAGTGTCTTGATACGGAAAGCAGATGTATCTTTATTTTAGGAACAATGTTCAAGGTAGACAGCCGCATTGCGGGCGATATTTTGAATATCACCCCTCAAGCCTATCGCCAGCGGCTTTCAAGAATCCGCAGGAAAATGGCAGAGTTCTTAACAGAATACTGCGGTGAATATGGGAATGGGACATGCCGCTGCGCAAACAGGGTAAATTATGCCGTTCAAAATCACAGAATCAGTCCTGCACAGTTAGCATTTACAACTGCTGTCCCTACGGAAACAATGGTGGATGTAAAGGAGGCAATGGAAGATATTGACGATCTTTCGCAGAAGTTCTCATTTTACAAAACCTATCAGTCTCCGGAAAGCCTGAAAGAATTTATCCAGAAATTTTTAGACGGCGCTTCCTTTTCCATTGTCAGAAACGCATAAGGAGATTTTGCAAATGAATACAAAACTTATTTTAAAATATCTTACTGATTTAAGCGGGAATAAAAATCGGGAATGGTACTGCACACATATTTCTTCTCAGGGAAAGCTTCCGATCCCCGTTGGTTATTATCTTATGATAAAACCTGGCAATCAGTCCTTTTTAGGCGGCCTGTTTGCGGATATGTTCAAGGACGCAACAAAGATGGTACGGGACTATATTGTTGAAAATGGGAAAGATTTAGAAGCCATTATCAAAGTTCATGAATTTCAGAAATATTTTACGCTACGGGGAACGGCGCTTAAAAATGTCCCGGCCGGATATGACAAGAGCCACCCGCAGGCAGAATAATTAAAGTTTAAAAGCTGGTATCCATTCAAATTGCAATTAATAATTAGCCCTGGTGATCCGCAATTCAATGCGGATATCAGGGCTTATATACGATTATGTGGTATACCAAATCTGATATTCCACTGCATCTTAAAAAACGGATTATAGACACAACTGACTGAAAATCAAAGTTACATCCATATAACCGGAAAATTTAGCAGGCAGTTTGACATGATGGTTACGGACAAACACCTAATTGGCTACGAGACGGCCATTCCACTTTTCATCTCATCTTGAAACATGGCCTCAAACATCGGGCCAAAGATGTCCTTGATGGCATCCTGCATCTCTTCCCTTATCTGCGGCTGGTTTTTCTCCATAATTACCTGTGCAGTTGCTGCTTCTTTTACGTTCGGTCTGTTTCTTCGTGTTATAAATGCTGACCCACCCTTTTTACAATATTTCTTCGAATGTAGTACTCCTTACACAGAAAAATAAAGTGTGCAGTTAGATTTACACCGCCACATATATGCTTGACGGATACAGATAGCTACGATGGACCACAATATTACAAAGCATTTTTCAAGTAAAGATATTATTTTTATATTTCAAGCCATAATTTCCACATTTTTCCTTTTTACAAACTTAGGCCCCTCTTTTGTATATGAGTCAAAATAATATTCCACATACGAATGATGTCTGAATTTTATTTTCAACAGCTTGCTAAAATTAAAATCATGTGTACCAATAATAAAATTTTTGTCCACACTATTAGACCTTTTTAAAGCACGTAATAAATCAATGAAAGAAACCATATTAATGTCATCCATACTTTGTACCGGATCGTCAATATAAATCTGACCAAAATCATTATTCTTAGCAGATAAGCTTAACCCAAGAAAAATGCTTAGTGAAAGAACCCGGAGTTGCGCTTCACTGAATAAATGATCTAAATAAATATTCCCTCCATTTTTTCCAACTGGAACCATATTTGTTTCAGCACCGCTTTTCATGATTCGGAATTGACGATAAAATGGATGTGGATTGATAAACTCAAATACCAAATTGATCATTTCGTTATCCATTATATAGTTTTGTATCATTTCTTTTTCTATGTCTTTTGCTACTTGATTTACATGTTCCCGGAAAGAGATTGCGTCCTGGTAAAGCTTCTGTTTCTTCTCCAATCGCTCTGTTTCAACATCAGCTACGGCATATCCTTGAAGAAGATTTAGGTTCTCTTCTCCAAGGTCATATTTCAAAATGCCCAAAACAGCATCTAAAGCTTTCTTTTCCAAATACAGCTTTTTTATAAGCTGTCTAAATCCTTTTATCTCTCCTACTTCCAGCTCTTCTATCTTATCTGGTTGTACCTGAAATCTTTCTGTCAAAATTGTTTTTATCCTTAGATTTGCTGTTCTTGCATGTTTTATCCTCAAGCCAAGCGATTCATTCCCCACCTCATATTTTTGCACAAATGAATCATATATGCTTACTTTTTCCTGAATCTTTCCCCAATATTTCATAACACTATTTCTCATTTTGTTATTGCATTGTATAATCTGTTCCAGTTTTTCTGAAATTATCTTTATACATTGATTTATATCCTGAACTAGTTCTCTTCTCTTAGATACAAATTTTTCCCACACCCGCTTCCTATAACTTGCTTCTATTCTATGTATCCTTTTCCTACACAGTAATATTTCCTCATAATATGCCTTTACCTCTTCATTTCCATCTGATATCGTCTTCCCTATAATACTAAGTAATTTTGCTTTTGCATCCTCTTCACCATTATAAAACTCTGTTCCCCCACATACCGGACACTTTTCAAGCAAATCCTGCGCGTTTACATACTCCTGAACTTTCAAAAGTATTTCCCTCTGACCATCCTGAATTCCCACTACCATTTTTAAAACCTTCTCTTTTTCTTCCAGTACAGCCTGAAATGTATCATTCCAATTACGATAAACTTCCGTATAATATAAAAACCTCCTAATATTTTGCCCATTCTGTTTTCTTTCCAACTTTAAGCCATATTTCTCTCCTTCTAAATAAAGGTCATTAAGCAGTTTTCTGTCTCTTTCATATTCATACACCATCATCTCTGACAAATATACCACTTTCTTATTATCTGGAACAAAAAATTCTTTCCTTTCCAGTACTGTGCGCTTCTTCTCCAAATCTTCAATGATAACTTTATAATCATGTTCCTTTTCAGTATATCTCATCAAATCCTTTCGGAGTTTTACAATATCTGACTCATTTACTAACTTCGCTTCGTGCAAAAAAGACTGATTGCTCTTATACTTTTTTACCAGACAATTCTTGATTAATCTTATCTTTAATTCTTTATCCTGTTCAATAAATATAACAAGTCTTTCTTTTAAAATCCGTAATTGTTTCATTGAAATAACAATATCAGATATCGTGTCTTTCTCAAAGCAGAAATCCACTGCAATATTTGCTGCTTTAAAATCTTCCCTCATACGATTTGCCGATGCTATTTCATTACTGACCAGTTTCTGATAGTCCGTTATACTTCCCCACTGATTTATTTGAAAAAAGGCGTCTAACCTTTTCTTTACCTTTTTATTTTCCTCAATTTTTCCATTAACATCACTTAATTTCTTACCAAGCAACGGGTTTCGCTTTGATGCTGCCAATTCCTGAATTTTACTGATATCGTCCATTCCCAAAAAACCCGATAAAATTTTTCCTCTGTCTTTTGCAGATGTGTCCCGAACCAAATCACCTGAAAATGCCTGTCCACAAAAGTTAAGCCTAAAAAACTGATCCGTTCGCTGCCCAGTCTTCGCCTTTATAAATTCCGAAACATCACTGAATTCTTTCTGACAATTTCCATCGTAACAAATCTCACTTGCATATTTATCATCATGCAACGAATCATACCATGTTTTACGCATCAGGGAACTTCCATCACTAAACACAATTTTTACAACAACTTCCCTGTCTCGTTTATCATAGGTACTCTGAAATTTCAAATAATGACTTTTCTTTAATGTTGTTTTCTGGTTGACATCTTCAGTCGTTTTTCTTAATGCCCTGATGTCATCTGTAAGACACCACTCAATTGCTTCATAAAAACTTGTCTTCCCATAACCGTTATGCCCCGTCATCAAGACGATATCAGGCTTTTCCAAATCTATAAATTTATAAAATTCCCCTTTTTCGTCCAGGTTTTCTCCATATCCGCGAAAATTTTTAATCCAGATCTCACTTATTCTCATCAGCTTCATCTCCAAAAGTCTCACTGTTCATTTCCTGCAATATAGCTATAAGTTCTTTATAAGTTCCCGCATTATACGGAATTTCATATTCAGCCTCCTGCTTGGAATCACACATTCTCCTACAATAGTCTTTCTCATCAAAACCATAATCTAGCTTGCAAAGAAACCCGTCTATGTATTCTTCTGTCCTTACAATAAATAATATCTTTGTCGCAATATCTTTCTCTGTTATCCCCTGGACAATATACCGTTTTATCAGATGATTATCCCTCTGTATACGGTAAATCTCCTCACCTTCCATTCCACGGCATGTCTCTGACACACGGTTTACAAAGATTCCATAAATATCCCACAATATCTCCCGCATTGAATACTTTCCCCTGATTTCTACCACAGATTTATCATCCACAGGCAACCTCCCATAAGTAACCAAATCCATCAGCTTGTTCACATAATTGTCAATATCTGGGATGCTATTCAAACCTCCATCAATCAGGAAAATCAACCTTTCCCGATCCATAATCCTATAGATTTTTTCCTGTTCCCCATCTTCCTTCAGGACTTGCTCTATCTCCATCCCCATATCCTGCAGTATACTTATTAAAGTTTCCTGCACAAGCCACCACCGCCTTTCCAAAAATCACTATATTCTGATCCGTCCCAGAGAATACAATCTGATGTTGTATCATTTTAGTTGACACCTCAAACGCAAGGAATTGATGTATAATCAAAGAGAAATAAGGAGGCAACTAAAATGGCAAAAGAACAACGGAAATATGACATGGAGTACAAAATTCAGGCAGTAAAGCTGGCAAAGGAAATTGGAGGGGCAAAAGCGGCTGCTGAATTAGGAATCCCTGAAAACACCTTGTATGCATGGATGAAAGCCGCAAGGGAGGGACGGCTGGATACCGGCCCTGGCTCACACACGCCACAGACGGCAATGAATCTCGCTGAAGAACTGGCTCTCCTGCGCAGACAGGTCAAAGCGCAGGAAAAAGAAATACGCCGCCTGAAAGAAGAAAATGA
>CAJTLD010000085.1:9239-11525 GCA_910577065.1 uncultured Lachnospiraceae bacterium | reverse complement strand
CTGTTTGCGCGTTCTGTAAAGAGTTTCTTTTACGCGCGCGTTTGCTCCGGACAACGTGAGGGAACATTCCATCCCTTTTTAGGAAAAATATATATAAAAAAAGCGCAAAGCCCTATTATTGAAATAAGGCCCCGCACCTTTCCTCCTGTAAACTTAATCGTTCTCGTACCCATTCTTCCGGTACAGAATTAAAAATACCAGCACGCTAATCACAAATTCCCCAATCAGCACGGCAATGTCCAGCGGCATTATCGTATAGCCCGCCTCTGTGGCGTAACTGCCAGCCATCTCTGAGAGTACTCCGGTAAACAAAAAACCAGACAGCTTATGCAGCCCTTCCGACATGCTTCCAAAAAGTGGAATCATCATAAATACCATCATCAAAGGAGTGCCGACCAGGCTCGCGCTCATTTGGTTTTTGGCGCAAATCCCCACAATCATGCCGATAACACAGCTAATCAGTGAAGCCATTACGCTGACTGCAAAAAAACCTGGGATAAACACCCGTGCCATCGGCACACCGCTGATGATAAGCACTGCAAAATTAATCAGAACCGTAATAATAAACGGAAAAAATATGCTCCCCAAAAAATACTGCCATCCCGTAACGGAAGAAGTCATCAGCGCCCGCAGGGTATGTTTTTCTTTTTCTTCCGCAATCGCCGTCCCAACCATCATAAACCCGTCGCCGCAGACATTCATAGTAAGCCCCAGGTTTAAAAGAGAGGACATTATCCCCGGCGTAAGTTC
Organism: uncultured Lachnospiraceae bacterium; assembly: GCA_910577065.1. Classification (GTDB taxonomy): domain Bacteria; phylum Bacillota; class Clostridia; order Lachnospirales; family Lachnospiraceae; genus Roseburia_B. The sequence continues at coordinate 10,775 of CAJTLD010000085.1, read as the reverse complement.
TCCGTCAAACGCCATTCCATAAATAATTTTAAAAACATAAACCATAGCCACCGTAAAAATGGGGCCTGTCATAATGACCGGGTTCCGGGTGATTCCAATCCACTTTATCTGCGCCACCGCCATAAATTTATTCATATTCCTCATACAAAACTCCTTTCCAAAAACCTTCTTTTATACGCTCAGCGAAGCCCCTGTCACCTGCAAAAACACGCTTTCCAGTGTGGGTTCGCAAGAGTGGATGCTCTCAATTTTATCCTGCTTCATCCATTCTGCAATCTGTAACGCATGTTCCGGACTCTGATCGAGCGTCGCCTTCTGCCCGTCGCTTAACAGCAAACGGTATTGTTTCTTCTGGTTGTATTTTAAGCAAAGTTCCTGCGGCGTGCCAAATTCTACAATATTCCCCTGATAGAGCAATGCGACGTGGTCGCAGAGTTTTGTAGCTTCTTCCATATTGTGCGTAGTCAGAAAAACCGCCATGCCTTCTTTTTTCAAATCCAGCAGCATCCGGTGGATGGAAAGGGCCGTAGACGGATCGAGCCCGCTCGTCGGCTCGTCTAAAAACAATATCCTGGGCTTATGCAACACGGCCCTTGCAAGGACCAGGCGCTGCATCTGTCCTTTGGACAGTTTTGAAGCCTGCTTTTTTTTGTGTTCCAACAACCCCACCTGCTTAAGCGTTTCTTCAATCCGGGCTTTTGGCACGCGCCAGATTCTGGCAAATACGCTTAAATTCTCCCAAACGCTCATTCGTTCATAAACTCCGCTGTTATCCGAAACAACCCCGATTTTTTCATAGATAGAAACATCAAGATTCGATGAATCCGCCCCAAGGATTCTGGCCTCGCCGGAAGTCTGCGTAAGCTGCCCGGTAATGATTTTAATCGTTGTTGTTTTTCCTGCGCCGGACGGCCCCAAAAATCCAAGAATTTCTCCTTTATGCAGCGTCATGCCAATATCCTTTAATGCAAGTTCTGTCTTATACCTCTTGGAAATGTGGGTCAACTGCAGTAGTATGTTTTGTTCCATATCCAATCCTTCTTTCTGTTTTTTTGACAGAAAAAAGCATAACATCTTTTGCCGAAATTTTGCGCCCTACTGCCCAAATGGGATGATTTGATGCCCAAACGGGCAAAAAAACTGCCGGCGGCATAATTTGCCGCCGGCACAGACGTTTTAAACGCCGGAAAATGTCTTATATTGTCTTTTGGGGCCGCCGCAGACCGGGCAGCGCTCCGGTATGCTGTCGCCGGCCATAAGATGCCCGCAAATCGGACAGACCGAAACGCTGCCGCCTGCAAACGTTTCCACATCCGCCGCCTGCTTTAACAGCGCGGCGTGTTCTTTTTCCGCTGCCGCCGCCCCCTCATAAGCCTGCGCCGCCAGGGGATACTCGTGTTCCCTGGCATACGAAGCGAGCATCCGGTACAAGTGCCGGTATTCAAATTCCTCTCCGGGCACAAACGTTTTCGCAGACTCCAGAAACGATCCGGGAGCCTCCAAAACCGCGTAAAAATTCCTGGCATGATAATATTC
>CAJTLD010000085.1:0-9229 GCA_910577065.1 uncultured Lachnospiraceae bacterium | reverse complement strand
GGAAGCCGCAAGCGCCGAAAACAGATTTGCAATCTGCAAAAACCCTCTGCGTTTTGCCCGTTCCGCAAACATCAGATATTTAAAATGCGCCGTCAGTTCACCCTGTACGGTTTCTTCGAGCTTTTGCCCCAGAACCCCGTCTTCGCGTTCCCGCCCGTAACAGTCCTCGGACAGATCGCAAATCCGGTAGCTTAATACGCCGTCCTCTTCATAAAAATGAACCATATGGTGTTCTACGTCGCACGCCCGGATATCTTTTGACACATCCTCAATCATTGCGCCCCCGCCTCCGGTGCAGATAAGCTCTATCCCGTCCACACAGTCCGTAAAACGCGAATGGACATGGCCGCAAAGCAGGTATTTTACTTTATCCTTCCATGGGGCGTACGCCCTTCTCAGACGGGCAAATTCTTCTTCGGAAACGCAGTTTAAAATAAAGTGGTTCGGAACCGGGATGTGGAACGCAATAATTGCCTGTTCCACCTCGTCCATGGCAAGCGCCTCCGAAAGAAGCGTAAGGCCTTCCTCTTCAAAGGTACGCAGGGCATTATCCAACACCACGATTGCAAACCGCTCCGCCAAAAGGACATAGTTTTTCCGCCCGAAATACTGCATATACGCGCCCGTGTCATGGTTGCCGCGCAGAGAATACACGTCGTTTCCCGCAAGCGTTTCGGTGATTTCCTGAATCATGCGGTAATAACCGTTTGTGCCTGCGGGAACCAGATCTCCGACTATCAGCGTAATATCGTCTTTACTGCTCTCCTCCAACGCGCCCGCATATACTTTCATATTGTATGTTCCAAGCCCCTCGCAACCCGGATCGCCGATTACGCCAACCGAATGCACGCCGGGAAGCCGGATGATAGGTTCCTGTACGTTTATCATTTTTGCATTGGCCGTTCTTTTTTCTTTATTCATCTATATTTACCGTCCAGCCGTATTTGTCTTCTGTGTCCCCCCACTGAATCCCGGTCAGGTAATCGTATAATTTCTGCGTCAATCTGCCGATTTTAAAATCGTTGACCAAAACGGAATCCTCCCGGTACACAAACTCCCCAACCGGTGAAACGACAGCCGCCGTCCCGGTGCCAAACGCTTCTTCCAGGCTGCCGTCATGACCCGCTTTCATCAAATCCTCAATCGCAAGGTGCGTTTCATGGACCGTATAGCCCCAGTCCTTTAAAATATGCAGAATCGAATCTCTGGTAATTCCTGCAAGCACCGTGCCTTCAATCGGCGCGGTATAAATTTCCCCGCCAATTTTAAACATAATATTCATCGTCCCGACTTCTTCCACATATTTGCGGTGTACGCCGTCAAGCCAAAGCACCTGCGTACATCCCATTCGCTCCGCCTTTACCTGGCCTAAAATAGAACCGGCATAATTGCCGCCGCATTTGGTAAAGCCTGTCCCTCCCTGTACGGCGCGCACCAGTTCGTCTTCCACCAGAATTTTTACCGGATTGATCCCTTCCGCATAATAGGCGCCGACCGGGCAGCAAATCACCATGAATTTGTAGCTTGTCGCCATATGCACGCCAAGCGCGTTTTCCGTCGCAAACATAAACGGACGGATATAAAGCGACGTGCCAGGTTCGGACGGAACCCAGTCGCGCTCCACCTTCACCAGTTCCTTTACTGCCTTTACAAACATCTCTTCCGGAAAAGCCGGCATACACAAACGCTCATTTGATATTATCATACGCTTTGCGTTCATTTCCGGACGAAACAGCTGGATTTTGCCTTCTTTGGTACGGTATGCCTTCATACCTTCAAACGTCTCCTGCGCATAGTGAAGCGTCACGCATGCCGGATCCAAAAGAAGCGGCTCATACGGCACAATTCGCGCGTCCTCCCAGCCCCGTTCCTTGGTCCAGTCCATGACAAACATATAATCTGTCATATATTTTCCAAATCCCAGGTTTTTCTGATCCGGCTTTTCTTTTAACCGTTCTTTTTTTTCAAATCTGATCTCCATACGTTTACCTCCGATGTATTCTCTTGTTTTACAACATTCTGCCGCTTTAGCTGCATTCTGAATTTTATTATTATACTTTTTTTGCTGTGTGTCAAGATGATTTGCATCCTCCCGGGGCTGTCGGGTAATACCGACAGCCCTCTGTGTAGAACTATCTATTTCAGGACAGACCCTTAAGCGTATTTGGAACGATAGAGCAGATCTAAAAAGGCAGGAAGCGAATTTACTTCCTGCCTTTTTCTAAATCACGTTATATTTTCGTTACTCCATGCCAGGTTCCTAGTTTTCCGAAGAAGGCTCCAAAACCTCCTCGTCCGAAGCGTTATCCCCTGCCGGCTGCGTACTGGGTTCCAGGTTTTCCGAAGAAGGTTCCGAAACCGTCTCGTCCGAAGCGTTATCCTCTGCAGAGCCCGTGCCGTCGTCAATATCGGCATACATAAAATACCAATATCCATTTGTCCCATGCCAGGATCCTTTCAGTTCTTTCCTCTGTAGCCAGAAATCATTATAATATGCAAGCGGGATGCATCCCATTTCTTCAAGCAGGATATCCTCCGCTTTGTGCAAAGCCTCTGAACGCTCCGCCTTATCTAATGTCGTCCTCGAAACATCCATCGCCGCATCGTAATCGGAGTTGCTGAATTTACCGTCATTGTTCCCGTTTGAAGAATAGAACAAATCCAGCATATTGGAAGCGTCGCTGTAATCGCCTACCCAACCGTTGCGGGAAGAGTCGAAGTCGCCGTGGCGGCGCATCGGCGTAAAGCTTGCCCACTCTACAATATCAACCTGGCAGTCCACGCCGATTTCCGCCCATGCCTGCTGTAAATATTCGGCTACTACCTTGTGGTAGCTTGCGTCATTCGTAGAATAAACAAAGGAAGGGAGACCTTGTCCGTCCGGATAACCCGCGTCGGAAAGCAGCTGTTTGGCTTCGGCCAAATTGGCTTCATGATCGGAGCTGATATAAGGCTGTCCGCCGTTTGCATTGTTCATAAATTCGCTGTCGTCTGTGTCAAACCAGCCCGGTCCTATAAAGTTATAAGCCGGCGTGTACGTTCCCTGCATCAGAGTATTGGCAACATAATCACGGTCAATGGCAAGGCTTAACGCTTTGCGGACCTTGGGATCGTTAAACGGCTCTTTCTGGGTATTTAAACTCAGGTAATAGGTGCCGATAATCGGATCTACATAAAATTCATCGCTGCCGGACAGGGAAGGAATCTCTTCCGTCGGAACATCTTTAATCATCATGATCTCTTCGGTCTGGTAAGCGCTGTAAGATGCATTCGGATCTTCAATCAGGTTCCATTTAATGGCGTCCAGTTTGATTGCGTCTGCATTCCAGTAATTCGGGTTCTTGCTCATTGTGATATGGGAACCCTGTACCCAGTCCGAAATATAGAACGGCCCGTTGGAAATATATGTGTCTGCGGATGTCGCCCAGGCGTCGCCGTTTGCGTCTACCGTAGCCTGCTGAACCGGACTTAACGTAGCAAACGCCGCGAGGCTGCCAAAATACGGGCATGGGTTCGACAGCGTAACCACAAGCGTCTTATCGTCCGGAGCCTCTACCTTAAGCGCATCCAACTCGCCCTCAATCGCTTCCGAGAAGCCTTCTACCATACCAAGCACCGTTTCCGCGTAAGGCGCTGCAACCTCCGGATCACATACCCTCTTCCAGCTGTATACAAAATCGTTGGCCGTCAAATCCGTTCCGTCCGACCATTTCAAGCCGTCCCTTAAATGGAACGTCCAAACAAGTTCTTCCTCATCCGTCTCCCAGGACTCAGCCTGGCCTTCCGCCAGATTACCGTTTTCGTCAAGCGTCAAAAGGCATTCAAACGAGTGAAGAAGCATATTTCCACCGTCCACCGCGCTGTTTAACGCCGGATCGATCGTTTCCGGGTCAGGGCCTACCTGCACGGAAAGCACCTTTCCGTCCACGGGTGACTGAGAAGGTTCGTTTGTCCCGTCCTCTCCGTTTTCTGAACCACCGCCGTTGGTCTGTGCATTGTCTGCAGTATCGTTTCCGCCACCGCCGCAGGCTGTAAGCCCGAACGCCATAGTGGCAGCCAAGAAGAGCGCAATAACTCTCTTTTTCATAACATATTTCCTCCTGTAAAATTTTTTATAAACACTGCAGCCCTTGCTGCATTTGCTTATCGCATACCGTTAATTACACTTATCAATATGATGGCAGGCCGCAAAGTGCCCTTTTTCGAGTTCCCTCCATTCGGGCGCCTGTTCGGCGCAGGCAGCGTCCGCATACGGACACCTTGTCCGGAACCGGCAGCCGGACGGAGGATTCAAAGGACTTGGCACATCGCCTTCCAAAATAATCCGCTTACTTTCCTTCGCTGTCTTTGGATCGGCAATCGGAATTGCAGAAATCAAACTCTTGGTATACGGATGCAGCGGACGCGTAATCAGCTCGTAGCTGTCTGCAAGCTCTACCATCCTGCCCAAATACATCACGCCGATACGGTTTGAGATATGCTTCACCGCCGAAAGATCATGGGCAATAAACAGATACGTCAGACCCATTTCCTGCTGCAGATCCTCAAACATATTAATCACCTGCGCCTGGATAGACACGTCTAACGCGGAAATCGGCTCGTCGCAGATGATAAACTCCGGCCTTACCGCAAGCGCGCGCGCAATCCCGACACGCTGGCGCTGCCCGCCGGAAAACTCATGCGGGTAACGGTTGGCATGCTCGGAATTTAATCCTACGCGCCTTAACATTTCTATTATAATATCATAACGTTCTTTTTTATCCGCCGCCATTTTGTGCACGTCAATCGCTTCGCCCACAATATCCCCAATCGTCATACGGGGATCTAAACTCGCGTACGGATCCTGAAATACAATCTGCATCTTCTTCCGGTACGGAAGCATATCCGCAAACTGCTTTTTCTCCACATCAAAAATTACCTGGCCGTCATATTCGAAACGTCCCCCGGTAGGCTCGTACAAACGCAGAAGCGTGCGTCCCGTCGTCGTCTTCCCACAACCGGATTCGCCGACTAAGCCAAGCGTCTCTCCTTTATAAATGTAAAACGAAACGTCGTCTACCGCCTGTACGTACTTTTTGTTTTTCCCAAAACCGCCGGCGGGAAAATACTGCTGTAAATGCTCCACCTGAACTAATTTATCACTCATTTACGGCGCCTCCCTCTAATTGCTCTTTCTGGTTCAGCCAGCATTGGGTATAATGGATATCCCCAAAATTCGTAACCGGCGGCATTTCCCGCAGGCAGATTTTCATGCACGCATCGCACCGCGGCGCAAAGGGACAACCTGCAGGCGGGTTCAATAAATCGACCGGAGTGCCTTCAATCGGCACCAGGCGTTCATGCTCTTTGCTGTCCAGCCTGGGAATCGACCGTATTAAGCCCTTTGTATACTGATGCTTCGGATGGTAAAAAATATCCTCCGCCGTACCGTATTCTATAATCCGTCCCGCATACATAACGGCAATCCGCTCGCACATGCTTGCCACAACGCCAAGATCGTGCGTAATCATAATAATCGCCATGCCCAGCCGATCCTTAAGTTCTATCATCAAATCCAGAATCTGCGCCTGAATGGTCACGTCAAGCGCCGTCGTCGGCTCGTCCGCAATCAGAAGCTTCGGCTCGCAGGCAAGCGCAATTGCAATCATCACCCTTTGCCGCATACCGCCGGAAAGTTCGTGCGGATACTGTTTTAAGCGTTTTTCCGGCTCATTGATGCCGACTAACTCCAAAAGTTCCTTTGCGCGTTCCTTTGCCTGCGCCTTATTTTTATCCGTATGGAGCAAAATCGCCTCCATAATCTGATTTCCTATCGTATAGACAGGGTTTAAACTCGTCATTGGATCCTGGAAAATAATGGATATCTCATTTCCCCGGATTGCGCGCATTTCTTTTTCCGACATCTTTTCAATCTGATGCCCGTTAAAAGAAAGCGTTCCCCCGGTAAGCCTGCCCGGGTGCGCCGTAAGGCCCATTAAGCTGTATGCCGTAACGGACTTACCCGAACCGCTCTCCCCAACAATTCCTAAGACTTCGCCTTTTTTCAGTTGGATCGATACGTCGTTTAACGCTTTTACTTCTCCCGCCGGAGTGAAAAAAGAAAGCCGTTCATTTTTGATATCAACCAGATATTCTGACATTTTAAAACCGCCTCCTTTACTGTTTTAATTTCGGGTCAAACGCATCCCGCAGCCCGTCGCCAAGCAGGTTAAAGCTTAAAATAATTAAGCTGATTAACGCCGCGGGAATAAACAACAGATACGGGTATGTATTAATCCCGTTTAACGCGTCGTTTGCAAGGCTTCCAAGAGAAGGCAGCGGAACCGCAACGCCCATACCAAGGAAACTTAAGAAACTTTCCGTAAAAATAGAAGAAGGAATCTGAAGCGTAGTCGTTACAATCAGCGTACCGATACAGTTTGTCAGCAAATGCTTGCGTATAATCTTGCCGTTTTTCACCCCGAGCGCCCTTGCCGCCGTTACGTATTCGCTCTCCTTTAACGTCAGGATCTGGCTCCGCACCATACGCGCCATACCGACCCAGTAAAGAAGCGCAAATACGATAAAAATACTAATCAGGTTATCCCCCACTATGCCGACCCATCCAAAACCCGGCACGCCCTTTAAATAATTCAGCGGCTCTTTTAACGCAAATTTCAAAAGAACAATCAAAAGGATATCCGGTATCGTATATATAATATCTACAATACGCATCATCACCAAATCAACCCAGCCGCCGAAAAATGCGGCTACCGATCCATAAAGCGATCCAATCACCAGGATAATGCAGGTAGCAATCAGCCCTACCAGCAAAGAAATACGGCTTCCCATCATAACGCGGATCGCATAGTCGCGTCCCATCCGATCCGTACCCAGAATATGCGGGAATACCTGTTCCCCCGCTTCAATCCTGGCCTGCTCTTCGGCCGAATACTCCATTGGCGCAAGATGGTTGGCGCCCTTTATCTGTTCCTTATAAGAGTATGGGTAAAATGCCGGTACAATAAACGAAAAAATCATTACGAGCAAAATCACTACAAAACTCACCATAGCGACTTTATTCTTCACCAGGCGGCGAAAACCGTCTTTCCAAAAGCCGACGCTCTCGCGCATAATCACCTGGCTTTGCTTTTCTTCTTCGGTAGCCGGAAGAAAATCCTCCGGATTTAATTTCAACTGAAAACTCAATGGGTTTGGTTTCATCTTCCTCTTACTCCTTATTTCAATTTGATACGCGGGTCTACCAGCTTATACACAACATCCACGACGACGTTCATAATGATAATAAGCGTCGCCAGGAATATAGTAGTCCCCATAATCAACGTATAATCACGCCCGCTGATGGCCCCGATAAACTCTCCGCCCAGTCCCGGAATAACGAAAATCTTCTCTACGACAAAGCTTCCCGTAACGGTATAAGCAAGCATCGGCCCGACATAAGTAACAACCGGAAGAACGGCATTCCGCAAGGCATGCTTGAACAGAATCCAGAACCCCGCCACGCCCTTTGCCTTCGCCGTACGCATATAATCCTGTCCGAGCACATCAAGCATGGAGGAGCGCATCAGGCGCATAATATATGCCGTCGGATAAAACGCAAGCGCCGCAACCGGCATAATATAATGCTTCCAGGTCGTAATTCCCATGGTAGGCAAAAGCCTCAGATGCACCCCGAAGAAATACATCAGAAGCGTACAGATTACAAAGCTTGGAACCGCTATCCCGCAGGTGGAAACAACGCTGATTAAGCTGTCCAGAAACTTGCCGCGGTTCAACGCCGCAATACAGCCGAGCGGGATTCCCACGCACAGCGCAAGCAGCACAGAAATCCCTCCCAACCGGGCGGAAACCGGGAACTTCTCCGTAATAATATCCGCTACGGTACGTCCCCTCTGTTTTAAGCTGTCGCCGAAATCGCCGTGCGCGGCGTCTGACATATAGGTCAAGTATCTTTGCCCGATGGGCTTGTCCAGCCCGTATTTGGCCTCCAGCGCCTTCTGCGCCTTAGGGCTTATCGCCTTTTCCGAAAGGAACGGGCCGCCCGGTACCATATTCATCAAAAAGAATGTAAGTGTGGCTACTGCCCAAACGGTTACTACTGCAAGTACCAGTCGTTTTGCTACATATTTTAACATGTGAATGCCTCCTATAAAAAAGGACTATAGTGTTTTGCGTTCGCTCATCCAACCCTATCGTCCTTGTAAATCTTTATAATTATACAAAAATACACGAATTATGTCAAGAATTTTGTGCATTTTCTAAAATTAGTTTATGGAAGCATATGTTGGAAGAACCCACTTTTATTTCCTGTGCCCGCAACACAGATTTTTTCCCCGGTCCCGCCGAAATAAAAGCATCCGGTATATGCATTCCGTAAAACCATGTTCCCCGCAATCTCCCACATCCTAGCATCCAGCCTGTGATAAACCCGCCGCCCAATCCACGGCAGCCCTTCCAGATATTCCCTCTGCCTTTCATCCAGCAAGCCCAGCAGCATCCGGTACTGTTTTGCATCCTTTTGCTGCAGTACGCCGAAATCGCAGGACAGATATGCCGTTTCCCTGCCGTTCTCCCGGCGCTTTTCACATAAATACCCCATTGGATCCCGAGCCGCCTCTTTTTGTATCCAGCAGATTTTCTTTGCGCCGGCTTCGTCAGAAACCGCAACACGGCGAAAGCTTTTCTTTCCGAATTTCCCGCGTTCTTCCACAAAAACAGCTTTCTGCGCGGGCGCGCCGGAACCAGGCTCTTCAAGGAGGATCGTTTTCTGCTTTACCAGATGATCCCATATGGTCGTTTGTATTTTTGCAAACGGCAGGGCAAAATCAAGCTCTGCCGCGATTTGTTTTGCCGTAAATCCTCTGTCCGCCAAATGGCGGATTGCCCCGCCGCCCGCCACATCAAACGCGAAATCCGACAGCGCTTTCTGAAAATAATTACGTTCCTCCATACTCAGTTCCCATCCAAAGCAGAGTTTTTCTGTGTGCAAAATAATACGCGGCGCCCACAACGTCCGCCAAAAACCATCCGATTGGTATCGACCACCAAATTCCTGCCACGCCAATCCCGGGCGCCGTGGAAAGCAGATAAGCCAACGCTACGCGCGTCCCTAGTGAAATCACAGTCAATACGACAGACATACCGGGTTTCCCAAGCGCCCGGTACAGCCCATACAGCAAAAACAGACAGCCAATCCCACAGTAAAACGCGCCTTCGATCCGCAGATAAC
>CAJTLD010000084.1:758-11582 GCA_910577065.1 uncultured Lachnospiraceae bacterium | reverse complement strand
GAAGGCTTGCGTTGTGATTGACATTGACAAAGGCGGAATAAAAAACGCGTTTCAGGCCGAATTTCTGGTACAGGCCTTCCGCCACGCTCATAATCTGAAAATCATTTTCAGGCGTCGCGCCGATGATCATCTGCGTGCTCTGGCCGGCCGGGACGAAATGCGGGGCATGGCGGTACACTACAAGTTCGTCCTTATTCTGCGTGATGCCGTTTTGAATTTGGCGCATGGGCTTTAGGATGGTATGGCGCGACTTGCAGGGGGCAAGACGGCGCAGCGCGGCGCTTGTGGGCAGTTCTAAGTTGATGCTCATACGGTCTGTCAGGTAACCGGCCCGCTCAATCAGGAGCGGATCAGCCCCTGGGATGGCCTTGATGTGGATATAGCCCTGGAAACGGTAGACGGTCCTTAAGCGGTAAATCGTCTGGTAAATCAGTTCCATCGTGTAGTCGGGGCTGACTATGATGCCGGAACTTAAAAACAGGCCTTCAATATAGTTGCGGCGGTAAAATTCAACGGTAAGGGTGCAGATTTCATCCGGCGTAAAGGTAGCGCGTGGGATATCGTTTTCGCAGTTGTTCTGACAGTAAGCGCAGTTGAAGATGCACTCATTTGTAAATAGGATTTTCAGCAAAGACACACAGCGGCCGTCTGCCGCAAAGCTGTGGCAGATGCCGCACGAAAGCGTATTGCCGATTCCAAGGCCGTCCCCGCTTCGGTCTACGCCGCTTGAAGTGCATGCAACGTCGTATTTGGCCGCAGCGGACAGTATCGTAAGCTTTTCCATGACGGCGGGAGCCAGGCGGGCAAAAGGGGCGGTATGGAGATTGGAAGCGGTAACGGTGGATGGCGTCTGTTTCATGTTATACTCCTTTGGTGCAAACGGATGTTCTTGTTTTATGATATCACAGCAAAAAAGGAATTGCAAGCATTATTCGAATGTTTGTTTGTATATAAAACAGAACAAATTTTTGCCATGAAACTTTACAGGTAATCTTCACAATTGTCTTGTCAGTTAAAAGAAACTGTGTTATAATGCCCGAAACGTATCAAAAGATTGTTTTTTGCGGGTATCATTCCGGAACAGGGCACAAAATACATCCGACGGGAGGAAGAAATGGACAGATATCAAAGGATTCAAGAACTCAAACGGGAAAAAGACGTTGTCATTTTGGCACATTATTACGTAGATCAAGAGGTGCAGAGGGTGGCGGATTTTACAGGCGACTCCTATGCCTTGGCCAAACGGGCCGCCGGGGTTTTGCAGCAGAATATTCTGTTTGCAGGAGTTTCTTTTATGGGAGAGAGCGCAAAGCTTTTAAACCCGGACAAGCATGTGTATATGGCGGATCGGCGCGCCGGATGCAAGATGGCGGATATGGCGGCAGCATTCTTAAGATGAAGGAAAAATATCCGCAGGCAGCCGTTGTCTGCTATGTGAACTCGACTGCGCAGGTCAAGGCGGTTTCGGATGTCTGCGTTACTTCTTCCAACGCGGTGCGCGTTATTGGGAAGCTGAAGGAAAAACAGATTTATTTTGTACCGGACGCCCATCTGGCGCAGTTTGTGGCAAAGCAGATCCCGGAAAAAGACTTTATATTCCATAACGGATACTGCCCGACGCACCAGCGGATCCGCAGGGAAGACGTGCTGCTTGCAAAAGAAAAGCATCCGGGCGCTCCCATTCTTTCACATCCGGAGTGCAGGGAAGAGATACTGGCGCTTTCTGATTTTGTGGGAAGCACGGCGGATATCATCCGGTTCGCGGCGTCCCAGGACGCGGACGAATTTTTGATTGTGACGGAAACAGGCGTATTTTATCAGCTTGAGCAGGAAAATCCCGGGAAGCGGTTTTATCCGGTGATATCCGATCAGGTTTGTCCGGATATGAAACTGGCTTCATTTGATAAAACGCTGTCGGCGCTGGAGCATTTAGAGGAACAGGAAGAAATTGTGCTGGAAGGCGCGCTTGCAGAACGCGCAAGGCTTCCGTTGGAGCGTATGCTGTTGCTGGCGCAGTAAAAGCGGTGGAGATTGAGATGAAAACAGACGTTTTGATTGCGGGCTGCGGCTGCGCAGGCCTGTACTGCGCCCTGCATCTTCCGGAGGAAACGCAGGTATTGATAATTGCGAAAGGGGAGATTGCGCAGAGCGATTCGTTTTTGGCGCAGGGCGGTATTTGTATGCTTAAGGACGAGTCGGATTATGCGGATTATTTTGAGGATACGATGCGGGCGGGGCATTATGAAAACAACCCGGATTCGGTAAAAGTGATGATCCGTTCTTCGCAGGATACCATTGGGGATTTGCTCCGGTATGGCGTAAGGTTCCAGAGGGAAGCGGACGGCGCTTTAAGTTTTACGAGAGAAGGCGGCCATTCGGCCAAGCGGATTCTGTTCCATGAGGACGCGACCGGAAAAGAAATTACCGAAAAGCTGCTGGAGCAGGCGTTAAAACGCAAAAATATTACCATTATGGAACATACGGCAATGGTGGATATGATTTGCACCAAAACTTCATGTTATGGCGCGCTGGTCCGCGGCAGGGACAAAAAGCTGTTTCCGATTTACGCAAAAGACACCGTCTTTGCGTGCGGAGGCATCGGGGGGCTTTACCGCCATTCCACGAATTTCCGTCAGCTGACCGGGGACGGCGTGGCGATTGCCTTAAAACACGGAGTGTCTCTTTTACATATTAATTATGTGCAGGTGCATCCGACAACGCTTTATACGAAGCAGGAGGATGAGCGCAGCTTTTTGATTTCGGAGTCTGTCCGGGGAGAAGGCGCAGTTTTGTACAATGCAAAAATGGAGCGTTTCGTGGACGAATTGCTGCCAAGGGATATTCTAACCCAAAAAATCCATGAGCAGATGAAAAAGGATAAAACGCCGTATGTCTGGCTGTCGATGGAGCATATTCCAAAAGCGGAAATTGCCGGGCATTTTCCAAATATTGTAGAACACTGCCGGAAAAAGGGATATGACGTATTCCATGAATGCATCCCGGTCGTCCCGGCGCAGCATTATTTTATGGGAGGGATCCGGGTGGATTTGTCCGGGCGCACTTCTATGGGGCAGCTTTATGCAATTGGGGAAACGGCGTGCAACGACGTGCACGGCAAAAACCGCTTAGCCAGCAATTCACTGCTGGAAAGCATGGTGTTTGCAAAAAGGGCGGCAAAAGATATTGCCGCGCATATGGGCCGTGTGCCGGAAGAGCTGCCGCAGCCGGATTTTGAGGCATACCGGGATGAAGCGGCTTTGGCTGCGGATTATAAAAAAAATATATTAGACGAGATTGCGAGGTTAAATGGACATGTATGATGAAGTAACGATGAAATTAAATGCGGATCCGCTTATTTTGGGTGCGCTGAGAGAAGATATTACAAGTGAGGACGTGACGACGAACGCGGTGATGCGCAAAGCATGCCCGGGCGAAGTGGAGCTGATCTGCAAGGAAGACGGGATCATCTGCGGCCTTTCCGTATTTGAGCGGGTCTTTACGCTGATCGACGAAAAGACAGAGGTTTCTTATCTGGTAAAAGACGGGGATACGGTTTGCGCAGGGCAGCTTTTGGCAAAAGTCCGGGGAGATATCCGGGCGCTTTTGTCAGGAGAACGCACCGCTTTAAATTATCTGCAGAGGATGAGCGGTATTGCAACATATACCCATTCCGTCGCGAAGCTGCTTGACGGTACGGGCATACGGCTGCTGGATACCAGAAAAACGACGCCGAACAACCGTATTTTTGAAAAGTACGCAGTGCGTGTCGGCGGCGGGCATAACCACCGCTTTAACCTGACCGACGGCGTGCTGCTCAAAGACAACCATATCGGCGCGGCGGGCGGCGTCAGGGAAGCAATCCGCATGGCAAAGGAGTACGCCCCGTTTGTGCGCAAAATCGAAGTGGAAACAGAATCGCTTGCCATGGTAGAACAAGCCGTAGAAGCAGGAGCGGATATTATTATGCTTGACAATATGGAGCCGGACGTTATGGCGCAGGCGGCAAAGCTGATTGACGGGCGTGCGGAAATTGAGATATCCGGAAATGTTACAAAAGAAAATATTGAGAGGATTAAGGATTTGGGCGTAGATTATATATCCAGCGGCGCACTGACGCATTCGGCCCCAATTCTGGATATTTCCTTAAAAAACCTGCATACGGTTTCGTAAAGGCAGGTATAAGAAAGAAGGGTGGATATGGGCGGAGAAGAACGGAGGGAAAAGATGCTTACCATACTGCGCGGGGCGAAGCAGCCTGTTTCGGGTACGGCGCTTGCCAGGCAGCTTGGCGTCAGCCGTCAGGTTATTGTCCAGGATATTGCCCTGCTCCGCGCAAAACAGCAGGAAATCGTCAGCACATACCGGGGTTATCTGATAAGGAACGCCCCGATTTGCCGCAGGATTTTCAAAGTGCACCATTCGGACGAAGCAATTGAAGAAGAATTAAACCTGTATGTGGATTTCGGCGGCAGGGTAGAAGACGTGTTTATTTATCACAGGATTTACGACGTCGTGCGCGTGGCAATGGGATTAAAATCCCGCCGCGACGTGCAGGAATATCTGGAGCAGTTAAAAAGCGGGGTATCAAAATCGTTAAAAAATATTACGGACGGGTATCATTATCACACCATTGCCGCGGAAACAGAAGAGGTTTTGGATCAGATCCAGCAGGAACTGAAAGAACGTGGGTTTTTAGCGGAACTTCGGGATTATGAACCGGTTGATTTTTGGAAAGGCAGCCTGTAGGCTGCCTTAAGGTTTATCCGGCGTATCATCCGGGGTACAAAGGTACAGGTTTCCGTTGGAATTGTAGCATACCTTCATGGACTCATTGAAGACGCCCGGTATTTTTCCCTGATAAATCAGCTGCTTATCATTGTTGTAGCGGAAAAAATGCGTACTGTCGGCGTCCGGGTTTTCCGGATTTTGATCCGCTATGGCAATTTCGGTAAAAGGATCCAGGGGATCCACGTCAATCAGGTAATAAGCGTTTGATGCGGGACCGGTCAGATAGAGGCTTTCAAACGCGTCAGAGCAGTCCGCGCCGTTTACTGTTAAAACAGGTTTGGGATTGGAAAAATTTTCATCAAAGGCGACGGAATAGCAGATTTCATCGGTGACGCCGTCTTTGTTCATATCATGCCGTACGGAAATTCCGGGGAATATTTTGCGGATATAACTGCCTTCGTAAGTATATTTCGGCTTTAGCCCATCCAGTTTATCATAAGGAATATTAAATTCAAACGTACCTGCGGCATACGGGCCTAAGACATAAGGGTTGCTGATAAATGACAATCCGCTGCGGTCAAGGTACCAGCAGGGGGAATCACCGAGAAAGGCTTCCCCGAGATCAACGGCTATATTTTTATCTATGTATTTTTCATAAGCGGCAAGGGCTGCCTGTCCGGCCAGTTCGTCCGAAAGCATCTTAAAAAAAGAATCGGTGGAATCGTATAAGGCGCTCAGGTAAATGCGCGTTCCGGCCGCCGTATCAAACGTCATGCCGTAACTCCAGGAATTGCCGTGCGCCCCGCCGGTAAAATCATACTGGGTCAATACGAAAGAAACGATCTTTTCATCACAGCGTTTTATTTCGTAAGAAAGGCTGGCAGTATACGGTTCTGGCGGAACGCCTTCGATTTCTAGTATTGATTTGCGGTTTTCTTCGGCATATCCAGCATTTTCCTTTTCAAATGCCAAAAACGTATGCAGTTCCTGCAGGATGGTATCATTAATTTTATCTGAGGCATCCGGGTTGCCGGCAATTGTTACTTTTGGATAGGATGCGGAAACGTTCAGGACGCAGTCGCCAGGATCCTCCGAAGCGTAATAAGAAGCCGAGTCGGTAAGCGTGTCGATACGTATCCCGGGAGTATCCGCCGTTTCCGGAAGTACGGCGCGTTCCGTAGAAGTTTCGGTTTCGGGAACCTGTTCGGGCGTATCTTCTTTTATAGTGGGTATGGTATCGTCTGAGGAGGCACAGCCGGCGGCGCATAGTACCGTAGTGAGCAGGAGTGTCAGAAAGCGTTTTTGCATAAAGTTCTCCTTTCGTGAAGTGTTATATGCATGATAACGCCGGAGCATGCGAAATGCAATTAAAAAAATATAAAATAAAATAGACAAAATAGTTACAAGGGCTTCAAGCTGTTTTTCGGCTGTCCTTGCGTATGGGGCGTCAACTAAAATGATACCACATCAGGTTAGCCATCAAGCTATGCAACCCTTGTATAATTGATTACTGAGATCTCCTGCATAAGCTGTTTGGCTGTGTTCACTAACTTCTCTAACTGTCGTGCTGTTTCATCTGAATAATATTTTGCGCCGCACTGTTCACACTCTTCACAGGGGACATTTTTCACAATAATCACACATCCCTTATAATTTACTACATGGGTCGTGGTAGATTCGATTAAATCATTACATTTACAATACATACACATCTTATTTATTCCTCCTTGTTTTTAAATCTTCCATAAACTTTATAGTGTTTGGATAATATGCTGTTATAATATGAAGGACTTCACCATCAGAGCCAACAACAGTGTGCAATACTTTATGACGAATAGTATAGCCAAATATTAAACAACTTGGATGTGGAAAATCATCAGGATAATCTTCTATGATTTCACCAGACATAATACAGTCACCGATATCATCTATGCATATATCTCTTTCCTGCATACGTTCAAGGCAATGTGTGGACCATTTTATTTTTGCAGTACGGTATAGGCTCTGGATAATTTCTATATTCATGTTGTTCCTCCTCTTTTATTAGGAATTAGGGGATACTCCTTTTTGCGCCTTACGCTTTTTTGAATATTCTTATAAAATGGGCAGGTAGATACTCAATATAGGAAATGTTCTATATTTTTAACGATTGTTTCTATTTATATTTATTATATTGGTCTTCACAGTAAAAAACAAGGTAAAATGCACTTTCTAATAATAAAACCAGTTATTATTTCTTTTCTGTTTTTTCTAATACTAATAGTAAGTATAGTATTGCGAATTCCCAGGAGGACGGATTATAAGCGCAGGTATTCTCGAAAGAGGGCTCTTTTCTTACCTTTTGGTTACACAGTTTTTTAATACACAGCTTATCCAATTCGCCCGGAATTTTACACAGCTATTTGCACAGCCGTTAAAGCAAAAAAGGGGATCGGCCCAAAAGAGCCAATCCCCTTAAAATGTCGTCTTTCTTTGATTTTACAGGCTTTTTGATTAGCCGAAATACCTCTTAAGAAGTCCTTCAAACGCCTTGCCGTGTCTGGCCTCATCCCTTGCCATTTCATGAACCGTATCATGGATAGCATCCAGGTTCTGAGCCTTCGCCCTTTTTGCCAAATCAAATTTTCCAGCCGTAGCGCCGTTCTCGGCGTCCACACGCATCTCAAGATTCTTCTTGGTGCTGTCTGTAACGACTTCGCCTAACAGTTCAGCAAATTTAGCGGCATGCTCTGCCTCTTCCCAGGCAGCTTTTTCCCAGTATAAGCCGATTTCCGGATAGCCTTCCCTGTGAGCGACCCTTGCCATAGCCAGGTACATACCAACTTCCGAGCATTCGCCCTCGAAGTTCGCCCTTAAGTCTGAAACGATATCTTCACTAACGCCTTTTGCAACGCCTACTACGTGCTCGGCAGCCCAGGTCTTTTCGCCTTCCTGCTTTGTGAATTTCTCAGCCGGGGCTTTGCAGATTGGGCAGGATTCCGGAGCCTGATCTCCTTCATGAACATAACCACATACGGAACAAACAAATTTTGCCATAATAATAATCTCCTTTTTTTAAAAAATTTTAGTATTGTTACACTCCGGGCACAGCCCGAAAAAATGTGTCACATGGTTTGTAATTGTACCATCAAATTGTTTTGTCGCGGCTTCATCAAGCTGTGCCTGATGCTCCATATCCATATCCAAAACCTTCCCGCATTTTGTACATATAAAATGATAGTGCGGCTTACAGTCTGCATCATAGTGATCCGGCCCGCTTCCGGGAGATATCCGGAGAATTTCGCCTCTGTCCGCTAAAAGGTTTAAGTTTCGGTAAACCGTACCCAAGCTGATATTTGGAAATTCCTGCTTCACATTCTGATAAACCGTTTCTGCCGTCGGATGTGTGCGGTGGGTGTCCAGATAATTTTTTATGGACTCGCGCTGTCGGCTGTATTTTATCATTGCTACAGTCACACCTTCTCAAAAATAGTAACGATTACTGTTTTCGAATTTAATATAAACCAAAATGGAGAGGTTGTCAAGTACTATTTGAAAAAAATTTTTTAAACGCGTCTTTCTGTCATACCTTTGCACTTGCATGCATAACCTGTAATAAAAACAAAAATCAGGGGACATATGGCAGGATTGCAGCGTTTTATTACCTATATTAATAAATATGAAAATGATGAAAAAACGGATAGCGCCGGATTTGCAAAGATTGAAATCCGGAGCGGCATATGCCGGATGGAAGTGCATATCCGCAATGGAAATATAGAAAATATGCAGGCTACGGTTTATATATTTGCCAAAAAAGAAGCAATTATACATGGGATCCCGGTTGGGAGCATGGAAATTGCAAGGGGAAGCAGCGATGTTCGCTATGCGTTTGATACAAAAGAAATTCAAAGCTATGGTTTGACAATGGAGGATATGCAGGGAATATGGATTCCTCTGGATGAAAATTCGTTTCTGGCAAGCCAATGGAAAGAAGGGAAGATAAGCAAAGAGCAGTTTCACATTATGGAAAAAGAAGAACCTCCCGCTCCCAAAGAACAGGCTCCTAAAATGCAGCCGCAAAAAGAATCCCATCCCCAAAAGACAGCGGAACCTAAAACGGTTCCTTCCGGCGGCCCGGCCGGGAAAGGAGCCGCTGAAACGGAGGAAGCTTTAAATCAGGAGAATAAAAGCCCGAATGAACGCGATACCCGCGGTATGGAAGACGCGGTTTCCAATCCGGTAAAAACAGCGGATAACCCAGAGGAAGTCGGGAGAAAGGAAGACGATGCGACGGAACAAAAAATACTAAAAGAGGAACGGGGAGAAGACAGAAATCTGCGGGCAACGGAACTGCCGTTAGAAGAATTTTTTGAGGGAAGAGGATGGGGAGCGGTTTACCGGAAGCTGCGTTTGAAATGCGGCGTGTATTTTCCGTTTGAAGGGCGGGAAATAGAATGTATCCGTATGAGTTTAAATGATTTGCGGGAGTTTCCGCAGAAGTATTGGTATCTTGGAAAAAACAGTTTTTTGCTGCATGGTTTTTTTAATTACAGGCATATCCTGTTTGGCGAGATGGAGCGCGGCGGAAAAAACGAATATTTTATCGGCGTTCCCGGCGTATACCAGAACCAGGAGCGGATTATGGCTTCCATGTTCGGGTTTCCGGAGTTTTGTACGGCCCGAAATTCCGAATATAAAACGGGCAATTTTGGCTATTGGTACCGTATTATCTGATGTACGAGAATAAAAGCAGGTCTTCCGGCCGTCCGTGGATGCAGATATATTGGCGGCAGGTGCCTTCGTACTCAAAGCCCAGATTTTGAAGCAGCCGGATGGAAGCCGTGTTTTCCGGCATAACATAGGCTTCCATGCGGCGCAGATTTAGTTCGTGGAACATCATGAAAATGCCGAGTTCCATTGCTTCCTTTGCATACCCTCTGTGCCAGTAATGGGGATCGAATTTGTATCCGGTTTCACAGCGGTTGTAAATCTGCGGTATAATATTGTAAAAACAGATGTTTCCTATAGCATAGGAAGTGTTGTTTTTGGCAAAAACCCAGAAACGGAAGCTTTTGTTTTGTACGGCTAGGTTCAATTCGTATGCCAGCAGGGATTTTTGGTATTCTGTCGTATAGAAGCCGCAAGGACGTTCGGGTTCGTACCGTTCAAAAACAAAGCGGTTTCTGCGGTAGAAATCAAGGGCTGTTTCGGCCGACTCGGGAGTGGGGGATAATATTCTAAGCACAAGCCGGTCCGTTTCAAATGCAAAATTCATGTAATGTCCTTTCCAGGCAGTAAAACCGTATGTTATAATAAACTCTGTTCTCCAAAACAGAGTCTAAAACACAGTATACTACAGGGAGAAAAGATTGGAAAGGAAAAGATATGGCTGATTCGGAAGAAAAATATATGAAAGAAGCAATCCGGCAGGCAAAAAAGGCGTATGCGCTAAAGGAAGCGCCGATTGGCTGCGTAATTGTCAGAGAAGGAAAGATTATTGCACGCGGATATAACCGGAGGAATACAGACGGCAACGCGCTTGCGCATGCGGAACTTTCCGCCATTAAAAAAGCCAGTAAAAAGTGCGGGGACTGGAGACTGGAAGACTGTACGATGTACGTTACGTTAGAGCCTTGCCAGATGTGCGCGGGAGCAATTGTGCAGTCCCGTATGAAAAAAGTTGTGATTGCGGCAAAAAACCCGAAGGCGGGATGCGCAGGTTCCGTGCTGAATTTGCTGCAGATGGCGCAGTTTAACCACCAGGTGGAAATTGAGCAGGGACTTATGGAAGAGGAATGCGCCGCCCTGCTGAGCAGCTTTTTCAAGGAACTTCGGGAGAATAAACGCAAAAATTCATAAAGTCTTAAATAAACTGACAGCAAATATAAAAACAAAAAAGCCGGTTTGCCTGTATAATATAAAAAACAGGAAAGGCGGTTTTTAAAATGGGACAATGCGACAGGGATTTACAGATTATTTCTTTTGAACGGACAGAAGTTTTGCCGCAAAGGGGCGTGGGACAAGACAGGCGGCGTATGAGCGCGCCGGCCAGAAGGAAAAAAAGGCTGAAGCAAAAACGGCGGCTTAAGAAGGCGGGGATTTTATGTATTACGGCGG
>CAJTLD010000084.1:0-722 GCA_910577065.1 uncultured Lachnospiraceae bacterium | reverse complement strand
GGGCTCGAAAATAAGACGGTAAGGTTAAAAAGACAGGTGGAAAGCCTGGTGAAAAAAGCTGTGGACGGACAGGCGGATTATCCGGCCGAACTGGTTGAACTGATGGAACAAAATGAAGAGACGGTTGATTTTGTGAAAAATTATGCCGAACGCGACAGGTATATAGGAAAAGAAATCAATCTTTCGGACAGTGTCGAAGCCGGAAGCGTGCCGCTTTTGATGCAGTGGGACAAGCGGTGGGGATATGATTTGTACGGCGACGCTATGATTGGCCTTGCCGGGTGCGGGCCGACCTGTATGACAATGGCGTACCTGTATTATACAGGGGATCTTACGATGAATCCGCGGAAGATGGCGGAATATGCGCAGGAGAGGGGATATCATACCGAAGAAGGGACAAGCTGGAGTTTCTGGACGGACGGGGCTGCGGATATCGGCCTGTATGGGGAACAGATTTCTTTGAGTGAAAATAATATGAAAGCAGTTTTGGACTGCGGCGGGCTTTTGGTATGCAGCATGTCCCCGGGTGATTTTACGACGAAAGGGCATTTTATTTTACTGCGTGGTTACGATGAACATGGATTTTTTGTTCATGATCCCAACCGGAAGGAAAACAGTAAGAAGCAGTGGGAATATGATACGTTAAGTACGCAGATTAAAAATTTATGGGCAATTTATGATAATTAGGACGAACATGGCTGGCAAAGTTCCGTCAGCCAGAG
>CAJTLD010000083.1:7962-11640 GCA_910577065.1 uncultured Lachnospiraceae bacterium | reverse complement strand
TGTATAATTGGATAAGGAGACTGGAAAAGTTTCGATATCCGCAGTTTTGAATCAGAATGGCGCAAGGAAAGAAGTTTGGCAGATAAGGAGGCAGGTATGGGCGAGGTATATGAGAAATTACAGAGGTGTTACCGGAGCGTGCGGCAGAAAACCGGGTTTTGTCCGCAGGCTGCTCTGGTATTGGGTTCCGGTTTGGGCGGTTTTGCCAGTATGCTTCGGACGGAAGCCGTCATGGATTACCGGGAGATAGAAGGGTTTCCGGTTTCTACGGTGGCCGGGCACAAAGGACGGTTTGTGTTTGGGTATGCCGGGGAGGTTCCGGTTGTGTGTATGCAGGGCAGGGTACATTATTATGAAGGGTATGCCATGCAGGATGTGGTGCTTCCGATCCGTTTGATGAAATTAATGGGTGCACGGCGGCTGCTTTTAACAAATGCGGCGGGCGGTATCAGGGATGGGATGCAGCCGGGGGATCTGATGGCGATTACCGGGCAGATTGCTTCGTTTGTGCCTTCGCCGCTTATCGGGCCGAATGTGGAGGAACTGGGGGAGCGTTTTCCGGATATGAGCGGGATTTATGATAAAGGGCTTTTGGAACTGGTTTGCGCAGCGGCGAAGGAGTGCGGGATTGCGTTGAAAAAAGGCGTGTATTTGCAGATGACAGGGCCGCAGTATGAATCGCCGCAGGAAATTGCGATGTGCCGTATATTGGGCGCGGATGCGGTCGGCATGAGTACGGCGTGCGAGGCGATTGCGGCGCGCCATATGGGAATGGAGGTTGCGGGGATTTCCTGTATTTCTAATCTGGCAGCCGGGATTTCTCCTGTGCCGCTGAGCCATGACGAGGTAAAGCGGGCGGCGGATCAGGCGGCGGAAAAATTCGGGCGGCTGGTCTACCGGGTGATTTCGGGGATGGGAGAATAGCGGTCCGGGAAAACGAAAGAAGGATTGGAGAAGACGCCGGAAAAGCTCGGAGAGAAGGGAAGGAAAGATTGGAGACGGAGCAAAAAGATCGGAGGAAAAGCTATGAATATCCGGTTTTATAACGCAAAAATTTTAATTTTACAAGAAAAAAACAGTTTGGACGGGATAGAATCTTTCAGGCAGGATGCGCTTCTGTCAGGATGCGCGGGACGCGGGCTTGCGCTGACAAAGGGCGAACTCTGGGTGATTGGCAGCCGGATTGCATACATCGGCGACGGGACGGATACCGGGCGCGCGTCAGAGTATACGGGCGGAATGAAAATCAGGTGGGACAGGGAATACGACGTTGGAGGAAATCTGCTGATGCCGGGTTTTAAAAATGCCCATACGCACACCGCTATGACGTTTCTGCGTTCTTACGCCGATGATTTGCCCTTGCAGGAATGGCTCTCTGAACAGGTTTTTCCGAAAGAAGCGAAACTGACGCATGAAGATATTTATCATTTGTGCAGGCTTGGGATTATGGAATATCTGACGAGCGGCATAACGTCGAATTTCGATATGTATTTTGCGCCGCTGCCCGGGGCGCGGGCCTCGGCGGACTGCGGGTTCCGCACGGTGTTTACCAGCGGGTTAAACGATTTCTGCCAGTCGCTTTCGGAGGTGGAGGAGTTGTACGGCGTAATTCGTGAAATGGGTCCGCTTACGGATTTTCGGATGGGATTCCATGCGGAATATACGACGTCTTTGAAGCTGATGGAGGGCCTGTCCGCTTTGGCGCAAAAGGTAAAATCCCCGGTCTGGTTCCACAATGCGGAAACCAGACGGGAGGTAGAGGACTGCAAAACGCGCTGGGGCAAAACCCCGACGGCGCTTGCGGAAGCGCTTGGGATGTATGCGTATGGCGGGGGCGGTTATCACTGTATCTATCTGGAAGACGGCGATTTTGAGATTTTTAAAAAGCGCGGGCTGTATGCCGTGACCAATCCGGCGTCTAATTTAAAGCTGGCGAGCGGCATTGCTCCGGTGAAGCGGTTTTTGGAAGAAGGGATTTTTGTGGCAATCGGCACGGACGGGCCGGCCAGCAACAACTGCCTGGATATGTTCCGGGAGATGTCTTTGGTCAGCGGCCTTGCAAAGGTGCGGGAAGGAGACGCCGCGTGTGTTTCGGCGGAGGAAGCGCTTTATATGGCGACAACCGGCGGGGCGCGGGCCATGGGGCTTTTTGACTGCGACTGCCTGGCGGAAGGAAAGCTTGCGGATCTGGTTCTTTTGGATTTAAAACAGCCGAATATGCAGCCCGAAAATAATATCATTAAAAATATTGTGTATGCCGGAAGCAAGCAAAACGTGCTGCTTACAATGATAAACGGAGAAATCCGATACGAAAAGCAGGAATTTTTTATCGGTGCGGATCCGGACGAGGTGTACCGGAGAGCCAATGCAATCATAGAGAGGATGAAAACATGATTATAACGTTTGTGCACCATAGCTGTTTTGTTGTGGAAACAAAAGAGCGGACGATGGTTTTTGATTATGTTCAGGGCGGGAAGGTAAACGGGTATCATTTTGCCGGGGTATTGCCGGAGTTTGACCGGGATAAGCCGCTTTACGTGTTCGCAAGCCATGCGCACCAGGATCATTTTGATTTGGAAATCCTAAAGTGGGCCGGCGATCATCCCAATATCCGCTATATTTTGTCGAAGGATATCCGGCTTTCGGACAGGTATCTGGAACGGAACGGGATAGCGGCTTCGGTAAAGGAGAAGATAACGTTTGCGCCGCCGCTGAAAACGTTTGAGGTTGACGATATGAACATTAAGACGCTTCGATCTACGGACGCGGGGGTTGCGTTTCTGATTGGCGCGGAGGGGAAGTATTTTTACCATGCCGGGGATCTAAACCTCTGGAAATGGGACGGCGCGGGCGATCTGGTGAATGGCAAGGAAACCAGGGCGTATAAGCATGAGATTCATAAATTGGCGGATTATGAAATTGACGTGGCGTTTGTGCCGCTTGATTCGAGACAGAAGAAATATGCGGCGGAAGGCCTGATGTATTTTATGGAGCATGTGGACGCAAAAGCGGTGTTCCCGATGCATATGTGGCAGGATTACAGCCCGATTGCCGCCTTGAAGGCAAAGATTTCCAACGGGGCGTTTGCAAGGCGGCTGGTAGAGATTTCAGGAGAGAATGAGGCGTACGAATTATGAGGAAAGTAACGATTTATACAGACGGGGCGGCGAGGGGAAATCCGGACGGGCCGGGAGGATACGGCGCGGTGTTGGAATATGTGGATGCGAACGGGCAGCTGCATGTCAAGGAGATTTCGGCGGGCTATCAGAAGACGACGAACAACCGCATGGAGTTAATGGGCGTGATCCGGGCGCTGGAGTGTTTGAACGGGCCGTGCGAGATTTCTTTATACTCGGATTCCCAGTATGTAGTCAACGCTTTTAACCAGAAGTGGGTGGATAACTGGATCAAAAAAGGCTGGAAGAAATCGGACAACCAGCCGGTGAAAAATATTGATCTCTGGAAAAAACTGCTGGAGTTAAAGCAGCCGCATCAGATGACGTTCCACTGGGTGAAGGGGCACGACGGGCACCCGCAGAACGAACGGTGCGACGAACTGGCGACGGCGGCGGCGGACGCGGAAGGGCTGCTTTGCGACGTGGAGCTGGTATAAGGACGTATTCGATACGATTAGAGGAAAGGGCATCATGGGAAAAAAATACGGATTTAAGAGTTTTA
>CAJTLD010000083.1:0-7952 GCA_910577065.1 uncultured Lachnospiraceae bacterium | reverse complement strand
GGGAGCGGCAGCCATTTGTATATGCATCGGGTTTTGCGGATGTACGCGGCCGGGCGTGCCGGTGAAGTCCGCAATGTCCGTATCCGGCGCAGAGTATAAGGAGGAGGAAAATACACAGGAAGTATTGCGGGAGGCCGGCTCAGAAGCGCTTGAGGAGACGGATAGCGAAGAACAGGAGCGGGAAGAAGCGATAGAAAAAGCATGCGGGCTTATTTTGTCTTCCGCCGATGCCAAGATTACGGCAGAGTATCCCTTGGATCAGGCGTTTCTGGATTGGGTTTTGCAGGAATACGGGGAAGAATGCATTTTGGAACTTGCAGAAAAAGCGCAGGCTCCCGGGCAAAGCCAGGATATTTGGTATTCCCTGACCCAAAATACCATTCATACGCTCTGGCTTTTGTACGGCAAAGATACCGGCTGTCAATGGGATGATCCGGAACATGTGGAATGGAAAGCATGCGCTTCACCGGATGAAATTACATTGGCGTTTACCGGAGATATCAATTTTTCCGAAGGGTACCCTACCACACGCCATTTGGACGGATGCGCAAACGGGATTGCCGATTGTTTTTCCGAAGATTTGCTTGCCGTTATGAACGGTATGGACGTTATGATGATAAATAATGAGTTTACCTACAGCGCAAGGGGAGAGCCGTTAAAGGGGAAAACCTATACGTTCCGCGCCGATCCCTCCCGCGCGGGGCTGCTTCATGCGTTTGGCACAGATATTGTAAACCTGGCAAATAACCATGTCTACGATTACGGGCCGGATGCCCTGCTCGATACGATTGACGCGCTGGATCGGGAACATATTCCGCACGTCGGGGCAGGCGCCAATATAAAAGAAGCCGGTATGCCTTACTATTTTATCTGCAACGGAAGGAAAATTGCGATTGTGGCTGCGACGCAGATAGAACGTTCTACCAATTACACCAAAGAAGCAACCGAAGATACGCCGGGCGTTTTAAAAACGTTAAATCCGGATAAATTTACGGCAGTCATCGAAGAGGCGGATAAAAACAGCGATTACGTAATCGCCGTCGTCCACTGGGGAACGGAAGGGGACAGCTATTACGGGCAGGATCAGGAAGAGCTTGCGCGGGCGTTTGTAGACGCAGGGGCGGACGCGATTATCGGCGGCCATACGCACTGCCTGCAGGGCTTTGAGATTATGGACGGCGTACCGATTATTTACAGTCTGGGCAATTTCTGGTTCAGCAGCAAAACGCTTGACACCGGGCTTGCCAAAGTGACGATCGGCAAAGACGGGGAGCTTACGCTTTCCTTTATTCCCTGTATCCAGAAAAATTTTAAGACAAGCCTGGTGACAGAGGAGGCAGAAAAAGATCGTATTTTTTCCTTCCTGCAGAAGCATTCGGCGCGTGGAACAGCTCTTACAGAAGACGGGACTCTGCTGCAGACGCAGCAACAGAATATGGAATAAAGAAACAGGCAAACGGAGAGGAGAATATTATCTATATGGATGAATGGATAAAAGTAGGGATTGTCACGAATACCCATGGCCTGCACGGAGAAGTAAAGGTATTTCCGACTACGGACGACGCAAAGCGTTTCCTGGATTTGGAGGAAATTGTACTAAATAACGGAACCCAAAAAAAACGTCTCGAAATCGAACGGGTGCGTTTTTTTAAAAATATGGTAATTTTAAAATTCAAAGGGTTTGATAATATCGACGACGTACAGAAATTCCGTCAGAAAGAACTGCTTGTCACCAGGGATCAGGCCGTCCCATTGGAGGAAAACGAATATTTTATTGCGGATCTGATTGGCCTTTCGGCTGTTTCTGACACGGGGGAAGATTTGGGAGAAGTAGCCGACGTACTGCAGTCTGCGGCAAACGACGTTTATGTAATCCGAAAATCGGGCGCAGAAGATTTGCTCGTTCCGGCAATCCGGGAATGCGTCAAACAGGTGGACATACAAAACGGCCGTATCACGCTGCATCTTTTGCCGGGGCTGCGCGAAGCAAACCAGAAAAAGAAAAAACAGGAGTAATTATGCATTTTTATATTCTTACATTATTTCCGGAAATGGTAACAAACGCCCTGCATACCAGTATTATCGGCAAAGCGGCCGAGAAAGGCATACTCAGTATTGAAGCCGTCAATATCCGGGATTTTACAAAAGACAGGCACCAGAAAACGGACGATTATCCGTATGGCGGAGGCGCGGGCATGGTGATGCAGGCGCAGCCGATTTATGACGCTTACCTGTCTGTGGCAGACCGGATTGGCAAGCGTCCGAGAACGGTTTATCTGACCCCGCAGGGAAGCACGTTTACACAGCCCGCGGCAAAAGAACTGGCGCAGGAAACGGATCTGGTGTTTCTCTGCGGGCATTATGAAGGCGTGGACGAGCGCGTGCTCGAGGAGATTGTAACGGATTATATGTCCATCGGCGACTATGTGCTGACGGGCGGGGAACTTGCCGCAATGGTAGTGGTGGACGCCGTTTCGCGTATGGTACCGGGCGTTTTGGCCAATGAAGCTTCCGCCGCCATGGAATCATTTGAAGGCAATCTTTTGGAATATCCGCAGTATTCAAGGCCGGCGGAGTGGCTCGGCAAAAAAGTGCCGGATGTCTTGCTTTCAGGCGATCATAAAAAAGTAGAACTTTGGAGAAGGGAGCAGTCAATCCTCCGGACAAAGCGCTTCCGCCCGGATTTGTTAAAAAAAGCGGAACTGACAATTAAAGAAAAAGCAGTGTACAAAGTGCACGACAAGATGGGATAGGATCCGTACGCTGTACGGCCGCAGGCCAATACAGTAATGGGGCCAAGCGTTGACTTTTTCTAAAAAAATGTATACAATAAATGGAGCTTATGATAAAGGAGTGTCCAAATGAAAAAGATTTTAGATTTGATTTCAGCGGAAGTGACAAAAGCATTTACAGAATGCGGCTATGATGAAAAATATGGAAAAGTGACTTTATCGAACCGCCCCGATTTGTGCGAATACCAGTGCAACGGCGCTATGGCTGCGGCAAAAGAATATAAAAAAGCGCCTTTTTTAATAGCCGACGAGGTAGCGGCGAAGCTTTCCGGCAGCGCCATGTTTTCATTAGCGGAATCCGTAAAGCCCGGATTTTTAAACTTAAAGCTGGATAATGCGTATCTGGCGGGCTATTTGCAGGAAATGAAAAACGATCCAAAACGGTTTGGCTGTGAAACAGATAAAAACCCAAGGCTTATTATGCTTGATTACGGCGGCCCGAACGTAGCAAAGCCGCTGCATGTGGGGCATCTGCGTTCTGCGGTTATCGGGGAAAGCATCAAGCGGCTCGGACGGTTTTTGGGGCACAACATGATAGGGGACGTGCACCTTGGCGACTGGGGCCTGCAAATGGGGTTGATTATAACGGAATTAAGGGAGCGAAAGCCAAATCTTCCCTATTTTGACGAACACTACGAAGGCAGTTATCCCGAAGAAGCGCCGTTTACGATAACGGAGCTGGAAGAGATTTACCCGACGGCAAGCGCAAAATCCAAAGAGCAGGCGTCGTATAAGGAAGCGGCCATGCAGGCGACGTATGAACTGCAGCAGGGAAGGAGAGGATATCAGGCCCTGCTTGCGCATATTTTAAATGTGTCCGTCACCGATTTAAAACGCAATTACGAAAATTTAAACGTTTCGTTTGATCTGTGGAAAGGGGAATCGGACGCGCAGCCGTTTATTCCGGATATGGTGCAGAAGATGAAGGACGACGGGTACGCCTATATCAGTGAAGGAGCCCTGGTTGTGGACGTCAAAGAAGAGACGGATACCAAGGAAATCCCGCCGTGCATGATTTTAAAATCAGACGGGGCTTCGCTTTACAATACGACCGATCTGGCAACGTTTGTCTGGCGTATGAAGGACTATCATCCGGACGAAATTATTTATATTGTAGACAAACGCCAGGAACTGTATTTTACGCAGGTATTCCGCTGCGCCAAAAAGACAGGGATTGTCGGCGCGGGCACAGAACTGAAATTCCTCGGATTTGGCACAATGAACGGGAAGGACGGGAAGCCTTTTAAAACAAGGGAAGGCGGCGTGATGCGTTTGGAGAGCCTGCTTTCTGAAATCAACGAAGAAATGTACAAAAAAATATCGGACAATCATACGATGGACGAAGCCGAAGCCAGAAAAACCGCCAAAATAGTAGGGTTATCGGCTGTAAAGTACGGGGATTTATCCAATCAGGCGTCGAAAGACTACATCTTTGATATCGACCGTTTTACCTCGTTTGAAGGAAATACCGGGCCTTATATCCTCTATACGATTGTGCGGATCAAATCCATCCTTGCAAAATACAAAGCGCTTGGAAAGACGGCGGAAGGCGCGAAGATACTTCCGGCAAAATCAGAGAGCGAAAAAGGGCTGATGTTAGAACTTACCGGTTTTGCGGCAGCAATGGAGGCGGCTTTTGCAGACGCCGCGCCGCACAGGGTATGCGCTTATATATACGGGCTTGCAAACGCGCTGAACCATTTTTACCATGAAACAAAAATATTGACGGAAGAGGACGAGACGGTGCAGGCAGGTTATATCTGTTTATTGGAACTGACCAGGGGCGTTTTGGAAACCTGCATAGACGTGCTGGGTTTTTCGGCTCCGGAGAGGATGTAGGGGATGATACAAATCCAGCAGTTAAAGCTTCCGGTTTCCCATACGGGGGAAGACCTGGAAGCAAAGATCACACGGTTGCTTCGTATTAATAAAGAAGAAATACTGTCGTACCGGATTGCGAAGCAGTCTTTGGACGCCCGCAAAAAAGAAGATATCCGGTATGTCTATACGGTGGAAGTCGCTACGGCGAACGATCAGAAGATAGTAAACAGGCTGCACCGGGAAACGATACGGTTTTTTACAGAAAAGCCGTACCGTTTCCCGGCAGCGCGGCCAGAAGCTTTAAAAACCCGCCCGGTAATCGCAGGATGCGGCCCGGCGGGGCTTTTTTGCGCTTATATGCTGGCGCAGGCAGGGTTTGCCCCCATAATTTTAGAACGTGGGAAAACGGCGGACAAACGCAGGGAGGATGTGGAGCGCTTCTGGAAAGGCGGCAGGCTTAATCCGGATTCGAACGTTTTGTTTGGGGAAGGAGGAGCCGGCACGTTTTCCGACGGAAAACTCAATACGCTGGTAAAAGACGCTTTGGGGCGCGGCAGGATGGTTCTGGAAATTTTTACGGCGCATGGCGCGCCGGAAGAAATCCTAAGGGAAGCAAAACCGCATATCGGGACAGACCGGCTGATGGAAGTGATTCCGTCAATGCGCCGGGAGATCATCCGGAACGGGGGTACGTTTTTATTTGAAACCTGCATGACAGATATCCGGATTGGGAACGGGCGGGTAAAAGCCATAGAATTAAATCATAAAGAATGGATGGACGCGCAGGTACTGGCCCTTGCCATTGGCCACAGCGCAAGGGATACGTTTGCCATGCTGCACCAAAAACAGGTTCCTATGCAGGCAAAGGCATTTGCCGTAGGGCTGCGTGTGGAGCACTTACAGGATATGATAAACCAAAGCCAGTATGGAAAACTGGCGGGCAGCCTTCCGCCGGCAGCTTATAAGGCAGCGGGCAAAGGCGTCGGCGGCAGGGGGGTTTATACGTTTTGCATGTGCCCCGGAGGTTATGTTGTAAATGCTTCTTCCGAAGAAAAGCGGCTTGCGGTAAACGGCATGAGCAACTACAGGCGGGACGGCGCGAATGCGAACAGCGCGGTGATCGTTACGGTTACGCCGGAGGATTTTGGAGAAGCCGGCCCGCTTTCCGGGATTGCATTCCAGCGCAGGACAGAAGAGGCGGCATACCGGATTGGCAGCGGGGCAATCCCACAGCAGCTATACGGGGATTTTAAGCGCAGGCAGGAAAGCGTCTCTTATGGGGAAGCGCTTTCCTGCACCTGCGGCGCGGCGCAGTTTGGGGCGCTGCATACGTTATTTGGGACAGAGATTTCGGAATCGTTTATCTGCGGGATGGAGCAGTTTGCCAAAAAGATTCCCGGGTTTAACCGGGACGACACCGTGCTCTCGGGTGTGGAAAGCCGTACGTCTTCCCCGGTCAGAATCCCCAGAGGGGAGGACTTTCAAAGCGGCGTCCGCGGGCTGTATCCCTGCGGTGAAGGCGCGGGATATGCGGGCGGGATCATGTCCGCGGCTATGGACGGGATCAAGACGGCGGAGGCGATTGCGCAAAATACGGCGCAAATCTCCCGCTAAGTGTGGAAAGGTGATTGTAAAAGATATATTATTTGACAAGAAGTTTTGGTAATAGTATAATCGAATTAATAGTAATTACAAATGAAAAAACGAGAGAAGGTGATAGCAGAACACTGGAGAATAAATTGCAGATGTCATTGAAGTATGGGCTCAGCGAAAGAAAGGGGGAAAGATGCTGAACATCAAAATATCGCTGTCATCTGTATTGATGGCGGTGGTCTGCAGTGGGATATTGACAGGCATGCTAAGCTGGATGCGGAAAAAGAAAGTAGTGGTAAATGGATACGGCATATTTGGTATTTTGCTGATGTTTGTATTGTGCATTGCGCGCCTGCTGATACCGCTTGATTTTCCATTTACGCGGGCTGTTTCCTGGAAAGGAGTTTATGCGGCTTTGTACGACTGGCTGTGGTTTCGCAGGTATCCCATTGGAAGCTGGCGGGTCTGTATGTTAGACATTGCCTGTTTGATATGGTTTGCGGTGGCTGCAGTCCGGCTTATCCTTTTCCTGTTGGAATACAGATCTATGTGCCGTCTGCATGCCCAATTGTGTGTGCGTGATGACGAGCAGTGCAGGAGGATTCTGCAAAGTGTATATGAGAAAACAGGAAAAGAGCGGAATGTGGAAATATTGCACCATCCGAATATACTTATGCCGAAAGGAGCAGGACTGCGAAAAAGGAGGATTTTGCTTCAGGAGAGGGAATATGAAGATCAGGAACTGTTTTACATACTGATGCATGAGTATACGCATCTGATTCATGGAGATCTGAACATCAAAATGGCGTCGGTATGTTTTTGCTGTATATTCTGGTGGAATCCGTTTGCATACATGCTGGACAGGGAAGTGGAACAGTGTCTGGAGATGCGCTGCGATCTGAGTGTTACAAAATTACTGTCTTCTCGGGAAACGGTCGAGTACCTGGAAACAATAATTAAAATAATGAAAGACCCTGGGGATTCCGGGCGGTTTGGAGGGTCAAACATGCTTTCTCTGGGGAAAAATGTAAAAAGCGAAATTGGGGAACGCTTCCAGTTTATATTAAACAGCCGGAAAAATAACAACAGGGTTACCTGGTATATGTTCCTGATGGTTTCCGTATTTATTTTGGTGTGGGTTTTGTCTTATAGCATTCTGCCAATAGCGGGTTATGATCCGCCGGAGAAAGAAGTTGCAACAGATTCGGATGCATATGAAGTAACGCCGGACAATTCTTACATAGTATATAAAGATGGAAAATATTATTTCCATATAGACAGTGAAACAGGAGAAGCGATGGAGAATGAAATTCCATTAGAGACGTTAGAATGGTATTTAGAAAGAGGTTTTAAAATAAGGGAGGATTAAATGAAAAAAAGAATAATATTAGCGGTTATGTTAGCAGGATGTATATTATCTGTAACTGGACGTACATATGCATCTGAATTAAATATCAGTAATAAATCGTTGGATGTATCAGAATCCCAGTACTTTACGTCTGATGTAATAGTAGAAAAGTATAGATTATATAAGGGAAAACTGCAGTACCGTAGATGGAACGAAACAAAGCGGTATTGGGTTGATTCGGAGTGGATAGACGTGCCATAACCCAACTACGCCATAAAAAAAATCCCCAAACTGTGCTGCAGCGCGGTCTGGGGATTTGTTCTTTTGTCGTTACTGTTCACTCCCGGGCCGTGCACTGCGCTGCACGGCCACAGGCCAGTACAGTAATGGGGCCAGAA
>CAJTLD010000082.1 GCA_910577065.1 uncultured Lachnospiraceae bacterium | reverse complement strand
AACGAAATCAGCCGGGTCTGCTGGGAAATCGCTAAAATCTCGCTGGCCAGGCTTTGGATCCGGTCCACGCTTTTGCTTTTTTCAATGGCGTCGTCAAGGGAACGCAGGATTTCTTCCGCTTTGGCCCCGGTTGTTTCGGCGCTGTTTTGGGCGGATTGCTGCATGTGCTCCGCCCGGGCGTTCATCTGGACGGTGTAATCGGTGATGGCGCTGCATTCGTCGGCAATGGTGCGCACGTCGTTTCGGACCGTTTCCGCATTCTGGTGGATATCCGATATATTCCGGGCTACTTTGCGGATGGTGGACGAAAGCTGTCCGGAAAGCGAGGAGAGCCCGGCTGCGCTGCCTTTGGAAGCCTGGGTGCGCTCTAAGACTTCTCCGGTCATATGGTTGATGCGCCCGGAGCTTTCCCGGATGGTCTTTAAAATGCTCTGGATCGGAATGACCACATAGCCGGTAATCAGCTTTACATCCGCAAATACCAGCAGAATGCAGGCGGCGGCAGCCGCCGCGCCGATGATAACGGAAATCAGGTAGACGGCGGACAGGTGCGATCTGGCCTGCCGGGTCTGTTCGCTGATGGAAGCGTTTAAGGCGTCGATATCCGTTTCCATTGCCTCCGCACAGGCGGCTACGTCGCCGTTGGCAAGGGCGTAGGCGTCCTGGGTTTTATGGCTGGCGCTGGCGCATGCCAGCCGGATCAGCGCCTGCCGGAAGGAGGCGTAATCCGTAAGAAGGGATTCGTACTGCGCGCGGTCTTTGGGCAGGACATACGGCTCGTATTCCGCGAGCATGCCGTCGAGAACGGCCTCTTCTTCTTTGATCTGCCCGATCAGCGTAATCATGGTATTGTAGTCTGTCGCGACAATATGGCTTAACGCCATTTTATGTATGTTCATGGATGCCTGGCAGATTTCCGCCAGGCGGCTTTTGCCGTCCATATAGTTGTCCGCAATGGTTGACGCGCTTGCGTTTACATTGTGGATATTCAATATGGAAATCAGGTTGGACAAAAGCGCAACAATGCCAAGGAGTGCGATCGGCAGGATTAAACGTTGTTTTAAACGGATCTTTTTTATCATAACGGAAACTCCTTTTCAGATATTATGGGGCTGTGATGCCTTCAACCATTGTGTCCAGCTGCTGCTGTAAGCTTTCCCCGGAAGGATTTCCCGCCAGAAGGCCCTCGGTAAACGCGGTCACCGGTTCCCAGTAATTGCCGCCGATGCGCTGCGGGCAGGAATATTCGGACTGTTCCAGCAGAGCGGCGATGGCGGGGGAACTCTGCACTTCGTCGGATGCGGCTGCGTTGATATTCGACGGCCCCTGCCCGCGCATCCGATAGCGCAGCATCTGGTTTTCTTCGCTGCTGATCCATTCCGCCAGCTTTGCGGCCCATTCGGGGTGTTTGGAATAGGCGTTTACCCCGATCAGTTTGTAACCGGAAAACGAGGCCATCTGGATTTGCTGCCCGGCGCAGGTATAGGAGGGCAGCTTTGACGCCCCGAAGCCGCTGCCCCAGGCTTCTTCTACGGCAAGCGCGTTCCATACGCCGTTGACGCCCGCAATGACGGCGCCGTTTTGGATGCCCTCTAAGAAACCTGCGTCGTCGGCGCTTAAAAAGCCCGGATGCCCTGCGATACGCTGCATGGCTTCCCCTACGTCGGTTCCCTTGACGGTTCCGTCCGTGCTGTTCCAGGTGCAGTAGTTGGTAATCCCGTCGTCGTTTAGCCCGACGGCCAGCCCGGTGTTGCCAAACAGGGAATAGACATACCAGCCGGAAGACCATTCCATGGAGACTTTTTTGTTCTGTGCGGCGGCAATGTCGAGCATCCGGTCAAAGGAGAGGATGTCTTCGTCCGTAAAATACTGTTTGTTGTAATACAAAAAGTAGCCGTTATCCGCCGTCAGCGGAAGGGCATAAAGGGTGTCGTTGACGGACGCCGCGAGGACGGCTTCCGGCAGGTTTGCATCCCGGACGGCCTGATCGTCTGCAATCGGTTCCAACGCGCCGGCGGCAACGAGTGTGTTTAATTGATCGTCCGCAAACGCAAATACGTCGGCTCCGTTTGTCAAATCCGCCATCAGGGCGTTGGTGCAGGTGCTTTCGCTCTGCGGTTCATAGGTAATCTGAAAATCCGCCTGTCCGCCGTATTGTGCCAGGAAGCCGTCAATGATTTCGGTAAGGAGCGCTTCGTCCTCTTCGCCGCCCCAGACTCTTAAAACGACCGGATCGGAAGCGGAAGAGGGGGCTTTTGTATCGGAAGATGGGATATCGTTCTTGCATCCGCTTAAGGTAAGGGCAAATAAAAGCGCCATATTCGCCTGAATCAGTTTCTTTTTCATCGCTTGTTTTCTCCGTTTTTTTGTGTAATATTTCGCTTATAAGCATATCATGTATCAGCGGGTTTTGCAATTGGGTTTGAAGGCGTCTTTCATACAATTGTTTTGACTTTGGGCGGTAACAATGATACAATGGCGACAGAGTTTGTTGATTGTTGTTTTAGCGTGTGTTTGGAATAAAGGTTATATCAGAAATGTTGAAAACAAAACGGAATCGAATCAACGCAGGAAAGGCGTTTATCCTGCCTATCTTATTGGTTTTTTTTATTCTGGGCAGCTTTGTGTTTCATATTGCCTCGAGAATATCGGAAGAAATGTCACAGTCAGCTATCGGTAATTTAAGCGAGAGCCTCAACCTGATTACAGGCATGGTAGAAGCGCTGTATCAGAGGGAGGCGGAATACCAGATGCTGATCGCAGAGGAACTTGCGCTTGCGGATCATCCCGAAGCGTATCTTAACTCCTACCACAGCAGCAGTACAATTAAAAAATTTTCGCTGGTTTATGCCGGCGAAACCGAAGGGATTTCCAATACGGGGGAAGTGTTTGATGCGGACGAACTGGATTTTTCCGGAGGCTGTACCGTAGAAGGGCTTTTGGTTTCCGAAGCTTATGTCAACAGTATGGGAACCTGGGCCTATACGATGGTCTGCCCGGTAAAGCGGGACGGCAGGGAAATTGCTTCGCTTTATGTGGAATATATTTTTGATTCTTTTGACAAGGTGCTTCCGGATAAGCTTTACAATAAAAGCGCCACGCTTTATTTTATGGATTCAAAGAGCGAGAGGTTTGTGCTAAAGCCCAAGGGAATCGGCGACCGCGTGGCGGTAGACGCCAATCTGGAGAGTTTTTACCGCGCCAACGATATTTCGGAGCCGGATATTCAGAAAGAAATCGAAAAAGGCATAAAGAGCGGCGGCAATGTTATGTTTTACCATGAGATTCAGAAAAAAGAATCCCTGATTTATATGTGGGGCCTAAACGGCGGTTCCGTGTACCTGATTGGATATGTCCCCGTGGAGGCGATCCAGCGGGAGGGCAGCGCGGTAAACCAGAATATGTTCATTGTGGTTGTTGTGATGCTGGCGGCGTTTTTTATTTGCTGTACGTTATATTTTATCTATGAAAAGCAGCAGGAAAAGCTTCGCCTGGAACGGGAGCTGGAACGCGAGACGCACAATCAGCAGCTTGCCGAGGCGCTGCAGGCAGCGCAGGCCGCCAACAGCTCCAAGACGATGTTCCTTTCCAATATGTCGCACGATATCCGGACGCCGATGAACGCTATTTTAGGGTTTGCCACACTGCTTCAAAAGGATGCGGATAACCCGGTGAAGGTGCGGGAATATACAAAGAAGGTGGCGGCTTCCGGTCGGCATCTGTTAAGCCTGATAAACGACGTGTTAGACGTTTCCAAGATTGAAAGCGGCAAGGCGGCGCTGACGATCGGGGAATTTACGCTCAACAACATGGTGCTTTCCGTGGATACGATTATCCGTTCGGCGGCAAAGGAACGAGGGCAGTCATTTGACGTTTCGGTTACGGGCGTGCGCCATGAACGCCTGATTGGCGATGAAACCCGGCTGAACCAGATTTTAATCAACCTGCTTTCCAATTCCGTAAAATATACGCCCGAGGGCGGCTCTATCTGGCTGCGTATTATCGGGCTGCCGCAGCGCTCCGCTCAGTATGAGCATATCCGGATTGAGGTGGAAGACAATGGATTTGGCATGACGCCGGAATACCTGAACGTGATTTTTGACGCGTTTACCCGGGCGGAAAACAGCACCACCAACAAGGTGCAGGGAACCGGGCTTGGCATGGCGATTACCAAAAATATCGTAGAACTGATGGGCGGGACGATTGAGGTTGCAAGCGAGGTGGGAAAGGGAAGCATTTTTACCGTGGAACTGGAACTGCGCATTGCAGGGCAGGAAGAAAACGAGCATTTCTGGGAAGAAAACGGAATTGACAGGATTCTGGTAGCGGACGACGACGCGGACGCCTGTAAAAATATCTGTGATTTGATGGCGGATACGACGGTTGCGGTAGACGTTGCATACAGCGGCAGGCAGGCGGTAGACGCTGTTTTGGACGCCGATGCGAAAGGAATCGTTTACCAGATGGTTTTGCTGGACTGGAAAATGCCGGAAATGGACGGCGTGGAAACCGCAAGGCGTCTTCGCGCGGCAGAAAAAAATCATGTTCCGATTGTGCTGCTGACGGCGTGCGACTGGGAAGGCATTGAGGAACAGGCGTTTGAGGCGGGAATTGATACGTTTCTTGCCAAGCCGTTTTTTGTCTCCACGTTAAAAGAAAAGGTGCTGGAACTGCGGCAGGGACAAAGCGGTACGGCGCAGGCGGATTTGCCGCAGGCAGATTTGGGAGGCTGTCATTTCCTGGTGGCGGAGGACAATGAAATCAACGCGGAGATTTTGCAGGAGCTGCTGCTTATGGAAGGGGCGACCTGTGAGGTGGCCGTCAACGGCAGTCAGGCGGTAAAGCGTTTTGCAGAGTCAAAGCCGGGAGAATTTGACGCTGTTTTGATGGATGTGCAGATGCCGGTTTTAAACGGCTATGAAGCGACGAAGCAGATCCGTTCGCTTGCGCGCGCGGACGCGCAGACCATCCCGATTATCGCAATGACGGCAAACGCGTTTGCCGAGGATGTAAAGGACGCAATCCATGCGGGCATGAACGCCCATGTTTCAAAACCGGTGGATATGGAGGCGCTCAAAGAAACCATTCACCGTTTTGTCAGAAAGCAGGAGGAATAATAATGGGAAATTGGAAAAAAAAGGGATTGTTTGCTGTGGCGGCGCTTCTTTTGACGGGGCTTTGCGCCTGCGGGAAGGCGAAGGAGCCGGGCGTCAATCTGGTTTCAGACGATACCGGGGAAGAAAAGACCGTAAATTTGTATGCGGCTATGGGCAAATCCAGCGCAGATGCGGATAACGCTTCCATGACGGCGCAGGAAATGGCCGTGAAGCTGGTGGAAGAGCGGCTTGGCGTAACGATTGAATACAGAAGCTATCTGGCGGAGGATTACAAGGATAAAACATATGACGACGTCGCCATGGAACGGGTGCACAGCAACATGGACGATTTTTACCTGTTAAACCCGGATGTGATCCAGCGTCTGGGATCGGAAGGGGAACTGGCGGATTTGTCCGGGCTTAAGAATGCGGAGAATTTAAGGGAAGTTGTAATAACGGCGAATACGGTAGACGGAAAGCTGGTTGCAATCCCGCAGGAGGTTGTGGCTTACGGCTTGTTTGTCAATGCGGATCTGTTTCAAAAATATAAGTTAAAGATGCCGGAGACGCCGGAGGATCTGCTGGAGTGCTGCCGGGTATTGAAAGAAAACGGCTTTGAGACGCCAATCGGGGCAAACCGCTGGTGGCTGGAGAATTTTGTATTTGCGCAGGCCTATGCGGATTTGTACAACGGGGGCGATACGCAGGCGCAGATTGATGCGCTCAACAGCGGGGAAGCCAAATACAGCGACTATATGCGCCCGGGCTTTGAGTTTTTGCAGAAGCTGATCGATCTGGGGTATATTGACGCCAAAAAGGCGTATACGTATGAAGCAATCGACGGAGAAGGCCCTGATTTTCTGGCGCAGAAAACGCCGATTGTCATGGCGTACTGGAGCGCCGCGAACGTCGACACGGCCTACGGCGCGCCGGATTTTAAGTTAAAAGTCATCGGCTTTCCGAGCAGCCGCGGCCAGATGCCGGTCGTATCTATGACCGGGTATGGGGTCGGCGCAAAGGCGGAGCATTTGGAGGATGCGCTGGATGTGATGGATGTGCTGGTTTCGGACGAGGGGCTTAGGGTGTACGCAGAGAAAAACAACGTGATTTCCCCGTCCAAAAACGTGGAAGTGGAATGCAAAGACGCCCTAAAGCCTTTGAATGACAAGGTGAATGAAGGCATATATGTGCTGGGCTCAAACGCCGGTATGAAAGTGGAGCAGTGGGGAAATACCTGCCTGATTGTCCGGAATCTGTTAAACGGGGCCACCGTGGAGGAATGTCTGGCAGAGTTTGACCGCCTGCAGGAGGAATCTTTACAGTAAAAGCTTGTAATTGCTCCGGCATTTGATGTATAATGTCCCGTGGATAAAAATGACAACTCGGATCTGAATACCGATCATGACGCAATACAGATGATGAGGATAAGGCTATGGGAATAACTATGATATTATCGCTTTTAAGCGGTATCGCGCTGTTTTTGTTTGGAATGTCCCTGATGGGGGACGGATTGAAGCGGGTTGCAGGCAATAAACTGGAACTGATTCTTTACCGGCTGACCAATACCCCGGTGAAGGGCGTATTGCTCGGAGCGGGCGTTACGGCCATTATCCAGTCTTCTTCCGCAACTACGGTAATGGTCGTAGGGTTTGTAAACTCCGGTATGATGAAGGTTTCCCAGGCGATTGGCATTATAATGGGGGCGAACATCGGGACGAGTATCACCGGATGGATTCTGTGCCTTTCTTATGTGGAAGGCTCGGGCGGGATTGCGCAGCTTTTGTCTACGGTTACGATATCCGCGATTGTGGCAATCATAGGTATTATTTTTAAAATGTTTGTAAAAAAGCAGGTCTATCATGAAGTGGGCGATATCATGCTGGGCTTTTCCATCCTGATGGTGGGGATGCAGAATATGAGCGGGGCGGTGGCGCCGCTTCGGGAGAGCGAGCGGTTTGTAAACGCGCTGACGATGTTTTCAAACCCTCTGGCCGGGATTTTGGCCGGGATTTTGTTTACGGCGGTTTTACAGAGCGCGTCTGCTTCCGTGGGGATTTTACAGGCGCTTTCGGTTACGGGGACGATTAATTTTGCAACGGCGCTGCCGATTACGATGGGGATTGGCGTCGGGGCTTCCTGCCCGGTGCTGCTTTCTTCAATTGGGACGAATAAGAACGGGAAACGGACGGCGCTTGTGTACCTGTTAAACGATTTGTTCGGCATGGTAGTCTGGTCGGTTGTTTTTTATACCGTACATGCGGTGGTGCGTTTTGATTTTATGGAAATGACGGTGGGGCCTGTGGCGATTGCCACGATCAATACGGTATTTCGGATGGCGACGACGCTGGTGCTGCTGCCCTGGATTAAATGGATTGAGCGTCTGGTATTCTGGCTGGTGAAGGATGCAGGGGAAGACAGTGAGGAGCTTGCGGATTTTGAACTGCTGGAAGAACGGTTTCTGGCATATCCGGCGATTGCCATCAACCAGAGCCATAAGGCAATGAACGGAATGGCAAAGAATGCAAGGAAAAACATTGAGCGCGCGTTTCTTTTGATGGAGCATTATTCCCAGGACAAATTTCAGGAGATTCTGGAAAAAGAAAACCTGATTGACAAATACGAGGACCGTCTGGGCATATATCTGATGCAGCTTACCGGAACAGCGATGAATGTAAACCAGACGAAGCAGGTGTCGAAGTTTTTACATACGTTAAGCGATTTTGAACGCCTTGGCGACCATGCGGAGAATATTGCAAGGGTGGCGAAGGAATTATACGAAAAGGATATGGAATTTTCCGAACGGGCGCGGTACGAGCTGGATGTATTACAGAGCGCGGTGCAGGAAATCCTGGATCTGACGGTGGACGCTTTTTATGAGGACGATCTGGAGTCCGCGGTAAAAGTGGAGCCTTTGCGCAATGTGATCAGTATTCTGTGCGACGAACTTAAGGGCAAGCATATTACAAGGCTGCGCACCGGCAAATGCAAGCTAAAACAGAGTTTTGCGTTTAACGATCTGCTGAATAATTTTGAGCGCGTCGCCGCCCACTGCTCGAATATCGCGGTGGCTATGATTGAACTGGAAGCGGAGGATTTCGGGACGCACGCGTACCTTCGCAATGTAAAGGGAGTGAAAAACGCGGGCTACAACCGGCAGTTTGAAGTTTATGAAAAAAAATACGACATCAGCAAATTTAAGAAAAGTAAGAAAAAGTGAGAGGCTTGTTTTGGCCTCTCTTTCTTTGGAGGAGTTAGGGCGGCTTGCGGAGGGAAGCGGGGATTTGGTTATGGAATCCGTGCTTTCGGAAACCGTTTTGGAAGCGGCGCGCTATAAGGCGTTCTGTATGAAGGAAGCGCCGGGGGAGGTGCACGACTGGTTTACGTACTGGCTGATTGCAGAACATGAGGGAGCGCGCGGGATCGGCCTGATCGGGAGCAAGGGGCTGCCGGATAGGGACGGGTTTGTGGAGGTTTCGTATGCTGTTGCACAGGAACGGCGCGGGCGCGGGTATCTTAAGGAGGCTCTGACAGAGTTTTTGGACTGGCTGTTTGAATGCGAGTTTTGTATGGGGGCGGAGCTCTATATCCGGGAGGAAAATACCGCTTCGCGCAGGGCGGCGGAGGCGTGCGGGTTTTCGTGCGAAGGGGAGTATAAGGGGTATTTAAAGTATCGGTATGTGTTTTAATGAAAATCGATCCTACGGACGGAGGAATCGGCGTTTAGATGAATTTCCCGGATGGCGTTCTGCCAGAAAGACTGCCTGTTTTCTTCGGAAAGCCTGCGGTACATTTCTTTGAAACCGGAGGAAAGCAGTTTTTTTATGCTGCCCAGATTTTTGTTCTGTACGTTCTTTGGAGAGGATAGGGCGTCTATTTTTTCCTGGATTTTGGCGTATTCCATTTCGTAGTGTTCCCAGGAAATCCGTTCTTTCTGGAACAAAAGGTTTAACCGCGCCTGTTCGTTCCGGTAGCTTTCGGGGCTTCGTCTGCGGGGCTTTCTATCTGCTTTTGCGTCTGAAACGGAATAGGTAAATGCTGTTTTTTGAAAGGCTTTTTCCAGGGAATTTATAAGGTATGCTTCCACCTGCTTTTGGCTGACTCTTTTTGTAAAGCCGCACTGGCGGCTGCAAAGGGATTTGTTACAGCGGTAATAACTGTAAATTTTCGGCGCTTTCGTTTTGCTTTGGGAGGCGATAGAGGTTCCGGTGCCGGCGAGCAGCGTGCCGCATACGGGGCAGCGTATCCGCCCGGAAAAATAGTAAATGCG
The DNA here is from genome assembly GCA_910577065.1 of uncultured Lachnospiraceae bacterium. GTDB lineage: Bacteria > Bacillota > Clostridia > Lachnospirales > Lachnospiraceae > Roseburia_B. Next base: position 2,503 of record CAJTLD010000082.1, on the reverse strand, counting down.
CCCGGAACGTTCGGTTTTAATGGTTTTATCCTTGATTTCCTGTAAAAGTTCCCATTGCTCTTTGCTCAGATAAGCGGGACAGTATGGGACGCCGCGGTAAGTCCCTTTGTAAAATTCGCTGTGCAGCATGGTCTGGAGCCTGGAATAAGAAAAAGCGGGATCGAAATGCTCCTGGATATAAAGAACGGTTTTTTTCTTTTTGCGGTACTTAAAATAGTAAGCAAAAACGGCGTTTACAGCGTCTTCTTCGTCCGGATTTTTGACCATCCGTTTTTCGCCGTCTATGACGCCTATTTTGTATCCTAACGGCATGTTTGCTTCCCCGAAAATCAGCCTGCCGTTTTTGACCATGCTGTCCGCGGTAAACTTAATCCGTTCGGATGTTGTGTCAACTTCGTTTTGCCCGATGGAAAGCATAATGTTTAAATTCAGGCGTCCATCTCTGGTTTCCATATTCATATTTGGTTCCGCTGCGGCAATCCATCTGACATGGTGCTCGTCTAAAATATCCTGGATTTTGTAAAAGTCCGATACATTTCGGAACCATCGGTCCATTTTCCAGAAGAGGATTACGTCTATTCTGGCATTTTTTACGTCGGTAATCAGCCTGTGGATTTCCCGGCGTTTTTTTAATTCTTTGCGCGCGGTTTTCCCTTCGTCCGCGTATGTGTCTACAATCTGCATTCCATGTTCGGCTGCGTAATTCGTCAGAAATTCTTTCTGCGCCTGCAGGCTTTTTCCGTGCATCTGCTGTTCTGCGGTTGAGACGCGGATATAAATAGCGCATCGTTCTTTTTGGCTCATATGACACCACTCCTTTGTATGATTATATTGAGGAACGCTGATAAAAATAACAGCGGTATCTTTTCTAAAAATGCGGCAAGTTGTACAACCAGCCGCTCATAAAATATATTCCGGGGTTTAAAACGATCAAAGCGAGGCAAAAGCATGGACTTTGAAAAGATATTTGCGGTATTTATAAAGACTTTGGAGGAACAGGAGCATGTGAAGATTGCATATGAACTGGCCCAAAAGGAAGAGGAAGAAGAAAAAGCCGCCAAATAGGCGGCTTTGTTAAATGGGGAAAAACACAGGCTTTCTTTTTTGGAATACCGTATAATAGCCAAAACCTGCGGCCTTTAAAAGCCCGGCCAGCTTCGGGTAATCATAAGCCACATGCCCGGGCAGGTGCGCGTCTGCCCCGGTAGTGAGGATTTCCCCGCCAAGTTCATGGTAACGCTTTAATATTTCTTCTGTCGGGTTTGGGTGTAAAAGCCCGTATTTGAAGCCGGCCATATTGATCTCAATGCCCTTGCCCATAGCAATCAACGTGCGCAGAATTTCATCTATTATGTCTTTGTATTTTTCATAAGAGTAATCCCGGTTTTTGTTTGGCCCGTACCGGACTACATAGTCAATGTGCCCGTATACGTCAAAGTCTTCGAAAACGGCCAGATTTTCCAAGATAGATTCAAAATATTCCCGGTAAGCTTCGCGTTCTGTTTTTCCAATGTAAAATTGGGGGTAGTACGGGTCAAATCCGTGCACCACATGTGAAGAGGCGATTACCTGGTCGAAATCCCATTGCGCGGTAAGCGCCGCATATCGTTCTTTTAAATGCGGCTGCAAGCCAAGTTCCACGCCAATACCGATGAAAAGCTTTTCTTTGTATTGGCTGCGCAGGGCGGAAAGTGTACGAAAATATTCATCCGGATCAAAGGAAAAAGGCGTAGGGCCGGGGTAATCCCAGTCGATGTGATCCGTAAAGCAGATCCCGGCAAGCCCTTTTTGGGCGGCAGCCAAAGCCATTTCGTTTGGATCGGCGTCGCTGTCGCCGGAAAAGCGGCAGTGCATATGCGTATCCCAGAACATAGTTTTATACCTCCTTGTAATATAATGTATTGAAAGTCCGCATGCAGTACTGGTATTAATATAGCATAAACTGTTTCGGATGAAAAATATAAATTGCCTTTTTACAAAAAAAGGTATATAATTTAAGTCGGAGTTGATGAAAATGGAACTTGCAACAGACATAGAACTATGCAGCGTAACCGATGTGAAAGCAAAAGAGAAGCTTATGAATGCTTTGATGAAGGCCGGGGTGCCATACGCGGAGAAGTGGGAAAAGGTATCCTTAAGAAAGCGCAGGCAGTTTCACCGCGCCAAAGAGGTCTGCGTTATCATTACCCACAAAGCCCAGGCGGATTTAGCGCGCGCCGTGATTGAGGGCATGGGCGAGGATGTAAAAGGAAGCGTAGTCTGGTAACGGCCAGCGGGATGCGGCATTTATATGGAGTGGAATGAGGGTATATTCAGAAGGATATGCCCTTTTTTGCATTCCGGGAAATCATTTTTCAAGCACGCTCTAATACTACAGCGAACCATGTTGGAAAAGGTCCGTCAGCCAGAGGACAGGGGATGCGGCGTTCGCTGCGTAACAGGATGAAGCGGCTCTAAAGTATCCCGTTTACGTACCCGAATGCGGACGCAACCGACGGAAACG
>CAJTLD010000081.1 GCA_910577065.1 uncultured Lachnospiraceae bacterium | reverse complement strand
GTTAGAGGGTAGTGGTGGAAATAGTCAGACACATATTCCTCAAAAGAATCTTTGAGATTGTTTGGGTTGCTAGAGTTTTTAAAATTATTGTCTTGTAAAGTTTCCAATGCAGAGAACACAAGACCTTTTAAGTATTCTTTTTCACGAGACGTAAACATTGGTTTTCCTCCTTTTATTAAAATTTTATTTTAATTATAAAATGAAAAATTTGGAAAATCAATATAAAAATATAGATATTGGAAATATTGTATAATTTAAGTGAAGTCACAGAAAAAGCGAAGAAGCCAAGAGGGGAGGTAAATGCGAGTGAAAGAAGGAAAACGCAGCATAGAGGGCGAAGAAATAGAACTTCTCCATCAGCAGTTTGCATTACTGGTGGAGAAGTCTAAGGATTGTAACAACGAAGAACTAATAGGAATTACTGATTGCATGATAAAAATCCACGCTATTCTTCGATTTGGATATTACTGTAAATGTAATTGTACACATCGGTGACCAATTTCTTTTTGTCATATTCGACATCGGAATTGTTTCCTATACTGATTTCATGATATGACAATTTGGTAAGTTCCAGAGCAATTTCTTCTTTGGACATAACTAAAACCTCCTTTCTTATGTACTCGGCTGCGGCAACAGCCTGTAAGAACAGTATAGGAGAGAACAAAGGAATTTGCAAGACGAAGAGGTAGTAAAAAAATGCTTTAAGGGAAGTCAGGGGACAGGCAGTTCCAGGAAGCATAGAGGGAAGGAAAAGGATGAAGAATGGAAAAATATAAGTTTACAGGAAAAACAAAAGAAATAAAAACAGTTCTGGGCTTAGTGATATTGCATCAGATTGAAGCAGTACAGGATTTAAAAGGTGTGCAAGCCGGGGAACTGGGAGGTTGGATAGAAAAAGAAGAAAACCTTTCACATAAGGGCGATGCCTGGGTTTGCGGCAATGCCCAGGTTTACGGCAATGCCCAGGTTTACGGCAATGCCCAGGTTTACGACAATGCCCGGGTTTACGACAATGCCCAGGTTTACGACAATGCCCGGGTTTGCAACGATGCCTGGGTTTGCGGCAATGCCCGGGTTTACGACAATGCCCAGGTTTGCAACGATGCCTGGGTTTACGGCAATGCCCGGATTTACGGAAATGCCCGGGTTTACGGCAATGCCCGGGTTTACGGCAATGCCCGGGTTTACAACAATGCTCAGGTTTACGGCAATGCCTGGGTTTGCGGCAATGCCCAGGTTTACGGCAATGCCCAGGTTTGCGGCAATGCCCGGGTTTGCAGTGATGCCTGTGTTTGCAATAAAAACCATGCATTAACAGTGGGGCCGGTAGGAAGTAGAAATGATTACACAACATTTTTCCGGGATAAAGATAATGGGATTACTGTCAGATGTGGATGTTTTTTGGGAAAAATGAATGATTTCATAGAAGAGGTAAGAAAAACACACGGGGATAACAAATATGCACAGGCATACCGGAAAGCGGCAGAACTGGCAGAATTACAGATTGACTGTATGGGGGAAGGCGATAAGGAAAAAAGTGAACATGGATAGAAAAAAACTAAAAGAAGCCCGCCAGAAAGCGGGCATGACACAGAAGAAAGTAGTGGAACACCTAGAAACATTAGTAACTATACCTGTATTTTAGAGAGAAGCGCTTCCTGCAATACTTGTGAAAAGTTTATTCCCATAGAAACAGCGCGGTCATTAAGCCACGACGGAATGGTTAAAGTCTTTTTTACTGCCTTTGTATCCTTGTACTGGTTAATATTGCAGGATACAAGGGAGGAAAAACCGTCATCCGCATGATAGGCAGAAATATCGGAGGGAGGGGCAATCGCTTTTTCCTGCTCCAACAGGGTGAGAAGATAAGCGGATAAAGCTTCCTGTGCCGCTTCCATGGTTTCGTTGATGGAACTGCCGAAAGTGTGGCAGCCCTCTAAATCAGGAAATTCAACCCAATATGCATCATCTTCTTTGTGGAAGATAGCGGGATATACAAATAACATAAACATACCTCCTTGTGATTTGCGGAGAGAAGGGCTATTTAAGCCCTGTCTCCTTAAGAATACTATTGAGTAAGCCAGTAGGAACATCTTTGCCATGCAGGGGAACCACTGTAGTTTTCCCATCTTTTTGAAGAACATGATGGCTACCGTTGATTCTGACTACGTTCCAACCATTTTTCTTCAAAAGTTTTAATAAGTCTTTGTCTTTCATGTTCCACCTCCTTACAAAAATAGTATAGCACGTATAACACGTATTGTAAAGAGGGTTTATAAAAATGAGAAAAAACCTAAAAGAAGCCCGCCAGAAAGCGGGCATGACGCAACAGCAGATGGCAGAGTATTTGGGAATCACAGTTAGAGCCTACCAACAAATTGAAGCTGGCGAATATCAAGGGAAAATAGAACACTGGGATAATTTGGAAGATTTATTCAATATCCATCAACGCAAATTAAGGGAATTATTCCCCATGGCAAATAAGAAGATCGACAGTAATTCCAAATAAATCAGCTAATTTAATTAATTTTTCAATATTGGGTTCATATAATCCCTGTTCGTATTGCTGATAGGCGCGCAATGACACACCGATTTCATTTGCAACATATTGTTGAGTGAAATTGTGAGACTTTCTTTCGTTTTTTAATTGTTCATTGAAATTCATATATCCTCCTAAAAAAATGTTGACACGTAGCTTAACTACGTATATAATGGCATTAAAACGTAGTTAAGCTACGTAATGCAGATAGAACAGTGTAGTAATACTTCATTTTATCATAATTAAGGAGGTGGATTCAATGTCAAAAAGGGAAGTCGCGCACAAAATCGAAGAATTGCAGACGAAAGCAAAAATGACAAACAGCCTGCAGGGAGCACTATACATATCCATATTCTGTCAGGAAATAGAAGAGAAATCAGACTTTGAATGGGCATTCACCCTGCTTGGAATCATGACAAATGAACTGGCAGAGGAACTAAAGGAATTAGCGGAATGCATTTTTAAGGATTATAAGAAGAAAAAGACATGAGAAAAAACCTAAAAGAAGCCCGCCAGAGGGCGGGCATAACGCAACAACAGATGGCAGATAGATTAGAAATTAGTATCAGGTATTACCAGAATATAGAAACAGGGGATCGTACAGGGGATTTTACTATTTGGGATACATTGGAAGATATCACAGGTATTCATCAAAGGATATTGCGTGAACTTTCATGAACTCATCCCGTCCCATGAGGTAATCAAGGGAAACATCTAAAATATTGGCGATGCGAATAAGCAAATCATAACAGGGTGTACGGGTTCCTGTTTCATAACATTGATAAGTACGCAAGGCGATATCAACGGAATCGGCTAATTGCTGTTGGGTGAAACCACGTTTCATACGCATTTCACGAAGACGTTTGTTAAACATAATATCCTCCTTTTGCTACGTGCAAAATGTACATAAAAAATACTTGACTACGTGCAAATTGTACTGTATATTATAAATAAATATAAGGTGCGAAACGCACGTAACAGGGAGGTGGATTCAATGTCAAAAAGGGAAGTCGCGCACAAAATCGAAGAATTGCAGACGAAAGCAAAAATGACAAACAGTCTGCAGGGAGCACTATACATATCCATATTTTGCCAGGAAATAGAAGAAAAATCAGACTTTGAATGGGCATTCACCCTTCTTGGAATCATGACAAATGAACTGGCAGAGGAACTAAAGGAATTAACGGAATGCATTTTTAAAGATTACAGGAAGAAAAAGACATGAGAAAAAACCTAAAAGAAGCCCGCCAGAGGGCGGGCATGACACAGAAGCAAGTAGCGGAATACCTTGGAATAACGGTAAGAAGTTATCAGAGGATAGAAAGCGGTGAGTTACTTGGCAGTATTTCAAATTGGGATGCCCTGGAAGATTTATTTAAGATCCATCAACGCAAATTGAGGATGCAGGCAAAGTGTCATCCGATGCAAGCCGGGAAAAAAGATTCATGTGCGATCCATCAAAAGTAATTTTAGTAAAAACCGCAGGCAAAATATTGTTTTGCACAAAAGCAATATGGAAAGAACAAGATATAAGGATACTGGAAACATGGCCAGGCATTTGGAATATAAGAAATAAGGAAAGAGAAGAAGGAGGACGTATGAGCAGGGGAAAGAAGATGACATACTCTTTTTATGTATCCATAGAGGGCGGGGAACCAATCAACATGGACGACATGGAAGAGGAAGAAAGGGAAGAAATAAAAAAGAAACTCTGCAGGCAGCTTATTGAAAAAGGCCTTGGGGGTGAAGTAATTACCGCGTAAGCGGTAACCATTGGACAAGCATAAAAAAGAATACAGACCATCCGTATAAAAAAGGTGGCGGCGGGATAACAGGTAAAACCACATGATTTTCTCCTCTTTACAGAAATAGATCTTCCTAAAACGCCGCCGCCCGTTTTATGCGGATGGGGAAAGGGAATGGTATGAAAAACAGAATTGTAAAAGAATTGCTGGGCGGGCTGGCAATGGCCGCAATGGCTTCCGCCATAATTGCCTGCATGGTAAAAGTAAACGAGGTTTCTGCGGGGGCAGCAATGCAGCGGGGATATGCCAAAAGCTGTGAGGAGGCGGGGGAGGAGTATAACATCTGCCCGGAACTTATTATGGCAGTCATAGGCCAGGAACCAGAGGGAGACCCGGACGGGGTGGGACAAGCCCTGATGGGGCTGTCCAGGGAATACAAAGACATTGGGGAGGCATTAGCGGCTTATTACGGCATGGAAGGCGCGCAGGGGCGCGGCGGAAAGGAGGAGTTGGAAGTTTATGTACAAAAAATCATGGAACGGGCGAGGGAACTTGAGATACAGCATAAAAAATAGGTGTGAGCACATGCTTTCCGCGCATGGCGTCCAGCTAAAGACAAAGGAAGAACTTGGAGGGGCCGTTGGGGAAGCATGGAGCATCGGAGCAAATAACCAGCCTTTGGATCCGGAGTACATAGGGAGCAGGCGGGAACGGGACGATACGCACCACTATTTTAAGGACATTGACGGGACGTTCTATTTTTTAAGCGACAGCAGCATGGAATTAGAAAAAGAACTGGAAAGAGCCCGAAGGGAAAGAATGGCCATGCGTGCGCATGGCCAGGGGTAACGTACGGTCAGCCTGGCCAACCGTATGGACTATAGGTATGTATTTGCAGTACATATCCTAATTTTAACACAGGTGGGGCAAAAAATCAAGCGTTTATGGGGCTTTTAGCCCCATTTTGTAACTTGTTACAGCTATTAAAGTTAGGAGGAAATTATGGGGTTTTACCACGAAGTATACCGGATCGGTGGATGGATTGAGCACGAATATAAATATGCGGGCAATTTTGGGAAGAAAGGAGAGAAACGCCAGAAAAGGGCGAAGCCAACGCCGGAACAGATGAGACTGTATAACCGGATGAACAAAGCAAAGAAACTACGCAGGACAATCGGGCTGAATTTCAAGTATGGGGATTACTGGCTGACGCTGACCTATAAAAACGGGAAGGGGAAGCAGATGGATGAAGTAAAGCATGACGTTGAAAAATTCAGGAAGAGGATAAAATGGGCATACGGGAAAAAAAACTGCGCATTCAAATGGATGCAGGTCATAGAAATCGGAAAAAGAGGGGGGATCCACATCCACATGGTGCTAAACCGGATCGAAGGGACGGACATCTTGGTAGCGAAGCACTGGGTGCATGGTCACCCTTATTTTAAGACGCTGTATGAGGAGGGGCAGTATAGAAAGCTGGCCGATTACATGTCAAAGCTGCCGCCAGAAGAAAAAAGCGGGAAGGGCCTGGAAGCGATTACGGGTGAAAATTACAGCTTTTCAACCTCAAGGAACCTAAAGCGGCCAAAGCCGGATGAGCAGAAAAGGTATACAAGGCGCACAATGGAACGCGCCGTCAAGGAAGGGCCGAAACCGACGCCCGGCTATTACATAGACAAAGACAGCATCCGCATTGGGGTAAACAAGGTTACAGGCTGGTCTTATATGTATTATACGGAACTGCCTCTGGGCGGGAGGGGGCGTGAATGATATGGAAGTGCATGTCTATATTTCGGCAGGGAGCCGGTGCCCAAAGAAAATGCGCCGGAAGGTTTCTTATAGCCTTATGGCCGGGACAGTGTCGGGGCCTAAGTGGCGGCATGGGGAAATGGAAATGGAAGCGACGCTCCACCAGGCGGAACTGGCCGCCCTCACGGAAGCGTTAGGCAGGATAACGCGCCCATGCCCGCTGACAATCCACACCATGTCCCGGTATATCGCCGTAACACTGATGGACGGGAGGGCGGTGCAGTGGGCAAAGTCCGGCTGGATGACGGCCAAAGGGGAAGCGGTGGCAAACCGTGCGGAATGGCTGGAAGTATTGAAAATACTAAAAGGGAGGCCGTTCCGGGTTGTTTTGGAGGGGTGAGAGGGAGAAAGTGCAGGAAAAGCTTGATTTTACTAAATGGGAAGGCAGTTATCCACAAGATGCCCAATGGGGCTGTTGGGGGCTGGGAAAGGAGGGCATATATGGCCACAGGAGGGATTGTAACAAATTATAATAGGATATGCATATTCTGCGGGAAACCAGCGGAGTGTGAACATCATTTATTGTTCGGGAACGGCGTCAGGGAATTGGCGGAGCAGGACGGGCTAAAGGTGCCAGCGTGCAATGAATGCCATAATATAGGGAGGGTAACAGGAAGGATACATGATAACATCATGGCGGAGAAGCTTTCAAAGATGCTCGGGCAGGCAATATACGAGGCGAAGGTAGGCAGCAGGGAGGAGTTCCGGGCGCGTTATGGTAAATCGTATTTTTAGGGGACAGGAGGGCCGGAACCGCCAAAGGACAAGACCGGGTGTTACGGGAAATGGCAGAGGCATGAGAAGTATAACAAACATCCGTCCAGTGAAACGGAGCTGGTGGAATTTTTAAAATATGAGAGGAAGAAATGAAAGCAGTCATGAAATATCCGGGAAGCAAATGGAGCATTGCAAAATGGATCATCGGTTTCTTCCCGGAGCACCACAGCTACTTGGAGCCATTCTTCGGATCCGGGGCCGTATTATTCAACAAGCCCAGGTCGCATATTGAGACGGTGAACGACATGGACGGGAATGTTGTCAACCTGTTTGAGTGGATCAAACGGGATCCGGAACGGCTGGCCAGAGAGATATATTTTACGCCATATGCCAGGAAGGTCTATGAGGATGCATTTGCGGCCGTCCCAGAGGACAGCTTCCAAAGAGCCGTAAATTTTTACATCCGCTTAAACATGGGACATGGCTTCCGGACAAACGGGGAAAAAGTGGGCTGGAAGAATGACATACAGGGCAGGGAGCGCGCCTATGCAGCGCAGGACTGGTGCAACCTTCCGGAAAAGATTATACAAGCGGCTGAGCGGCTCAGAGGGGTTCAGATTGAGAACCGGCCTGCGGTTGAATTGATACAGCGGTTCAACTATAAGAATGTGCTTATATATCCGGATCCGCCGTATGTATTAAGCGCCAGGCATGGAAAGCAGTACCGGCATGAAATGGACGACCAGGCACAAAACGACCTGCTGGACGTTCTGCTGGCGCACAAAGGCCCTGTGGCGCTGTCCGGGTATGACAGCGAATTATACAACAGCCGGTTAAAGGGCTGGTACCGCAGAGAGACAACCTGCTATTCGCAGGTATGCAGTAAAAAGCGGGAAATATTGTGGATGAATTATGATCCAGGCCTGGGGCAGATGGAACTGCCCGGGATTTGGTAAAAATTTTGTGGAGGTCATGGTAAGGGCAGGGATGGAAAATAAGCATACAATTGGGGACTTGCGGCAGATGCAATCGCTTGCGCTGCCTGCAAAAGTCCAGATGACGCGCAGGCGCATAAAGGAGTGGGTAGACAGGTTTGGCGAGGATGGCGTATATGTCAGTTTTTCAGGGGGAAAGGACAGTACAGTCTTGCTTGATATAGTCCGTAAAGATTACCCGGGCATTGAGGCGGTTTTTGTAAACACAGGCTTGGAATACCCGTCAGTCAGGCAGTTTGCATTATCAAAAGAGAATGTGACGGAACTGAGACCAACAATGAATTTCCGGGATGTAATTATCAAGTATGGGTATCCGGTTATCGGAAAGGAAGTGTCGCAAGTAGTTCAAGAGGCACGGATTGGATTAAAGAGAAACGACGGTTCGTATCAGTTCCGCATTGACAGGATATTAGGAAAAGGGCATTATGCCCCGTTGGATGACGGGAAGAAAAGCCAGTTTGATGTATCTGCATACAAATTTCTGCTTGACGCCCCATTTAATATTTCTGATAGGTGCTGCAAAATAATGAAGAAAAATCCTGCAAGGAGTTATGAGAGAAAAACAAAAAGAAAAATTATACTTGCGACAATGGCGGAAGAAAGCAGGTTAAGAAGGCAGAGGTGGATGAAATACGGCTGCAATGCCTGGGATGATAAAAAACAGAAGTCCTCTAATCCTATGTCTTTTTGGACAGAGCAGGATGTACTCACATACATACATGAATACAGCCTTACCATTGCGGAAGCATACGGTCAAGTAGTCGTGAAAAATGATGGAATTGACGGGCAAATTAACATCCATGATTACCTGAGGGATTACAGGGGATGCCAGTATGAAACGGAAGGCTGCAAGAGAACGGGATGTATCTTCTGCGGATTTGGCATCACGCAGGACAAACAGAGGTTTGTAATGCTATCCGAGCAAGAGCCAAAATTATGTGATTACGTCATGCGTGGCGGTGAGTTTTCCCAAAGCGGAATGTGGCAACCAAGCAAAGACGGATTAGGTTATTGGTTTGTTCTGGGATGGCTGAATGAATTTGGGAATCTCGGGATTAGTATCCCGAATATGGATTACTACATGGATAAGTATTGTACAGGGGAGGCCAGGAAGGCTATAGAGGGAGGATGTTAAAATGACAGACATGGAAGTAGTAATGAGCCTAAACAATGCATGGAGCGCATTAGCGCACCAGTACCGCGGATGCCAGGATGAAGGGATAAGGTGTGGCATAAACCTGCTTGCAAAGGTAATCCGAAAGGTAAGGAGAGAAGTAGAAGAATCCCACAGGGAAACGCAGGTAACATTAGAGGAATGGGTTGCTATGCTACAGGAGGGGGATTTTGGAGGGAAAGGGAAATATGAAGAAATTAAGCGATAAAGCAAGAATATACGCAAGGTCATATGGGCAGCAGCCTTATGGGCAGGAAATTGAAGGAACGGCTGAATTGCTGTTGCGGATGGCAGAAAAATTAGACGAATATGAAGGCTTAGAAGAACAAGGGAAACTGCCAAAATTGCCAGTTGCGGTGGGGGACAAGATATATTTGCCAAATAAGTATGTGGGTAAGGTTATAGATTTTGAGATTATAAAAATTTGTATTTTTAAAGAGGAAATCATGTTTATTGATGATTTGGAGGATGAATATTTTATTGACGATTTCGGAAAATCTGTTTTTTCCACTTACAAAGAAGCCAAAGCCGCATTGAAAGAATTAGAAAGGGGGTATAGCGAATAGGATGGGAAAATTAAATAAAACAGATATAGAAGAATTAAGGGAAAACCTTTCTTTGGGATGTGAATACAGCGGAACAGAAGAAATTGTTTCTGAAATTGTATATGAGACGTTGGAAGAAATGGATAAATCAGGGATGAAAACAATTATGAGAAGTGCTGATGAAATTGGCTTGACGGCTGATAAGGAGTTTGCCACTCTTGACGATTTTGTTCGTATTTTCTGGGGAAAGGCGACTGAAAAGATTTTGAATGTCGTGGAAACACAGTGAAATATGCGGAACGGCTGAATAGCTGTTTACAGGCAGAATTGAATGAAATCAGCGGGCATATGGGAAGTGGCTGGATGATGAAAGAGGCGGATAGAAAAATGGGAAAATATGAAGTAGAGTATGCATTATTTAAAAAAATAACCATAAATGCAGATTCGTTACAGGATGCGAAAGAAAAGGCGCACATGATAGAAGATGAAGAGATAGAAAGGTTGGAAACAGAGAATACAGGATACATGGTATGGGATGGTCCAAGGGAAATTTTGTGATAACTCTGGGGGTAAAAAATAAGAAGGAGCGATAGTATGCCAGTATCAAAAGAAATAAAAGAAACGATTGTAATAGCCGTTGAAGAGGTATTCAAGAAAATGGGAAGCGTATCATGGATAGAACGAAAGAAAGCCATCAAAGGATTATGGAAGGAGAGCAATAATGCGTAGGGAATGTTGTGGGAAATGTAAATATCATGTAAAGAGTGAGATACCAGGGGAAGAAGGCTGGGTCTGCAACAACGGGGAAGCAGAAGAATATGGGATAGAAACGCCACACAGCTATTTATGTGGGGAATATGAGAGTGATAGTTAAGCAGGAAAGGAAGTCGGCTTATGGGAAGCAGGGAGTTGGGGGAAATAAAAGGAGCAGGTATAACGGAGGATGCCAAGAAAACGATTTCACAGTTGGAAAGTTTGTATGCACATTGTATGTGCATGCGAGGGAAAGAAGAAGAGGGGGAGATCTGGGAAGCAGACTGTAAAGCCATTGAAATAGCAATAAAAGCAATACGGCAGCAGTATATGGACAATAGAGCAGAGAAGCAAGGGAAAGGCCTAAGGCTCTATTTGTCAGGGCCAATCAGCGGGACTGACGATTATATAAAGCGGTTCGAGGAAGTGGAAGACAGATTAACGGAAGAGGGATATAGCGTGATTAACCCTGCAAGGCTGCTGGAAAGACTTCCGGGAGGATTTTCCCATGAAGAGTACATGGGGGTATGCATGGGATTGCTTGCCGCATGTGACGCTATCTGTATGTTAGGCGGATGGGAGGGCTCGGCAGGGGCAAACCGGGAATATGGCTTTGCATTGGCCAGGGGTATGGGCATATACAAATAATCGCAGGAGGCAGCAGGATGGACAAACAGATACTACAGCAGTATTCGGACGCGCTTGCCAGGGTGAAATACATCAGGCAGTCAATAGAAAAACTTACAAAGAAGCTGGACGAAATGGGCAGTAACGGCTATTGCGTCGCAGACTCCGTCACCAAAGGGAAAAAAGGCAAGAAGCCGCTCGGGACTGCGGTAGTAACAGGATTCCCATATCCGGAATACAGCAGGGCAAAGATGGCGCTTACGGCGAAGAAAGCAGCATTGCAGCAGGAGGAACTAGAACTTTTGGAATTATCCTCCTGCGTGGAAGAATACATATGCAGCATCCAGGACATAGAAGCGCGCAACATTCTGTCCTTGTATTACATTGAAAACCTGAACTGGGTGCAGGTGGCGCAGCATATGAACGGCCTGTATGGGAGCAGGAAGCGTTATACAGAAAACAGCTGCAGAAGGAAGCATGACAGGTTTTTGGAAAAAAATGAAAGAAATTTGAAAAACGACGGTTTTGACGGTTTGGATGTGTTATAATTGCTAAAATGACAAAAGTGTATCATAAACCAGGGAGGGGAAGGGCATATGAGCAAACCGTTCGCAAAAAAATTCTACCTGTCCAAGTCATGGGAAAAATGCCGCATGGCATACATAGCGCACCGCAGGGCATGTGACGGAGGCATGTGTGAAGAATGCGGCACACGAACAGGGTGTATCGTCCACCATAAGAAAGAACTGACGCCACTTAGCATAAACAACCCAGACATATCCCTTGGTTTTAGCAACTTAAAATACGTTTGTCAGGAATGTCACAACACGATCCACCATGCCAAAAAGAGAGGAAGCATACCAGGGATGGCAGGATACACGTTTGGGGCAGACGGGAGCATAACCATACTCCCCCCTGTCGTGCAAATTGATCCGGAATTGCGCTGACCGAAGGATGGGCATTAAATGATATTGTCAATATCGGTTGACACTTTTTTTACAAGGATATCCATACCT
>CAJTLD010000080.1 GCA_910577065.1 uncultured Lachnospiraceae bacterium | reverse complement strand
GTGGGAAGCTGGCCGCCAGAAGGCCTCCTTCTGGCAACCGCCCATATAATCCCGCCGGCCAGGCATATTGAGCCCGCCAGAGAACCCAGGCTCTTTACCAATCCCATGCCGTCCGGTTCTTCCGCAATCTTTACATTCTCCGGTATCCCCTTCGTATGCGCCTGATCCGACTCATACAGCATCAGGTAAAGCGCCTGCGCGTAATCTTCTTGTTCGGCCGCGGCATAGGATTTTTCCAGAATTTCATCCAGCCTGGCATCCGTCAGATACAGCTGGGCTTTGCCCGCGGTCGCCAGATAAAGTTCCCGGTTGTCCAAATCCACCAGACAGCTGATGCCGTCGTCTCCTGCCGTATAGCGGTTAAAATATTCTTCGCAGACCGTCTGCGCCGTCTTCCCTCCTGCGTCGCTGCAGGTAGCGACCACAATATTCCAGCCGCTTGCTTTAGAAAGCGTCCCGGCTATTTCTTTCAGCCAGTCCGCTTCCTCCTCCATCAAAATATTCGCATCATCTAAAACCGTCACGGCTGCGCCGTTCCCCGTTTCTTGCGCCATCCCGTCCAAAGCGCAGAAAAACAGACATACCGTCATCGCCGCGCACAGAAAAATCCCCCGGAAAACGGCCGCTAATTTTCTTATTTTTGATATCATAATTCATCCTCTTTGTTTGCAGGAGCGCCCAAAGACAGCCATTTCAGATATCCGTTGATAAACAGATCGATTTTGCCGTCCATCACGCTGTCCACATTTCCGGTTTCCACTCCGGTACGGTGATCCTTTACCATTGTGTACGGCTGCATCACGTACGAACGGATCTGGTTGCCCCAGCCGATTTCCGTAACCTCCCCGCGTATGCCTGCCGCAATTTTTGCATTCTCCTGCTGCTTTAACAGGTAAAGCTTAGATTTTAACATCTGCATTGCCTTATCTTTATTCATATGCTGGGAGCGTTCATTCTGGCACTGCACCACAATCCCGGTTGGGAAATGCGTAATACGGATCGCCGAAGACGTCTTATTGATATGCTGTCCTCCCGCGCCGCTCGAACGGTACGTATCGATCCGGATATCTTCGTCCTTTACTTCAATATCCAAATCCTCCTCAATGTCCGGCATCACGTCGCAGGACACAAACGACGTCTGACGCTTGCCCGCCGCGTTAAACGGGGAAATCCGCACCAGACGATGCACGCCCTTTTCGGATTTCAGATAACCGTAAGCATTTTCTCCGTTTACCTGAAACGTTATGGATTTGATACCTGCTTCATCCCCGTCCAGCGAATCCAAAACTTCGACGCCAAGCCCCTTATCCGACGCCCAGCGCGTAAACATCCGGTAGAGCATCGCCGCCCAGTCACACGACTCCGTACCGCCCGCCCCAGCGTGCAGGGATACTATCGCATTGTCCCTGTCGTATTCCCCGGACAAAAGCGTCTTCATACGGATGCCCTCCAGCGTCTGTTCAAATTCGGCAAACTCCGTTTCTACCTCTTCCACCAGGGACGCGTCGTTTTCTTCATATGCCATTTCAATTAAAGTCTCAATGTCCTCAAACTGGCCGCTTAATTTCGCAAATGTCGCCACATCATCCTTAAGGCTTTTGAGTTCTTTCATTTTCTGCTGGGAAACCTCCACCTGATCCCAAAAATCGGGTGCTTCCATCTCCCGCTCCAATTCCTCGATACGCTGCTCTTTTGCAGCTAAGTCAAAGTGAATCCCTCACTTCCACCAATGGTTTTTTATATGCGTTCAATTTTACTTTGAACTGGTCTAATTCAACCATTTATGTCACCTCTTTCTATAAAAAATATTTCCCCAAATCCAAATCGCGCATCTTGCCGCCAAAAGCCCGATGCACGCCCCCAGGCTGTCTATGCAGACATCCTTAAACTCTCCCGATCTCCCCTCGATAAATAATTGATGAAATTCATCCGTCGCCGCATAGGCCGTTGTGCCAAGCCATGCCCACAGATAAGCTTTCTTCCTTAAACCGGTATACTGGAAACAATTCCCCAGCAAAATACACGCC
Organism: uncultured Lachnospiraceae bacterium; assembly: GCA_910577065.1. GTDB lineage: Bacteria > Bacillota > Clostridia > Lachnospirales > Lachnospiraceae > Roseburia_B. The sequence continues at coordinate 9,952 of CAJTLD010000080.1, read as the reverse complement.
AGAACCGCAAATTCCGTCATATGCGCCGCTTTGCGCACCGGATGCTCCAGCAGCTGCGCATACCGGGTTAAGGCCTCTTCTTCCCACCCTAGGCCAAATACCCGGTTCACTCCCTCCGCCATACGGTATGTGACCGAACCGCTGATTTCACTGGACTCTGCCGCCTTCTGGTGCGAGAACCCAAATACAAGCGCCATCCACAGAATTGCAGCCGCAAGCCACAGATACCTGCCGTTTTGTTTTATATGCATCATTGCTGTGCAGAAATCTCCTTTTCCAATACTTCAATTGCCTTTTGTACCTGATTGTCTTTCAGTTCGTCGTATTCCCCCTGCGCCTCGCCCAGGTATTCGTATTTCAGTTCAATATCCGGCTCGATTCCCGTGCCGTGGATATTCTCTCCCTTAGGCGTATAGTATTTGGCCGTCGTAAGTTTAATCGCATCCCCGTCGCTGAGCGGAATAATCGACTGTACAACGCCTTTGCCAAACGTCTTTGTGCCAATTAACGTCCCGTATTCAAAATCCCGGATAGCGCCCGCAAGAATTTCCGAAGCGCTCGCGCTGTTGCCGTTTATCAGTACCGCAGTCGGATAATACATCTGATGTTCCTCATCCGAAGAATATGTCTGCCGCTGCCCGTATTTATCCTGCGTATAAACCATAGTTCCTTCCGGAAGCATCGCGTCCAGCACCCCGTTGACCGCATTAATCATACCGCCGGGATTGTCGCGCACATCCAGTAAAAGCGCCTGCATCCCCTGTCCCTCTAAAGCTTTAACCGCAGCGTCAAACTGCTTTATGGTAGGCGCCCCAAACTCCAGGATATGAATATACCCGATACGATCGCCAAGCAGCTTATACTCTACCGTAGGCAGGTCGATATTTTCACGCCTGACGTCAAATTCCAGGTAATCCGCTTCCCCTTCCCGCAAAACCTGCAGATGCACCGCCGTACCCTCTTCCCCGCGGATATGGGTCACCAGATCCGAAAGTTCCATACTGGTGGATTCAATATCTTCGACCATAACAAGCACATCATCTTTCTTTAGGCCCGCCTCCTCAGCCGGAGTGCCTTCGTATACGCGGCTGACCGTCACCACCATGGATTCCCGGTCCTGCGAAAGCCCCGCGCCGATCCCGCAGTAATTCTGCGTAGCCGCAATCTGCAGATCCGCATATTCCTGTTCGGTATAATAATCCGTATACCGATCGTCAAGGCTCGACAGAAGGCCGGAATAAATGCCGTTTGCAAGACGTTCGTCCTCTACGTCCTCATAGAAATACAAGTTGATATAGCCAATCAGTTCATTGATTTTTGAAAGCACCTTGCCGCTTAGAACCGAAGCCGGGTTTTCTGCCGAACCGCCGGGCTGTACGCTGATCACAGTTCCCGTTATGGTAGTGAAAAACACAAACAGCACAATCCCCGCCAGCAGCGTTGCGAACACGCCTGTGATCACACCCGCTTTAAATTTGTTTCTGCGGGGCTTTGGCAAAAGCTGCGGCTCTTCTTTTAATTCTTCGTTATCCATGTCATCCAATCTTATCAACCAACCTTTCTTTACAAAATAAACGCCACCAAAACCTTATACATTCAAATGCTTGCGGATCGTAATCCGGCTCCCGATAAATCCAATCCCCACGCCAAGCACTAAAGCCACCGGGACTAAAGTATGGAATACCCCTTTTGCCGGGACAAAAGTAATCAGCCTGCTTAAAAAACTGAATTTCACTTCTATATACTGCGTAATCCGGTTGTACATCAAATACAAAAGAGCCAGCGGCAATATTGCTCCAATCAGCCCGATTAAAATCCCTTCCACAATAAACGGCGCCCGCACAAAAGAATCGGTTGCGCCAATCAGCTTCATAATCCCGATTTCATCCCTGCGGACAGCAATTCCGGTCGTAACCGTATTACTGATCAAAAACGTAGCAACCAAAAACAAAATCAGGATAATGCCGACCGAAATATACCCGATCAGGCTGTTAAAATCCGAAAGCGTATTCGCTACTGCAGCCGAATGGCGCACTTCCCTTACGCCGTCTAAGCCTTTTAAGTAATCCACCAAAACCTGCTGCATGGAAATGTCATTCAGAAAAATCTCATAACTGGAAGAATTCGCAAGCGGGTTATCCTCCCCAAAGCCTGCGGCGGCTTCATCATTGCCCGCAAAATACTCGTCTTTAAACTCCGTCCAGGCTTCCTCAGCGGAAACAAAATTATATTCGGAAACCTCAATCCTGCTGCGAATCTCCTTTCCGATCTGCTCAATCTGCTCGGGCGCTGCCCCCTCCTCAAAAAAAACGGTAACCGCCACGCCGGACTCCGCTTCCTTTACCATGGCCTGAAAATTGGTGACAATGGCAAAAAACAGGCCGAACAGGAAAATACAGGCGGACATCGTCGCAATCGAAGCCAGAGAAAACATCTTGTTGCGCCAGATATTGCTGATCCCCTGCTTTAACGTATAGGCAAAAGTACTAATCCTCATCGTTCACACCGTCTACATCCGAAATGATGACACCTTTCTTAATCGTAATGACACGTTTTTTCATTACTTTCACAATCTCAAGATTGTGGGTAACAACAATCACCGTCGTGCCGCGTTCGTTGATTTCTTCGAGCAGTTTCATAATCTCCCATGCATTGTTTGCGTCTAGGTTGCCGGTCGGCTCGTCTGCAAGCAAAATCTTCGGCCGGTTTACAAGCGCGCGCGCAATTGCCACACGCTGCTGCTCCCCGCCGGAAAGCTCTCTTGGAAACGACTTGTACTTAGGCGCAAGCCCCACCATGGAAAGCATCTGCGGCACTTTTTTGCGCGACTCCCTGACCGAAGCGCCGATGACCCGCTGGGCAAACGCTACGTTATCGTATACATTCCTGTCCTTTAACAGCCTGAAGTCCTGAAACACCACACCGATATTCCTCCTGAATTTGGGAACCTGCCTGTGGCGGATCATATGTAATTTTTTACCGTTAATGGTAATCATGCCGTCGGTAGGTTCCAGTTCCTTTAGTAAAAGCTTAATCAGCGTAGACTTCCCGGATCCGCTGTCCCCCACCACAAATACAAACTCACCTTCCCCAATTTCCAGATTCACATCATTCAATGCCGGAATCCCGGCAGAATACGCCTTGCTGACGTGTTCAAGCTTAATCATCCATGCCTCCAATCAATAGTTCAAAGCTTCCATGTATTTCATATATTCTACCACCATCAATGCAATTTTAAATGTAATGGCGTCCTCAAATACGCGCAGATCAAGCCCCGTGCTCTTCTGCAGCTTATCCAGGCGGTACACCAGGGTATTGCGGTGGATATATAACTGGCGCGACGTCTCGGACACATTTAAGTTGTTCTCAAAAAACTTGTAGATTGTCGTAAGCGTCTCCTCGTCAAAGTCGTCCGGAGACTTGTTGTCAAAAATTTCTTTGATAAACATCTTGCAGAGCGGTATCGGAAGCTGGTAAATCAGCCTGCCAATCCCAAGCGTGGAATATGCCACAATATTTTTCTCTTTAAAAAAGATCTTCCCAACGTCAAGCGCCATCCTGGCCTCTTTGTAAGAACGGGACACTTCCCGGATATCGCCGACAATCGTACCGTAGGCGATATGGATTTCCTGCCGTTCTTCCCCCCGGAACAAATCCAAAATTACCTCCGCCGTCTTGTTCAGATCCTCGTACGTTTCATGCTCTGCCAGTTCCCTTACCACAATAATATCTTTTTCATCTACGGCCGTCACAAAATTTTTGGACTTACCGCCGTAAATACTCCTGACTTTCTCAAGGTCTGTTCCTTCTTTGTCCCGGTTCGCCTCAATGATATAGACTACGCGCCGTATCTCCGTATCGATATGCAGCTTTTTGGAACGGTTGTAGATGTCCACCAAAAGCAGGTTGTCTAGCAGAAGGTTCTTGATAAAATTATCTTTATCAAACCGTTCTTTGTAAGCAACCAGCAGGTTCTGGATCTGGAACACCGCGATCTTACCCACCATATACACATCGTCATTGTCCCCGTCCGCAAGAAGGATGTATTCAAGCTGATGCTCGTCAAACACCTTGAAAAAATGGCACCCCTGCATCACCTGTGAATCCGCAGGGGAGTCTACAAAGCTCTCTGCCGCCGCTACGAAGCGTTCCGCTTCCTGGAACGTGGCCGCAAGCACTTTGCCCTCCGTATCTATAATGCACAAATCAATTCTCGCTATCCCCTTTAAGCCGTCAATCGTATTCTGCAATATCTGGTTTGAAATCATATTCCATTCTCCTTCTTAAAATTCCTATTTATCATTTTATATGAAAACTGCAAAAAAAGAAAGAGGAAACGCAATACTTTTTATGCATTTCCCCAAATTTTATGATTTTTGGCCGTATTCCAGAAAACCTTCCCCCAAGACTTCCCTTGCGTCCGATACGATTACAAATGCGCGGCTGTCAATCCCTGCCACAATTTCTTTGAGTTCCACAATCTCTTTTTTGGAAACCACGCAATACAGCATGCACTTTTTGCTGCCGGAATACATCCCCGTCGCGCTAAGCCCCGTCACGCCCCGGTTTAACGAATGCATCAGCGCCTGCGCCACCTGTTCATACCGCTCCGTAATGACAAACGCCGCCTTGGCGTATTTCATCCCTTCCATCAGGGCGTCCGACACTTTCGACGTAATAAAAATCGCAATCATTGCATACAGGCCGCTCTTTAAGCCGAACACATACAGCCCGGCGAGCACAACCGCCCCGTCTATGGCTTCCATAATCTGAACCACGGAATAATGCCGCAGCCTGCGCTGAACCAAAACCGCCACCATATCCGTGCCCCCGGTCGTCGCTTTGGCCAGCAGTACAAGCCCCATCCCCGTACCCGATATCACCCCGCCGAATACGGACGCTAGTATCCAGTCCTGCTGCGCCATATCGACCGCAGGGATCACATACAGCCAGGCGGAAAGCAAAAACGTTGCAAACACCGTTTTTGCTACAAACTTCCTGCCCATAACCCGAAACGCCGCAATAAACACGGGAATATTCAAAACCAGGTTGGTCAGCCACAAAGGCAGCCCTCCTTTTATCATTTCCGCCGTAAGTTCTTTTGTAATAATGGCAATTCCGGTAAAACCGCCCGTTACGAAACCGCCCGGATCATAAAACCACTGAATCCCAAGCGCAATCCCCGCCGTTCCGGCCGTAATCAGCAATAGTTCCGCATAGAGCGGTTTCTCATGCAATAAATTCATACGTTAGATCCTGTCCTTATTTTCACTTTCATATTTTGATACAAAATGACGCAGCCTTCCTTTCAGGAACAGCTTTTTTATCGTCCTTCCCACCTTTTTTTTCTTCAAATCATAAGAACTCCCGATCCCATACCATATGCCCGCCCCCACCTTGTCCTTGTGGGAAAGCACAAATTCCTCTTCCATCGGGGAAGCAAGCGCCGAAATCACCACATCCGGCGTCGCCCCGTTAATTTCATTCACAATCGCATCCAAATCGCCGCCGCACGTTTCTGCGGCATAACAGCCCGCCGCCGTAAACTTTGCGGACAGCCCCCCAAACGTTTCTTTCATATACTCAATCTCTACGTCGGTTTCTGCAAGCAGAAAAATACGTTTGCGGCTGCGTTCCGCACGGCCTAACAGTTCCTGTAAAAACTCCTGCCCGCAGACCTCCCGCACACGCTGCGCGCTGTCGGTTCCCGTTTCCGTAAGGATTTCCCGTTCCCCGATAATACAAAGATCCGCCTGCTCTAAGCATTCTTTAATCGCCGGATTTTCTCCTGCCAGAATAAGCTGCTCCATCGTAACGGTTTCTATGATATTCAAAACCGTACTGCTCATATACGTATCCAGCCGCATCAGCGATTCCCGCACCGAATAATTGTCCAGGCAGATTCCCATGATATTTATTTTCTTACTCATCTCACACCTTGTTTCCCTGCTAATCCCGCGCATACAAATCCCTGGTATACACCTTTTCTTCCACGTCCGCAAGTTCTGCGCTGCTCCTGTTTGCGACAATAACGTCCGATATCCGCTTAAACTCATCCAAATCGCGCACCAGCCTGGAGTTAAAAAACTGCTCTTCTTTTAAATTCGGCTCATACACGACAACCTCCACGCCCTTGGCTTTCAAACGTTTCATCACGCCCTGGATCGACGACTGGCGGAAGTTATCGGAATTGACCTTCATCGTCAGCCTGAAAATGCCGACCACGCATTTTGCCCCTTCCGAAAATCCGGCCTTCTGCAAAATCCGTTCCGCAATGAAATCCTTTCTTGTACGGTTTGCCTCTACAATAGCCCCGATAATATTATTCGGCACGTCCTCGTAATTTGCCAGAAGCTGTTTTGTATCCTTTGGCAGACAGTAACCGCCATACCCAAAGGAAGGATTGTTATAGTAAGAGCCAATCCTCGGATCTAACCCAATCCCCTCAATAATCTGTTTCGTATTAAGCCCACGGACTTCCGCGTACGTATCCAGTTCATTAAAAAACGCCACGCGCAGCGCCAGATACGTATTGGCAAACAGCTTTACCGATTCCGCTTCCGTCAAATCCATAAAGCGCACCGGAATTTCCTGCTTAATCGCCCCCTGCTGCAGCAGATCCGCAAACGTATGGGCCGCCTTAAGGAGACGCCCGTCCGAAAGCGGAGCGCCCACAATAATCCTTGAAGGGTACAGATTATCATACAAAGCATGCCCTTCCCGCAAAAACTCCGGGGAAAATATAATATTTTCCGTCTGGAATTTTTTCCGGACCAAATTCGTATATCCGACCGGGACGGTTGACTTGATAATCATAACGGCGTCAGGATTTGTCTTCTGCACCAGTTCAATCACAGCTTCCACCGAAGACGTATTAAAATAATTTTTGACCGGATCGTAATTCGTCGGCGTTGCGATAATCACAAAATCGGCGTCCCGGTAAGCGTCCGCCCCGTCCGTCGTCGCGCGCAGATCCAAATCCTTGCTGGCCAGATATTCCTCAATTTCCTTATCAATAATCGGCGATTTCCTTTGGTTTAACAAATCCACTTTTTCCTTAATGATATCCACCGCGCACACCTGATTATGCTGCGCAAGAAGCACCGCGTTCGAAAGGCCCACATAGCCTGTCCCTGCAATCGCTATTTTCATACTCTCCCCTTCTTTCCCATATAATATTCCCGGTACCACTTTGCAAACCGGGCAAGCCCTTCCTTAAGCGGGGTATCCGGGCAGAATCCAAAATCCTGTTCCAGTTCTTTGGTATCCGCATACGTCTGATAGACGTCCCCCGGCTGCATCGGAAGAAATTCTTTCTCCGCCGGCTGTTCTATCACGCCTTCCTTTATCAGGCACTGTTCCAGTGTTTCCACAAAAAAAAGCAAATCCTCCGGCTTATGGTTACCGATATTATACACTTTATACCGCACTCCCCGGCTGTTTTCAACCGGCGGCCGATCCATTACTTTCATAACCCCGGTCACAATATCGTCAATATACGTAAAATCCCGTTTCATGTCCCCGTAGTTATAAATCTGGATTTTTTCCCCGTTTACCATTTTATTGGTAAATTTAAAATACGCCATATCCGGCCTTCCTGCCGGCCCGTATACCGTAAAAAACCGAAGTCCCGTGCTCGGTATGCCATATAGCTTGCTATAAGCATGCATCGCCATATTTACTACAATATGCGGCTGATGCTTTAAAAACACCTCTCCAACCAGCGGTTTATCCGCGATACTGCCCCGGACAAATGTAAAAAACTCCGATCCCTCCAATTCCCATAAACTGTTTTCTTTCAAATCCACGTCATAATAATTTGTCATGCTGTCAATGCCGATTACCCGGAGGCCCTGTTCCCTGCACAGAATCCGTTTCGCCAGGTTTGAGCCAATAAAAGCTGCTGCTCCGGTAATCAAAATTGCTTTCATGATCGTTTATGTTCTCCTTTGTCACTTAGTTTTATATTTATACACTCTAGTGTTTGATCATATCCCCTATTATATGTTTGTGTCAAGATATTTTTCATTTTTAGGGCAAAAATAAGCTTCTACCTTTCTTTTTGCCCCCTTCTTTCTTGTTGCCAGGATAAAAATTAAGCGGTATAATATATAATAAATGAAAAAGATGCGAAAAGCACTGTCAGGAAAAACTTTGGCCTTTCCAAGGAAGAGGCTAACCCATTTTTCTAAAGATATCCCTTATACGGAGGAACCCCTATGAAAGACACATACATCCAGGTACATCCCGGCTTCATCGCCGCCATGCATCTGGAACTGAGAGACAGCCAGCATGACCTTATTTTTGAAAAAGAACATAACTTAAACGCAAGCCTCCCTGCCGCCGACTTACTTGTGATTAAAGAAGCCCCGTCCGCCCAAATCCAAAACGAGATCGGCGTTTTCTTCCGCGGGCATAATATTATCGAATACAATGATTCCGGCGAGAGCCTGGATATTAACGCTTTCTATAAGTGCATCGCTTATGCAGGGCTTTATAAATCGTATGGGAACGCCCTGGATGAACGCAAAGCGGACGACATCACCGTCTCTATTATCCGCGAATCCCTGCCAAGGGAACTGTTCAAATATCTCAGCCGGCACGGCTTTTCTATTGTCAACCCGGCTTATGGCATCTATCATATTTACGGTAAAATCCTTTTCCCGACACAGATTATTATTACAAAAGAATTAAACACAAGAAAACACGCCTGGCTCAAAGCCCTGTCAGCCAATTTGACAAAAAATGATATCCAAAACCTGCTAGACAATATACAAAGCCTCTCAGACCCTTCTGACCTGGAAATAGCCGGCTCTGTTTTAGAGGCCAGCTTTTCAGCGAACCGACAGATAATACAGCAATTAATAGGAGATGACACTATGTATGAAGTTTTGATGGAAATTTTAGAACCCCAGCTGGTTTTAAGAGATCAAGAGAAAAAAGAAGAAGGGAGGTTGGAAGGACAGCGTGAAGGGATTTCGAAAACCGTAGATTTATTACGTGAATTTGGACACGACGATCCTGAAATCAAAGCTGCTATTATGAGGAAATATGATTTATCAGAGGACGAAGTGAACTTATTTTTTCAGTAATTTGTTTTAAAGTAAAAATATATTTATCGCCATTACGATTCATTTGAGCACAGATCTAAATGTAATAAACCAAGAGGTAGGCACACCGTTCACCTATCAACCTCTCGAATCATATTGCATATTCAGATTGAAACAAATATTTCTTGGATGCTACCGCTCTTAGACTCATTCTAAATACTATGAAATAAGCTATACGAATTAACCGATGATGAATGAAACCGCATCCAGGATCTTCTCCCTCCTGAAGTTAAAGAAAATCAGGAAATGCCACAAAAAACGACCACATGCCCCTAAACGGGATTGGCTACAGCCGGGGCGGGGCCAGTACGAGAATTCATATAGTTGTGGATACCTATGGCTACTCGGTGCACCTGATGATAAGTGAAAGGCAAAAGAACGATATCACTTATGCAGTCTCAGTCCTGAAGTAGATAAAGAATCTGCAAGGCAGCCAGCCCTTTCAGGAAAGGGTAAAAATTTGAGTGCCATTTGACTAGTGGCTATATAAAGAACACAATTTAGTTGAAAAGCAATTTTTAAAGTTTATATTATACCAGCGCATAGCTACCCAGTATGACAAGATTTCCTGTACGTATTTAGAATTTTCGTGTATTGCTTCCATATTGATTTGGTTATATTGAACAATTCAAAATATTTTTCAATCACGCTCTAGCGATTCCCAAACGTATCCGCAAAATGCAGCAAAATATCATACACGAAAGAGTAGATACACCTGAAACTGCAGATGCAAATTTTTTATTCCTCTTTTCTACATTTTATGTTCTCTTCACCTAGATTTTTGGGAATACCAGTGCGATACCATTCAAAAATCACTAAATAAATTATACGCAGTCTAATCT
>CAJTLD010000079.1 GCA_910577065.1 uncultured Lachnospiraceae bacterium | reverse complement strand
GCAATGCTGTCCGTTCCCTTGATTCTGTGTTCTACCTTCTGCATAATAGTCCGGTTATACTTTTCAGACAATTCCAGGTCAATCATTTTTAATTTAAATTCAATTTGTTGAACAATCCAGTTTTTTTTCAGAACGTAATCCGGTTCCGAAAGTTTTTGATTTAATAATTCTGTATTCATGTATCCCTTCCTTATATTAATGTATTATCGCCCGGAATTTTTGGCCCCATTATCATATATATGCAGATGATGGTAAAAAATGCATAAAATTTTTCAAATATAACCTTAAAGAATTGTAAGCAATTGAAGAATTTGGGAAATCATGTGGATATGGGCAGATAAATCGGTTATAATGTGAAAAAGAGTATTTTTCCAGGAGGGACATATGGATATCTTTGGAATCTTGACGTTGGTGGGCGGCCTGGCATTATTTTTATACGGCATGAGTGTAATGGGCGCAGGTTTAGAGAAGGTTTCCGGCGGAAAGCTGGAACTGCTGTTAGAACGGCTGACGTCAAACGCCCTGTTTGCGGTATTGCTGGGCGCCGGGGTTACTGCGGTAATTCAGTCGTCGTCTGCGACAACGGTAATGGTAGTCGGTTTTGTAAACTCCGGTATTATGAAGCTGTCCCAGGCAATTGGAATTATTATGGGCGCAAATATCGGAACAACGGTAACCTCCTGGATTTTAAGTCTGACGGGAGTCGAGAGCAGCAATATATGGGTTAGGCTGTTAAAGCCCTCTTCATTTTCTCCGGTTTTAGCTTTGATCGGAATTATCCTGTATATGTCCGGTAAAAACAGCAAGAAAAAAGATGCGGGTGAAATTTTGCTGGGATTTGCCGTTTTGATGTTTGGAATGGAAACGATGAGCGGGGCAGTAAAGCCGTTAGCCGACGTGCCGGAATTTACCAGCATGCTGACATTATTTCAAAATCCTCTTTTAGGCGTGGTAACGGGAGCAGTGCTGACGGCGGTAATACAGTCATCCTCCGCGTCGGTTGGTATCTTACAGGCGTTGTCTGCGACGGGCGCGTTTACGTATGCGTCGAGCATTCCGATTATTATGGGACAAAATATCGGAACCTGTGTAACGGCGATGCTTTCGGCAATCGGAGCCAGCAAAAGCGCAAAACGTACGGCATTTGTCCACTTGTATTTTAACCTGATTGGAGCGGCGGTTTTTATGGCGCTGTATTTTGGGCTGGACCTATTTATTGATTTTGGCTTTTCCGGGCAAAATATAGGAGCGGCCGGTATTGCGCTTGTTCACAGTGTGTTTAATATTGGGACAACCGTAGTGCTTCTTCCGTTTATACATGGCCTCGAAAAGCTGGCTTATCTGACGATTCCGCTTTCCGAGGAGGAAAAGGTGCCCGCAGAAGATAAGGAATTTCAGATTTTGGACGATCGTTTTCTTATGACGCCCGGCTTTGCGATTGAACAGTGCAGAAGCCTTTCAAACCAGATGGCTGAACTTTCGAAGGAGTGTTTTTTAAAGGCGGCTGACGTATTGTTGGGGAGTTATTCCAGGGAAGCGGCGCAGGAAGTTATTGATTTGGAAAACCGGATCGATTTGTATGAAGATAAAATCGGCGTTTACCTTACGAAGTTAAGCAGCCAGAATCTTGCATATAACGACAGCCAGAACGTTTCCACACTGCTGCACTGCATTACGGATATGGAACGTATTTCGGATCATGCGGTAAATATTGTGGAAGCGGCGCGGGAAATGCATAAACGGAAACTCAGTTTTTCCAAAAAAGCAGTGGAAGAAATGTTTGTCTATACAGAAGCGGTAAGGGATATTTTAAACCGTGCGATGGACGCTTTTGTAAATGGGGATGAAAAAATGGCTTTGACGGTGGAGCCTTTGGAGGAAGTGATTGACGAACTGGACAAGGATGTAAAAAAGAGGCATGTAAAACGGCTGCGTAAGGGGAAATGTACGATTGAACTGGGGCTGATTTTATCGGGTATTGCAACAAATTATGAAAGAGTTGCGGATCACTGCTCGAACATTGCGCTTTATCTGATTCAGGGACAGGATACGGAACTTGAAGCGCACCGTTATGCAAACCAGTTAAGGGAACAGGATGGTACGCAGTTTGGAAAGCAGGTGGAAATTTTAGAGGACAGGTACAGGCTGTAGAAGTTTTTGTTGATTTGACATTAAAATATGGTATAATGCTCTATAACAGTTTAAATGCAAAGGAGACGGTGCTATGGCATTATTAGAAAAAGTGGGAGATACCATTTTGAGTATGGGTAAGGATATGTCCCAGAAGGCAAAGGATATGTCCGGGATAGCAAAACTCAAATTGAATATCCGTTCCAAAGAGGATTTTATCAAGGAGCAGTATATTGAAATAGGAAAAGCGTATTATGAGAGACATAAGGGAGAAGAAGTTCCCGTGATGGCGCAGTTTGCCCAGATTGACGAGGCGCTTGAAGACATTGCACGGATGGAACTGCAGATCCTGGAGCTGAAAGGCGCCAGAAAATGCCCGGAATGCGGATCTGAAGCCGCGGAAACGGCGGAATACTGCAGCGTTTGCGGCGCTAAGCTTTCGGTTGTAGTTGAGGAAGAACCGGAAAAGGCCGATGATTTGGAGCTTGATATAGAAACCGATTCGAAGGAAGCTTCTGACGAAGAGGAAATGTAAGACGGATTTATTTTTCAGGGCTGCCGCACAAAGCAAAGAAATAGATGCTTTGTGCGGCAGTTTTTGTTTTTTGGGATAAAAATCCATTATTTTTCTTCGTAATGGATGATGTCTTCTGTATATTTGCGTTCCATATCGTGACGTATTTTCCGATGCTCTACCGTTTCAAATAGTATGGAAAAATCGTAATTTTCCGGATACAGTTCGTCAGCGGATACATGCAGCTTTAATCTTTTGTGGTTAATCCATATTTTTCTGCCGGGAAGCTGCACTTGGAGAATGCCTTTTTCATTTGCCGGCTTACAGACAATTCCGATTTTTTTGTCCGGATATACCAGTACGCTGTCCCCTAAACGATAATGGATCTCGGTTTTTGGGCGCGGTTTTGATTTTTTGATTTTGGTAATTTTTGCAGGTTTCTTGTCGGCTGGAAGGGGGCTTTTGTTTTGAAAGCGGTAATTGTCTTCTGCCTTTGCTCCGTATGCGGCTTGCGCGGCTGTCCGTAGCATTTCTTTTGGCATGCCGAGTTTGTCCGCAATATAAAATGCGCAGCTTTCTCCTGCTTCGCCGATGACCATCTGATAGGTGGGCAGCAGCGTTTCTTTATCGAACGTCATTTTGGCGTTTAACATGCCATCTGCCGTTTTGGTATATTCTTTTACCTCAGGATAATGCGTGGTTACAAGAAATAATGCGCCGCTTCGCTTTAATTCTTCCAAAACGGCTACGGCAATGCCCATTCCTTCTGCCGGATCCGTCCCGGAACCTAATTCATCCATAATAACGAGGCTTTCCGGGCTGATTTCTTTTAAAATTTCCAGGACATTTTTGATATGCGCCGAAAATGTGGAAAGGTTTTGCGAAATATTCTGCCCGTCCCCGATATCGCAAAGATAAGAGTTGTTCATACAGATATCGGCTTTTTGGCAGGTTACGTGCAGCCCGCACTGCGCCATCATACAGTTTAGCATAACGGTTTTTATGGCGACTGTTTTGCCGCCTGTATTCGGCCCTGTAATAACAAGACCCCGGATGTCTTCTCCGATTTCAAACTGCAACGGAATATTAACGGATTTATCCATCAGCGGATGCCGCGCGTCTTTTAAAACAATGCGGCGCTTCGTATTGATATCCGGTTCGACGGCGTCTAGGTCAATGCTCAGTTTGCCCTTTGAAAAAATAAAGTCCAGCTTTTCCATCAGCCTGATATTTTCCTGAAATGTATGAGAAGCTGCGGCAACGGAAGCAGATAGTGTATACAGAATACGGTAAACTTCGTTTTCTTCCCGGATTTTTAAAAGGTTTAACTCTTCTTCGTATTTCATAAGCGCATGAGGTTCGATAAACAGCGTGTTTTTGGTGGAAGAGGTATCAATGACGTTTCCTGGTATTTTATTCCGGAAGTCTTTTTTTACCGGCAGGCAGAGACGCCCGTTTCGGAGGGTACAGTAACTGTCCGCCATATACTGCTTGTGTGAACGCATCAGCTGTTCGGCTTTCCGTTTTTTTTGTTCCTCTGATTTTGCTATCTGTGCGCGGATCTGCGCAAGTTCTTTGGAGGAAAAGCTGTCTACGGCGCCGTTGCGGATTTGTCTTGCGATTTCTTCCCTCAGTTCATCTAACCCGTCTAAATTTTCTTCATAATAAGAAAGCGGGTTTTCCTGTAGTTTGCCCCTGCAAAGGTAGTCTTTTAGCCGTTTTACCGCCGTTAGAGCAGCTTGTGTGCGTTCAAGTTCACAGGGGGTAAGGCACGCGCCTTTTTCGGCGGCCGTTAAAATTTCCCGGATGGGCGTATCATTTTGTAAAGGCGGCGTTCCGGCCGTTTCTATTAAATTCCGGCCGTTGGTTGTATCCGTCTGTTCTTTTCTTAGCGCTGCTTCGTCCAGGTAAAATGAAAGATTCCTTATTTTTTCTTTTGCCTGATCTGTTACGGCGAGATTTGCCCACATTTCTTTTATTTGATCAAATGCTATCTGTTTTTCTGTGTTCACTGCAATGAACTCCTTTCCTGATAAAAAATGGATACGCGCCCATTTTCGCCTGAATGCACAAAAAAACATGGCCGTACAGCCATGCAGATTCTATTCCGGAAAGATACTCTCTTATATATGGTAGGAAGGCAATTGTAAGGCGAAAAGCCGACAGGGAAACCGTCAGCGTATGGGCAGACTTTTCCTGTAAAATAAGAAAACCGACCCTGCAATATTTATTTTGCAGTTTTCTCCGTTACAATCACAATTAACATAAAATGTCCTCCTGAATTTTGTTTTGTATATTATATATAGAAGAATGCCGGATTGTCAAGACTGCGCAATTGTAAAATATTGCTAAATCTTAAGAAAAAAAGAAGAAAATATTAGGACTTGACAAAGATATGGGTGTGTGATAGTATCCTAGTGTAACATTTTTGTAATAATTGTAATATTTATGAATTGAAATTTGAATAATTTGAAAAGAAGTTGTTCTTATTTCGACCAAATATTACGAATCTTGGAGGTTGAATGATGAATCGAAACAAAAAAGTGGTTGAAAGCATGACGGTTGCGTCAGCATTATTGGTTATGACAACAATCACTGCATTGGGAGGATCCACAGAAGACGGCAAAGGAAATGTGACAGGAAACGTTTTGCCAAGCAAAAACGGTACGGCCGGCATCGTTTCGGAATTGTATGATATGGAACTGGTTCCACAGGATAAAATGAAGTTAGCCAGTGTGGAAAAAGTACAGCATGATACGGTTTCGGAAGGAAGCGTCATAGCAGAAGATAGCCAGGAAGTATTGGCTGCGGGCATTGCATGCGGCGCGGCGAATCTGACAGAGTTTGTGGCGGAAGAAGTTGTAAACAATGTCGGAGAAGACGGGCAGATATATATGGCAGCTAATGATATACCGTCGGAAGCAGGTGTACAGGAAACAGCAGATACACAGGCGTCAGACGTACAGGAAGCAGAAACCGGAAGCGCACAAGAGGCTGAAGTTCCGGAGGAAACGGTGTTACAGCCGCAGGAAACCATAATAGAAGAAGCGGCGGCAGAAGCGCCTGCGGAAGCAGCGCAGGAAGCGGCGCCGGAAGGAACATGGACAAATATGGTTATGGCGAACGTAGAGGAAGATATGAATATCCGTACGGCGCCGGATGCAGATTCCGAACTGGCCGGAAAGTTTTACCGCGGAGATGTGGCGGAAGTCATTTCGGTAGAAGGGGAATGGACAAAAATTTCTTCCGGGAATGCGACCGGATATGTGAAAAACGAGTACCTGGTTTATGGGGAAGAAGCGAACCAGCTTGCAAATGAAGTGTGCAGCCTGTATGCGACGGTAAATACAGACGGGCTTCGTCTGAGAAGCGAACCGCATGAAGAAGCCGGTATCGTAACTACGGCGTCCGACGGCGAGAAATTAAAAGTAAATAAAGAGGCGGAAGGGACGGACGGCTGGGTAGCCGTTTATACAACCGATTCAACCGCTTATGTAAGCGCAGAATACGTAAACGTGGAATTAAACCTCGGCACGGCGTTAAACAGCGAAGAAGTAGCTGCAAAAGAGGCGCAGGAAGCAGAAGCGCAGCAGGCTGCGGAATCTTCGTCGAAGAAGCCGGCGGCATCTGCAAATTCAGATGAAGTGACGCTGCTTGGCGCATTAATCCAGTGCGAAGCGGGCGGCGGTTCTTATGAAGGCATGGTTGCGGTAGGCGCGGTCGTTATGAACCGTGTCAGGAGCGGAAGCTATCCGGGAAGCATTTCCGGCGTTATTTACCAGGGCGGCCAGTTTACACCGGCATTAAACGGCAGCGTTTCAAGCGTCATGGCGGGCGGCGTACGCAGCGCATGCCTGCAGGCGGCAAGGGAAGCAATCGGCGGTGTGGACAATACAAACGGGGCGTTGTCGTTCCGCAGCGCGGCGAGCGGCCACTCAGGTACGGTAATCGGCGCAAACGTCTTTTTCTAGTTGTAATATGAAATAGATTGTAGTAGTATGTTAGGTATGGATATAGCTGACATACTACTATTTTTTATGGAGGTTTTGCTTATGGATTTGATGATAGGAACGGCTGGTTTAATTACGGCCGCAAGCTGCGTAAAGATTGTGCCGCAGGCGCACGCGGCGGTTGTGGAGTGCTTAGGCGCATACAGGGCGACCTGGGGCGTTGGGATTCATTTTAAAAGACCGTTTGTGGATCGGATTGCCAGAAGAATTAATTTAAAAGAACAGGTGGTGGATTTCCCGCCGCAGCCGGTGATTACAAAGGATAATGTCACGATGCAGATTGACACGGTTGTATTTTTCCAGATAACGGATCCGAAGCTGTTTGCATATGGGGTTGAGAGCCCGATTATGGCGATTGAAAATCTGACGGCGACGACGCTGCGCAACATTATCGGAGATCTGGAACTGGACGAAACGCTGACTTCCCGTGAAACGATTAATACGAAGATGCGGGCTTCCCTGGATGTAGCGACGGATCCCTGGGGGATCAAGGTGAACCGGGTGGAGCTTAAAAATATTATTCCGCCTTCCGCGATTCAGGATGCAATGGAAAAGCAGATGAAAGCGGAGCGGGAGCGAAGGGAAGCCATTTTAAAGGCGGAAGGAGAGAAAAAATCTACGATTCTCGTTGCGGAAGGAAAGAAGGAATCGGCGATTCTGGATGCGGAAGCCGAAAAGCAGGCTGCAATCCTGCGTGCGGAGGCACATAAGGAAGCGACCATACGAGAGGCGGAAGGACAGGCGGAAGCGATTCTTAAGATACAGCAGGCAAACGCAGACGGCCTGCGGTTTTTAAAAGAAGCGGCGCCGGATGCGGGAGTGCTCCAGCTTAAAAGCTTAGAAGCATTTGCAAAAGCGGCGGACGGAAAAGCCACAAAGATTATTATCCCTTCGGAAATCCAGGGGATTGCGGGACTTGCGAAGGCAGTCGCAGAGACCGTATCGAAAGAAGCCTGACAGGCTATATGCAGGAGGATGAGAAGATGAATTTAAAGGGACGTCATTTTTTGAAACTGATCGATTATTCGCCGGAAGAGATTTTGTACCTGGTGGACTTGGCGGGAAAATTGAAGGAACAGAAGAAAAACGGGATTGCTCATACGCATTTGGCGGGGAAAAATATCGCCCTGATTTTTGAGAAGACGAGTACGCGGACGCGGTGTTCGTTTGAGGTGGCCGCGCATGATTTGGGAATGCATGTGACGTATCTGGATCCGTCCAGTTCGCAGATTGGCAAGAAGGAAAGCATTGCGGACACGGCGCGGGTACTTGGCAGGATGTTCGACGGGATTGAGTACCGCGGGTACGGGCAGGAGATTGTAGAAGAACTGGCGGCGCATGCGCAGGTACCAGTCTGGAACGGGCTTACGAATGAATTTCATCCGACGCAGATGCTGGCGGATTTGCTGACAATCCGGGAGCATCTGGGAAGGATTGGGGGCGTGAAGCTTGTATATATGGGAGACGCCCGTTATAATATGGCAAATTCCCTGATGGTGGTCTGTGCGAAGCTTGGGATGCATTTTGTGGCCTGTACGACGAAGAACTATTTTCCGGATGAAAAGCTGGTTGCCTATTGCGAAGGGCTGGCAAAAGAGACAGGCGGCTCGGTAACGCTTTGCACGGATGTGGCCGAAGCGGTTACGGGTGCGGATGCGGTTTATACGGACGTATGGGTTTCCATGGGAGAGCCCGATGCGGTATGGGAGGAGCGGATTAAAGAACTGATGCCGTACCAGGTAAACGGGAAGGTGATGGAGCTGGCGGGGAAGGACGCCATTTTTATGCACTGCCTGCCGGCGTTCCACGATTTAAAGACAGTAATCGGCAGGGAAATACACGAAAAGTTCGGGCTGGATGAAATTGAAGTAACGGAAGAAGTGTTTGAAGGAAGCCAGTCGGTTGTATTTGATGAAGCAGAGAACCGGATGCATACGATCAAAGCGGTGATGCTTGCTACATTAGGAGAGGGAACGTTTTGAAAACAGAGCTGTTGGCCGCTTTACGAAATGCGCAGGGCTTTGTGTCCGGGCAGGAGCTTTGCGGCAGGTTCGGTGTTTCCAGAACGGCAGTCTGGAAGGCGATCCATAAGCTGAAGGCGGAAGGCTACCGGATTGAGGCGATCCCGAATAAGGGCTACTGCCTGAAGGGGGCGCAGGACGTATTAAACGGGGAAGAACTGGAAAGCCTGCGCAGAACCGCGTGGGCCGGAAATAAAGTGGTCTATCTGGATGTGACAGATTCGACAAATATTCAGGCAAAACGTCTGGGCGAAGAAGGGTGGCCGCACGGTACGTTAGTGGTAGCGGGACGGCAGGAAGCCGGACGCGGGCGGCGGGGGCGCGCCTGGGAGTCGCCGGAACATACGGGGATTTTTATGACGGTTTTGCTGCGGCCTTCTTTTTTGCCCAAACAGGCTTCGATGCTTACGATTGTGGCGGCGATGGCGGTTGCAAAGGCGCTCAGGGAGCGTTTCGGGCTTGACGCGCAGATTAAATGGCCGAATGACATTGTGCTGAACGGCAGGAAAATCTGCGGGATCCTGACAGAAATGAATACGGAGATAGACGCGATAAATTATGTGGTAATTGGAATCGGCATCAATGTTTCCAATGAACGGTTCGGAGACGATGCCGCGGCGGTGGCGACTTCGATTGTTATGGAAGGCGGCGGGACAATCCGGCGGGCAGAGCTTATCTGGGCGGTTTGGGAGCAGTTTGAACTGTATTACGGCTGTTTTTTGGAAACGGTCGATTTGAGCGGGATACAAAAGGAATATAACGGGTATCTGGTGAACCGGGACAGGCAGGTGCGCGTGCTGGATCAAAAAGATCCTTTCGTCGGAACGGCGCGGGGGATTGCGGAGCACGGTGAACTGATGGTGGAAACGGAACAGGGAGTAAGGCTTGTTTCCTCCGGGGAGGTGTCCGTGCGGGGGATTTACGGATATGTTTAGTACTCCGTCCAGACTTCAACTTCTGGCCGGATAGAGTACCAGAGCGTGTTTGAAAAATGCTTCCCGGCAGACGGCTTACGGTTTTTGGCCCGGTTTGGAATCAAAAAAAGGAGAGTACATGGAGCAGCAGGAAACCGTATTATGCGCCGCAAGCGCATATGAAAAGAAATTTTATCTGAACGAAGCGTTTTCGGGGCTTCCGCAGGGGATCCGCGACGAACTTAAGATCATGTGCGTGCTTTTTACGGAGGACGTGGGCGGCGTTGTGGAACTGGTGTTTGACGAAGACGGAGAGCTTACATTCCGGACTTCGGCGGATGAAGGGGATTATCTGTATGACGAAATCGGAAGCGTACTGAAGGTTAAGGAACTGCAGCGGGAAAAAGCGGAACTTTTGGAGCAGCTGCAGGTGTATTACAGATATGTTTTTCTGGGCGAGTATGAGGAGGAATCAAGATGTTACTGACAATGGATGTAGGGAATACGAATATTACATTTGGTGTGTTTGACGGGAAAGAACTCGTTACGACGTTCCGCATGACAACGAAAAACCCCAGGACATCAGACGAGTTTGGCGTAAGTATTATTGATATGATTGAACGGAACCGGATTGCACAGAAGGAGATTACACATGTGATTACGGCTTCTGTCGTTCCGGATGTAATGCATTCCTTAAACAGTGCGGTGATTAAATATTTCGGCATTACGCCTGTGATAGTCGGGCCAGGGGTAAAGACGGGAATCCGGGTTGTGACGGAGAATCCAAAGCAGATTGGGGCGGATCGTATTGTAGATGCGGCGGGCGCATATGAGTTATACGGCGGTCCGGCGCTTGTTCTGGATTTCGGGACGGCGACTACTTATGATCTGGTGGACGCATCCGGCGCATTTGTCGCAGGCGTTACGGCGCCAGGCATCCGTATCAGTGCAAAGGCGCTGTGAGAAGACGCGGCGAAAATTGAAATCTGCAAGCCGCAGAGTATTTTGGCGCAGGAAACCATCAGCAGTATGCAGGCGGGACTGGTATACGGGCAGATTGGGCAGACGGAATATATCGTGCGCAGCATGATTGAAGAGTCCGGCTACCGGGATGTGAAGGTTGTTGCAACCGGGGGGCTGGGCAGGATCATTGCAAAGGAAACAGACTGTATTCATATTTATGATCCCAACCTTACGTTGTCCGGGCTTCGTCTCATATTTGAAAAACAGAAATAAAAAGGCAGGTTAAAATGAAAAACCTAAAGGATACCTATATGCCGTGCGGCAAGAAAGCAGAAACCCTAAAGGATACCTATATGCCGTGCGGCAAAAAAGCAGAAACCCTAAAGGATACCTATATGCCGTGCGGCAAGAAAGTAGAAACCCTTCAAATTGGAAACGTAACGCTTCCCAATAATCTTATATTAGCTCCAATGGCAGGGTGTTACAGACCTGCCATTTCGCATCCTGTGCAAGGAACAGGGGGCGGGGCTTATTTGTATGGAAATGGTTAGCGCAAAGGCAATTTTATATAAAAACAAAAATACGAATGAACTTCTCACAATTGACGAACGCGAGCATCCGGTGTCGCTGCAGTTGTTTGGATCGGATCCGGAAGTGATAAGCGGGATTGCAAAGCAGATCGAGGAGCTGCCGTTTGATATTCTGGATATTAACATGGGTTGTCCCGTGCCGAAGGTGGTGAATAACGGGGATGGATCCGCTTTAATGAAAAATCCGGTTTTGGCGGGGAAAATTATTGAACAAACGGCAAGGGCGATTCAGAAACCGGTGACGGTGAAGATCCGAAAGGGGTTTGACGACGCGCATGTCAATGCGGTGGAATTTGCACGTATTGCGCAGGAATCCGGAGCGGCGGCAGTCGCCGTACATGCAAGAACCAGGGAGCAGTATTATGCGGGAAAGGCGGATTGGGATATAATCCGGCAGGTAAAGGAGGCCGTCCGTATTCCGGTGATTGGCAACGGAGATTTACTGACCGGGGAAGATGTAGAGCGGATGCGTATGCAGACCGGGTGCGACGGGTTTATGGTAGCACGGGGCGCACAGGGGAATCCCTGGATTTTTAAAGAAATGCTTTATTATCTTGAACATGGCAGGAATATGGAAAAACCGTCTATGCAGGAGCGGGTGGAAATGATGCTGCGGCATGCCAGGATGCTGATTGCATATAAGGGGGATTACACCGGCGTGCGGGAGATGAGAAAACATGCGGCCTGGTATACAAGCAGGTATCCTAATTCGGCGAAGCTGCGGGGGAGAATAAACGAGGTGGAAAGTTATGAGGGGCTTTGTGCGTTGTTTGAGGAAGTATTAAAGTGATTTTTAAGCATGTTCTACTATTGTAGCGAACAATGTTGGCAAAGTTCCGTCAGCCAGAGGACAGGGGATGCGGCATTCACTGTGTGACAGGATAAAACGGCTCTAAAGTATCCCGTTTACGTATCCGAATGCGGACGCAACCGCCGGAAACG
>CAJTLD010000078.1 GCA_910577065.1 uncultured Lachnospiraceae bacterium | reverse complement strand
GTATTAGAGCATTTTCTAGAACGATATATGATCAAGATAAAGTTCCTGAAATTTCTCGTCTTCTGCAAGAGATATGCTCTTTGCGCATTTTATAATTTCCTGCAACGCCGTCCCGTTTTTTGTTTCCAAATATAATATCGCGCCCTTTAACGCCGTATTTCCGACGGCTTTTGTTTTAGATGCGGCAGTCTGCGGCAGCAGCCCGACAGACGCCGCTTTTTTTACATTCAGAAAATAACCGAACCCGCCTGCCAGGTATATTTGCCCGACTTCCTCCCATTGCGCGCCGGAATGTATCAAAAGCGTTTCCATTCCGGCGCGGATGGCGGCTTTTGCCATTTGTATCTCGCGGATATCCTGCTGCAGCAGGGCAATCTGTTCTCCCTGTGCGTTTTGGGCCAGCGGGTATCCGGAAAGAAAATAAGGCTCGTTTAGTTTTCCGGTAGAATCCATAAGCCCGGCGGCAAGAAGTTCCGCTATCGTTTCCATTACGCCTGTCCCGCAGATTCCGGCGGGCGGGCATTCTCCGATTGTCGTGATTTTCGGAATGCCTCCCCGGATGGCGACTTCTGAAATCGCCCCTGCAACGCCAGGCATTCCCCATTTGATATTTGCCGCTTCAAAGGCCGGGCCTGCCGCCGCGGACGCCGTATAGAGCGTATGCCCTTTTTGGAACGCCATTTCCCCGTTTGTCCCCAGATCCAAAAACAGCGTATTTTCTCCGGCGTTTAACACGTCGCAGGCATACAGCCCCGCCGTAATATCCGCTCCCACAAAAGCGGATATCCCAGGGAGCAGTGTAACCGGGATCCGTTCCGGCAAAAGCGAAGGCCCGGTATATTCGGGAAGATCCCGGAACAGCTCCAAAAGGGAAATTTCTTCTATATCCAATGTGACCGGGGTAAACGGATGGCGGCTTAACCCTTCGCAGGAATATCCGCGCAGCAGGTGCAGCATAACCGTATTCGCGGCGATTACAATATCACCAAGCGAAGCGGGAGACAGGCTGTTTCGGTTCAGAAGCGTATGAATCCCGTTTAAAAGATCCGCCTGCACAGCCCGGCGCAGTGGCTGCCCCTTCCCTGCATTGGCAGCCTGCATCCGGGAAAGGACGTCCGCGCCAAAAAAACGCTGGGAATTTACCGCTGTATACGTATCCAATATGCCGCCGTCCGGCAGGCGGATCAGGGAAAAGGCAAGCGTAGTCGTTCCAATGTCAATGGCAATTCCATAACGGCAGGAATGGTCTTTTTCCGCAGGGCGGCGATTTTCGGATGCAGAAGATGGCTCTGTAACGCCCAAAGCCTGAAATGCGCCGCTTTCTTCCTTATTTATGCAAACCGTAATATCATCCTGTAAAACCGCCTGGCACGACAGCCGCATTCCGTGCTGCAATTGCTGCCTGGAAAAAGCCGCCCGATCCTGTGCGGTGACGGGAAGGATTCCTTTTTTTAGTTGAACGCGGCATTTTCCGCAGGAGCCCCGTCTGCCGCAGTACGCAGGCAGGGATATGCCGTGTTCTGACAGGACGTCTAAAAGGATGCTTCCTTTGCGGCAGGAAAATTGTTTTTGGACGGGTTTTTCGCCGCAGCCTGCCGGGGGAACCAATTCCGCCGTTACTTTAAGCGTCTGTTCTTTGCGAAGCGCGCAGTCTGCGGCAGAACATGCGCCGCAGTTATGCCCGGGCGCCTGTTTTTCCGTATCGTCGGTCAACTCAAATAAAAGGCTCATGGATTTTTCCGGACGGAGCATAAAACCGGAGGTCATGGAAACGCCCAGCGAACGATCGGCGTCCAACGCTTCAAAAATATCTTTTTGCACGTCTGCCGGCACGTCCTTTGTCAGTTCTATCCGTCTTTCAATCCCATAACCTTCTTCAAAACAGATTTGCTGTACGGACGGCAAAAGCTGCTCTTCAAACGCAAACAGGCAGCTGTCTGCCATAGCGTCTAATACGAGCGCCTGCAGCATATCCTGTTGTTCCATTGCGGTCTGAATCATTCGGCTGACGCTGTCCCCCACTGTAAGAATGGCAAAAAGCGCTTTGACCGTCTTTTGTGCCCGGCCGCTGTCCGAAGGAATACGCAGCAGATCTATGGTAAGCGCCGCCCTGGGACGCAGGCGCATTTGTACGGAGGGGAGCAGATGCAAAAACAGCTCCTGTATGGTATTGCCGGCGGCGCCGGGCATTTTTACGCCGCAAAGAGCGGTTACGGTTTCAATAGATGGGGTAATGCGTTTGCCGGAAAGGATGCGTATGTCTTTCAAGTTTTAAACCTCGCTTTTCTGATTGATATTTTATGGAACGGATGACGGTATGTGCGTCCGCATAAAAAACGCCGTCCGGAAAAGTAAAACAGGGAACTGCCATATAGGATGGCAATTCCCTTCTGTTTTA
This sequence comes from uncultured Lachnospiraceae bacterium, assembly GCA_910577065.1. Classification (GTDB taxonomy): domain Bacteria; phylum Bacillota; class Clostridia; order Lachnospirales; family Lachnospiraceae; genus Roseburia_B. Next base: position 9,982 of record CAJTLD010000078.1, on the reverse strand, counting down.
TTCAATCCCCGGAAGTGAGGCAAATCCGGGTTTTAATTCCTCGTCTGTCGGAATGTAATCCGCCATTTCTCCGTTATGGTATTTTTCATATGCAACCATATCAAAATAACCCGTTCCGGTCAGGCCGAATAAAATCGTCTTTTCTTCTCCCGTTTCCCTGCACTTAAGCGCTTCGTCAATTGCCGCGCGTATCGCATGGGAACTTTCCGGCGCGGGCAGAATCCCTTCCACTCTTGCAAACTGTTCGGCCGCGTCAAACACTGCGGTCTGCTCTACTGCGCGCGCTTCCATCATCCCGTCCGCATAAAGCTGGGACAGAACCGAACTCATACCGTGGTAGCGCAGCCCGCCCGCATGGTTGGCCGACGGGATAAACCCGCTGCCTAAGGTATACATTTTCGCTAACGGGCAAACCTTTCCGGTATCACAGAAATCGTATGCGAATTTTCCTCTGGTAAAACTCGGGCAGGAAGCCGGCTCTACCGCGATAAAGCGGTAATCCCGTTCGCCCCGCAGTTTTTCTCCCATAAACGGTGAAATCAAACCGCCCAGGTTCGAACCGCCGCCGGCGCATCCGATGATAATATCCGGCGTAATTTCATATTTATCCATGGCGGCTTTTGTCTCAAGGCCAATGACTGACTGGTGTAACAGCACCTGGTTTAATACGCTGCCCAATACATAACGGTAACCCTCTGTGCCGACGGCAGCTTCTACCGCTTCCGAGATGGCGCATCCTAAGCTTCCGGTTGTACCAGGATGCTCGGCAAGGATTCTGCGCCCGACTTCGGTCGTTTCAGACGGAGATGGCGTCACAGAAGCGCCGTATGTACGCATCACTTCGCGCCGGAACGGCTTCTGCTCATAGGAAACCTTTACCATATAAACCCTGCAGTCCAGATCAAAATACGAACATGCCATAGAAAGCGCCGTTCCCCACTGGCCCGCCCCGGTTTCCGTCGTAACGCCCTTTAAGCCCTGCTGCTTTGCGTAATAGGCCTGTGCAATCGCAGAGTTTAGTTTATGGCTTCCGCTTGTGTTGTTGCCTTCAAATTTATAATAAATCTTCGCAGGAGTCTGCAGCTTTTCTTCCAGACAGTACGCGCGCACCAGGGGAGAGGGGCGGTACATTTTATAAAACTTTAAAATTTCCTCGGGAATGTCAATATAGGGAGTCGAATCGTCGAGCTCCTGCTTTGCCAGTTCCGTACAGAATACGCCGGAAAGTTCCTCCTCCGTCATTGGCTTAAGCGTGCCGGGGTTTAACAGGGGCGCAGGTTTATGCTTCATATCCGCACGCATGTTGTACCATTGTTTCGGCATCTCATGTTCATGCAGATAAATTTTATAGGGTATGTTTTGTTCGCTCAAATTCGCCATCTCCTTTTTTCTTTTTAAGCTATCATGTTCTTACGTTCCTGTCAATGTTTTTTTGGCAGCTGCTACGATTATAGGTAACAATGAATGAAGCCGGAAGGCTGAACTGTAACGATTATAGTACATAACAGTACATAACGATAAAGTGACAGAAGCTTCCCGCCATTACAAAGAGATGGAAAATTTCATGGCTTCCGAAATACTTGTGCAGGCTGTTAAATCCTTTCAGCTTCAGCGCGTATAATACGCCGCCCGCCGTATACAATATGCCGCCCGCCAGCAGCCACAGAAACGCCGGTTTGGGAAGAACCTTAAGCAACAGCGGAAACACAAACAGGCACGCCCAGCCCATTGCAATATAGATAATGGAAGAAAACCATTTCGGGCAGCTGATCCAGAAAGCTTTTAACAGCATTCCCGCAGCCGCAATCCCCCAGATGGCACAAAGCAGGAGCATTCCGGCGCGTCCTTTTAAAACAAGCATACAAATCGGCGTATAGGTTCCGGCAATTAAGACAAAGATCATCATATGATCGAGTTTGCGGAAAACGTTTAAAATGCCGTTTTTGACGTTTAGGGAATGGTAAACCGTTGAGGCCGCATATAATAAGATCATGGCCAAAATAAAAATTTCCATAGCGGTAATTGCAGACGGAATACGGCTGAGTTCCGCTTTCATCAAAAGCGGTATGGCGGCAAATAAAGATAAAAGCATCCCGATATAATGTGTAATGGCGCTGCCCGGTTCCCGAATTGTAATTTGCATAGTCCATCCTCCTGTTCTTGAATCCTTATTATGTAGTATTAAATACTATGTATGAATTTATTCAATACTACCACTTAAAATTCGGGATGTCAAGACGCAGAAGAGTTTTTTAGTTTACTGCCTCAAGGCCAAATAACCGTTCGGCATTGTTCCGGGTAACTTTCTCCACCTCCTCATAAGAAACACCCTTCAGCGCCGCAATCTCCCTGGCCACAAACTTCAAAAACCCCGATTCATTCCGTTTCCCCCGATGCGGCTCCGGAGCCAGATAAGGAGCGTCCGTTTCCAGCAAAATGCGCTCCAGCGGAATCTGCACCACCGTCTCCTTTAACTTTTTTGCATTCTTAAACGTAACGACGCCTCCCACGCCAATGTAATATCCCATCCGGATAAATTCCTTCGCCAATTCCGGCGAATAAGAAAAGCAATGCACTACGCCCGGAATTTCCTCTGCGTGGGCGTCCTTCATTACCTGCACGGTATCCGCCGCTGCGTCCCTGGAATGGATGATAGCCGGAAGCTGTAATGTACGCGCAAGCTCCATCTGGCGCGCAAACCACATCCGCTGCCTGCGCTGTACGGCCGGATCCTTCTCCCAGTAGTAATCCAGCCCGATTTCCCCTATCGCAGCCACCTTAGGATGCGCCGCCATCTCCTTTAAGCCGGAAACGGCGGCTTCGTCCAATTCCCCGACATCGCTGGGATGTACGCCCACCGCGGCATAGACGCCGGGATAGCGTTCGGCCAGCGCAACGGAAGCCCGGCTGCTTTGCATCGAAGCCCCGACATTGATCACCGTACAGACGGTTCCGCCAAAAAGCCCCCCTAAAAGCGCCTCCCGGTCTTCGTCAAACTGTTCGTCATCATAATGTGCATGTGATTCAAATATCATACGTTCCCTCCTGTAAAATAATAGATTGCCAGCTGCGTCCGGTCGCGCAGGCCAAGCTTTTCCAGAATAACACTGATATAATTGCGCACCGTCCCCTCGCTTAAAAACAGCCGCGCCGCAATCTCTTTATTGCAAAATCCCTTTGCCACTTCTTCGATAATTTCCCGCTCTTTCTTACTGATGCCGTATCTGCCGTAATCGTGTGGAGGCGACTGGTGCAGCAGAGACGGGATTTTTCCCGCAATGCCGCCGCCGAAGACCGCCTGGCCGCCGGCTACCGCGTCAAGCGCAGGCACAATCCCTTCAAAATCCTGTTTTAAAATATACCCCTTTGCGCCTAACCGGAGCGCTTTTATAATATATTCATCATCGGAAAACGTCGTCAGAAACAGAATGTTTGCTTCCGGGTATTCTGCAAGGATCTCTTCGGCGGCTTCTAAGCCGGACACGGGCTCCATCCGGATATCCATCAAAAGGACGTCCGGCCTGTGCGCGCGGTACAGTAAGATGGCGTCTCTTCCTCCGGTTCCTAACGCGGCCACCGTAATGTGCGGAGCCGCTTCCAAAATCGTTTTCAAAGAAACGGCGACCAGCTGATCGTCGTCTATCACTACTACCTGCATGTAAGTTCCTCCGTTTTTGGAATTGATATAAAAATGCAAAAGCCTGTTTCCCTGTGGATACGCATCGTTCCGCCCAGGGCGGAGACGCGGTCTTTCATGTTGGAAAGCCCAAGGCCGTTTTCGGGCTTTTGGGGAGATTCGGTTCCGTTGTCCTCCACGGAAAGCCGGTAAAATCCGGGATGCTCCCGGCAGCGGATCTGCACCCGGTCTGCGCCGCTGTGCCGGATTGTGTTGGAAAGCGCTTCCTTTGTGACGGCAATCAGACAGTATTTTACCGGATTTGGAACCTGTTCGGACATATCGTAATCCAACGCGGTTTCAAAATCCGGCCGCATCGGCGCAAGCATCTCCTGCAGCGCGTGTTTTAAATCAACGGCGTCATCGTGCAGCCCGTGAACGCTCGTGCGGATACTGTCCATGGCCGAGTCCAGCGTCCGGCGGAGGCTCGAAAGCTGATCGTGCACGGCCCCTTCCCGTTCTACGGTTAAAAGGGCGCCCGTCAAAAGCAGCGAACGGGAAAGCAGGTGCCCGACATTGTCATGGATTTCCCGGGCAATCCGGTTGCGCTCTTTGAGGGTTGCCAGATGGATTTCGTAATCCTGTTTTTCAATAAGCGTCCTGTTTTTTTCTTCTAACATCCGGTTTAGTTCGGTACTGCTGTCGCGGATTCGGAACCGTTCTTCGGAAAGCTTCCGTTTTTCGGTGGTTTTTCGCGCAAGCAAGACGGCCAGCAGGGCGGTAAGAAGCCAGAGCGGCAAACCGGAGCGGCTTACCGGCAAGCCGGAAAAAAACAGCGGCAGCATGGGCAGGGCCGCGGCGCAGGCGTTCCGGGAAACCATATCGTACAGGAAAACGGGAAAGAACAGAAGGATTACCGGATTCAGCAGGCAGGCAAGGAAGACGGCGGCGGACAAAAGGTACGTTAAACTCCTGCGTTTCGTATAGGAGCCGAGCGTGGCTGCGATCACGGCGGTTAAAACGGCCGTGACGGATAACGCCGCGGGGGTATTTCCCGGAATCAAAAGAAATCCCAGGCCAAAAAGGATCAGGTTGTCTGGCAGTTCGTCCATAGGCGCGCCTCCTTATGCAATCGTGTATGGAAACGTTATCATAACCGCGGCAAAAATTCAAGGCGGATATGACATTTGTCATCGGTCCAAATGATTCTGCTCACTTCTGCCCGGGCCTGCCGCCGGATATAATAGAACGATACCGATTCAATGACACAGAAAGGAGTAAGGAATGGCAGTACCGGTTATTAAAATTGAAAACCTTGTAAAACGCTATAAGGATTTAATTGCAGTCGATCATTTCAACATACAAATCAATGAAGGCGATATTTTCGGCCTGCTCGGCCCAAACGGATCGGGCAAGACTACGACGATCCACTGTATTTTGTCGCTGCTTTCATTCGACAAAGGCACGATTGAAGTATTCGGCGAAACGATGCGCCCGGACAGTTACGAGTTAAAGCGGCAGATTGGGATTGTTATGCAGAACGTCGCCGTTTTTGACGCGCTGACCGTCTATGAAAACATTGACTATTTCTGCGGGCTCTATGTCCGCGACAAAAAGCTGCGGCGCAAATACGTGGAGGAAACGATTGATTTTGTGGAACTGGGGCAGTTCCGTAAATTTTATCCCAAAAAGCTTTCCGGCGGGCTTTTGCGCCGGCTGAATATTGCGTGCGGCATAGCGCATAAGCCGAAGCTTATCATATTAGACGAACCGACGGTTGCCGTAGATCCGCAGAGCCGCAATAAAATCTTAGAAGGCATCGCCGAATTAAACCGCCAGGGAGCGACCGTGATTTACACGTCGCATTATATGGAAGAGGTCGAGCAGCTTTGCACCCGCATTGCGATTATGGATCACGGGAAAAACATTGCGGCAGGCACGGCGGACGAACTGAAACAAATGATTAAAAAAAGTGAAAAAATCAGTATAGAGTTATCCGCCGTTTCCGAAGCGGATATCGGCAATATCCGCGCCCTGCCCCATGTATACGACGCCGTATTTGCAAAGCGGCAGTTAAATATCGCCTGCTCCGGCGGCAGGCACAACCTGATTCACATATTAAATTACCTGCAGCAGCACGATATTCCGTTCGGAAGGGTTTATTCGGAACTGCCCACCCTAAACGATGTATTTTTAGAGATAACCGGGCGTGGGTTACGGGATGTATAAAGAGGAGGGAGCGTATGTTTTGGCATGAGTTTGTTTACGAAATCAGGCGTCTGCTGCGGCAGAAGGAGGAACTGTTCTGGATGCTGATGTTTCCCGTTATTTTGGGAACACTGTTTTATTTTGCATTTGGCAGCATAAACAATACGACGGAAAATTTTCATACCATTCCGGTGGCGGTCTGCCGTGAAAACGGGGCGGACAACCGGGCTTTTACGGATACGCTTACGGCTCTTTGCGAGGAAACCTGTCCGCCGTATTTTGACGTGTCCGAAACCGATTTTCACACGGCAAAAAAATTGCTGCAGGAAAATAAAGTACGCGGAATTTTTCGGATCGGGGAAGAGGTGACGCTGCTGTGCGCGTCTGTGGAAGCGGAGAATATGAACAGCACGCTTGCGATAGAACAGAGTATCCTGGAAATGTTTTTTCAGGATTATAGGGCCAGTGAAACGGCCGTTACGGAACTGATTGCCGAAAATCCCGCCTTTGCGCAGGAGATGCCCGGCCTGTTGGAAACCGTTTCTTACGGCAGCCCCAAAAAGCTGACAGACGGCAATCTGGACAATACGGTGCAGTATTTTTATAACCTGATAGCGATGGCATGCCTGTTTACGTCGTTTGCGGGGGCGTACATTGCCATGAATAACCAGGCAAACCTTTCCGCGCTCGGGGCCAGGAAATGCATTTCCCCCTGCAGAAAGTCCGTGTCCGTTGCGGCGCAGTTTGGCTCCGGCATCCTGACGCAGTTTGTATGCCTGGCCGTCCCGGTGGTTTATCTGGTTTATGTGCTCGGCATAAAGTTTGGAGTCGGTCTGCCTCTTTTGTTTTTGACCGTGTTTGCGGGCTGTGTGACAGGCGTTGCGTTTGGATTTTTTGTGGGCTGCATCGGAAAAGTTGCGGAAGGGACCAAGGTGGGGATTTTGGTCAGTTCATCCTTGTTCTGCTGCTTTTTAAGCGGCCTGATGTTTGGGAATATGCGTAATGTAGTAGAAAAATTCTGCCCGTTTTTAAATGTAATCAATCCTGCGGTGCGGATATCGGACAGCTTTCTGACGCTGAATATATACGGCGTAAACGGCCGTTATTTCGGGAACCTGTTCGCCTTGTTTCTTATGGCGGCGGTTTTTCTGGCTGCCGGCTGCATGATGATAAGGAGGAAAACGTATGCAAGTATTTAAAGCTTTTTTTAAAACAGCCAGAAGATCCCTGCCGATTAACATAATGTATTTTATTATCTTTTCCGGCGTCGCGCTTTTTTTGTCCCGCTCGTCTGTGGATACGGACAGCCAGGCGTTTGCCTCGGTTGCGCTTGACGTAGCGGTGATTGATGCGGATCGGTCGGACGCTTCGGCTGCGCTGACGGGGTATCTTGCGGGGATTCACAATCTGACAAAGCTTGAATATGACAGGGAAGCGCTTTTAGATCGGCTTTTTTACCGGGATATTGATTTTGTGCTGATTTTGCCAAAAGGATTTGAAGAAAAGCTTTCTGGCGGGGAAACCGATTTGTATGAAACAATGCGGATCCCGGGCGTTTACAGCAGCGTGTTTGTGGAAGGGCAGATCAATACGTATCTTAAAGCCGTGCGGCTGTATCTGGCCGGGGGCAAATCCTTAGCGGATGCGCAAAGCCATACGGAGAAAGCGCTGAATGCCGCCGCGGGGCAGGTGCGGGTGCTTGCGCAACAAGAAGACGGAGCGTCCGGCATGAAAGGAATTTACTATTATTACCAGTTTCTGCCGTATGTAATTTTAAGCATGATTTTAAGCGGCATTACGCCGATTTTGACAACGTTCTGGGAGGAGGGGCTGGCAAAGCGGATTTCGTGCTCTTCTCTTGGACTGTCTGCAAAGAACCTGCAGCTTGCGTTGGGGAGCATTGTGTACTGTTTCGGCATTTGGGCGTTGTTTCAGCTGATTGCCCGGATCTTTTACGGGAATGTGCTGTTTCGGGAGACAGGGCTTTTGTGCATGGCAAACAGCATTATGATTTTGCCGGCAGCGGCAGCGATTGCGCTGATTATCAGTTGTTTTCATCCGTCCTCAAGCATGGTCAGTATGTGCAACAATGTTATTACGCTTGGGATGTGCTTTTTGTGCGGCGTATTTATTCCGCAGCAGCAGCTTGGGAGTAATGTGTGCGCGGTTTCTAAGTTTCTGCCGTTTTACTGGTATATCCGCAATAATGATCTGGTCAGCGGGTTTGGCGGGACGCCGTTTGCGGGCGGCGCGTATTGGGAAAATATAGGCGTACAGGCGTTGTTTGCGGCGGCGCTGTTCGCTCTGGCGCTTTCGGTTTCCAAATATCGGCGGGGGAAGTGAAGATAAAATTGCGGGGCTGTCGTATGAAGAAATACAACTGCAGGATATGGTATAATTTCTATTTACAGAATCTTGTATGTTTACTTCTGAATGCAACAGCCCTGCTTTTTTTGAAAAAATTACTTGATCTATCGTAGTAATTGTGTTATTCTGATTTTGCAAATTACTACGACAGACATAATACTTTCCGAAAGGAGGCGGTACGCATGATAAGCAGTGACGGGATACGCGGCTACAACGATATGATGATCCTATGTCTGATTTTATCCGAACCATCTTATGGATAACAGATTTCCCGGGAAATCAAATCCCGCACGGAAGAAAAATACGTCATCAAAGAAACGACACTGTATTCCGCATTTACAAGGCTGGAAAAAAACGGTTATATCGAATCCTTTTACGGCAGCGAGACAAACGGCAAACGGAGGACGTATTACCGCATTACACAGGCCGGAAGGGATTATTACCAGGAGAAGTGCGGCGAATGGGAACTTACAAAGGAAGTCGTAGACAAGTTTCATGAGAAAGGTTAAAGGAGGATTTTAGCATGGAAACCATTATTAGTTATATTGACAATCTGTTTGGAAATTACCCGGATACCTCGCAGGCCAGAAAAGCCAGGGAAGAACTGCTTGGGATTATGGAAGACAAATACAATGAATTAAAGGCGGAAGGCAAATCCGAGCACGAAGCCATTGGAATTGTGATTTCAGAGTTTGGCAGTATGGACGAAATTGCAGCCGAACTCGGCCCAGGCAAAAAGATTACGATTGAAAAGAAAGAGGAGGCGGGCAGCGGCAATGAAAAAATGCTTACGTTGGCACAGGCGCAGGAATATCTGAACAGACAGGCCGATTTTGGGTTTAAAGTCGCCGTAGGCGTGGCGTTGTGCATCCTGTCCCCTGTTCTCCCCTGTATTTTAGAAACCATGAGAGAAATCGGCATAATTCCGGAGGCTCTTTCGGAGGCGGTCGGCGGCGCTTCCCTGTTTTTTATGATTGCGGTGGCAGTTGGTATTTTTATAACGTCAGGCGTTTCAATCAGCCGGTATGACGACTACAAAAAAAGTGAAGTAAAGCTGGACGCCCGTACAAGAGAGCGGATAACAGAGCAGTATGACGTTTTTAACCAATATTTTGGCGTAAAAATAGCGGCGGGAGTTATTTTGTGTATTTTAAGCGTTGTGCCGCCTTTATTTGTCAGTGCGTTTTTGGGCTCCGGGCCGTTTTACTGGGTGGAACAGTTATCCGGAATCGGCTTGTTTGCATTTGTGGCAATCGGGGTATTTTTGATTGTTACGGAAGGAATGAAGAAAGACGCTTATGAAGTGTTGCTTGGAAAAGGAGAATACAGGCCCAAAAGGGCGATGGAAAAGAAAGGAAAAAAACTGACGGAACTGATTGCGTCCATTTACTGGCCGATTGTTGCGGCAATTTATCTGGTGTGGAGTATTATAACCATGGAATGGGGCTTTACCTGGATTATCTGGCCGGTCTCGGGCATAATCTTTGGAGCGATCAGCGCGGCAATATCCATCATATGCCGTGCAGAATAAACCGTTTTTGTGGAAAAGTTCCCCGGATTATGGCCGCCTTGTGGAAAGGCGGTTATACTCCGGGGATTTTTACTGCTGTGCGATTAGGAAACATCACGATATTCGCCATCCACATAAAGATTATGCGCCCCATTTTCAAAAGATTTACCTATCTGTTCCTTGTCATTTTCCTGTAAGGTTCTTATGGTAGGCTGAATTTATCATAAGAGAAAGGAGCCGTATTTCTATGAAATATAAGAAAATGATACCGGTGTTTTTGG
>CAJTLD010000077.1 GCA_910577065.1 uncultured Lachnospiraceae bacterium | reverse complement strand
TGTTTAAAAAATCCTCCTTAATCACCAGCACATCCCCCTCCTTAAGTTCCGTCCCCCCATTCGGAATCACCACATCTTCGCCGCGCTGCACCATCACCACCAGCTGCCCGGCCTCTAAACTTATCTCCGAAAGCCGTTTTCCAATCCACGTATTCCCCTCTTCCAGCAAAAGCTCCGAAAGCTCCACATCCTTCGCAACGCGGTTCGCACGCGCGCTGAGCACCATCTTATCCCCCTCCAAAAGGACCGTACCGCCGTCCGGCGTAACCATCTCGCCGGTATCCCTGCGGCGCACCTGTACCAACAGCGTTTCCGGCGGCAGCAAAATATCCTTAACCATGCTCCCCGCCCACGGATGGTTCTTTTTCACCCGAAACTCAATAAACTGCACCGGGACTTCCTCCGTATAATCGGAAAACGTCTTTAATACGTCCTCTTTGTCATCTATCATATCCAGCTTTTTTGCCGCAATCGGCAGGAGCGTCCCCTGGATCAATATAGAGAACAACACAATAAAAAACACAATATGAAACACGTCATGACTGATTTTTGCAGGGCTTGTAACCGCCATAATCGCAAATACAATCGACGCCGCCCCGCGCAAACCTGCCGCAGACACAAAAATCCGCTGGTTTCGCCTGCTTTGAAACGGATTCATCATAATCCAGACCGCAAACGGCCGCGCGGCAAACGTAACAAACAAAGCAACGGCAAGCCCGATTCCCATCACCTCCGGAAGCTGCGACGGAAAGGACAAAAGCCCCAGCAGAAAAAACAGCAGCATCTGCATTAAGCCCGTTATGCCGTCAAAGAAATGCACCAGGGCTTTTTTTGTTTTTAATTTGCAGTTGCCGAGCAAAATCCCGAATACATAAGCCGACAAATACCCGTTGCCTCCCACAGCCGCCGGAACCGCATAAGAAAACAAAACCATCCCGAATACAAAAACAGTATCAAACCCTTCCGTCGTAAAACGGATATGCTTTAGGGCGTATTTCGTAACATACGCGGCCGCGGCCCCGCAGGATAACCCGAACACCACCTGCGCCGCCATAGACCACAAAATCCCGCCAATCCGGATTCCGCCCCCTTCCATTACGGTAAGCACAATCATCGTAAGCATATAAGAGCAGGGATCGTTGCTGCCGCTTTCCACTTCAAGCAAAGAGGCCGTTCGGTATTTTAAATTCAGCCGTTTGGAACGCAGAATGGAAAACACCGAAGCCGCATCGGTAGAACTGATCAGCGAACCAATCAAAAAGCTTTCCGCCGGTTCTATCCCAAGCACGCCGCAGCAAAACAACCCGGTTACCCCCGCCGTCAGCACAACGCCTGCAGTAGAAAGCAGTACCGCACGCCCCATAACCGGTTTTGCAGCGCTCCACTTGGTTCCGAAGCCGCCGTAAAACATAATAAAAATCAGCGCCGTGGAGCAAATCTGCCCTGCCGCGTCAAAATTGTCAAATGCAATCCGTATCACCCCGTCCGATCCGAAAAACATCCCCAGCAAAATAAACGCCAGCAGCGTCGGGACGCCGAACCTGTTTGAAATACGGTTGCAGATCACACACGCCATAATAACGGCCGCAGCCAGAAGTATCATTAAATTCATGTACCACCATCCTTTTTTACCCTCAAAACGCATTGCAGCAGATACCGTTTACGGTACTTGATGCCGGCATACCGCATTACCTTCCGGTAACAAACGGGATTCCCCGCCCCGCCTAAAACGCCTACAACCGGAAGCCCCTGTACAAACTTCAGCAGCAGCATATCCGCCGCAAATGCATCCGCCGTTTTCATAAGCTGCTTGTCAAACTGTTCCTTTGACGGCTCCCAAAGCATATCCCGCTCCTGCTCAACCGCCAGTTCTTCCTCTAACCGTACAAACTCCTCTCCTTTTGCCATTGCCGCTTCCATCATCTTTAAAATCGAATACTTTTCCCTGGGAACCGTATAGTCCACACCGTAATTTAACGCCGTCTGGTAAATTCCCTTTAAAAGCATTCCCACAAACAGCACAATGTCACAAAGCCCAATCCCGAATATGCCAAGGCCAATCCCTTCCGCCGCGGTAACGGCCATATTTGCAAAATCTGTTTTTAACGCTTCCTTTTGCAGACTGCGGATTTCCTTTCTGCCCCCTTTTCGCCGGACGGCATAATCATGTATTTCATAATCCGCAGCCATGGCGTCTTTATCAAACGTTTTTTCGATAACGCCGGTTCCCTTTTCAAACACAATGGCAAACGCTTTCCCAAAAGCTGTTTTTAACCCGGCATACGCCTTCTGCGGTATTTTATTTTCCAATTCTGTTTTCCATGATGCTTTTTTGCTGCGGAGCGCCTCTTTTCTGATCCGTTCCTCTGCTTTTTCAACTATTGCAAGTTCCCGCTCCAATGAACTTATCTTTTTAAACTTCAAAATTGCCCCCTTTGACACGTTTTTCCTTTTGGTTTATTTCCGTTTAAAAAAGGCACAGGCAAAACCTGCCCGTGCCTTTTTTCATGTATGGATTATGCCTTATACTCTACCCACCGCATTTCCATCGGCGCCAAATCCAGTGTTTCAAACAGTTCCCCGTTAATATAAAGATCAGTCTTTTTGGCGTCCATCGCATTGTTGATAACTGCAATTTTGCCTGTATTTTCAAATACTGCAAGCTCTGTATCCACATTTGTAACGTAGAACTTTTTCATTTCCGCTTCTTCGCCTGCCGCGTAATAGATAGCGCGAAGCAAAATCCTGCAGTTCTGCGGCGAATAGGGAAGCCCTGTAAAATATACGCTGTGCCCTTTGCCATATGAATTTACAACAAGCTGGCTGTACCTGCCGTCCATGCTCAAAATCTGGTAATTCTCGCCTTGTGCATAAATGCGGCTTACGCCCTCGCCAAAATCAATATCCCCTTCAATATCTTCCAGGATAAAATGGTTGGGATCGCATACATTATACTTGTCCGTACTGAGAGAATAGGTCATTTCACGGTCTGCGCCAAGCACATCGCTAAGCTGGAAGTAACGTCCCTGGCTCTGGCATGCCGTAGGCTCGCCAACGCCGATAAAACCGCCGCCGTTGTCAACAAATCTGCGGATTGCCGTTACGACTTCTTCGTCCAGCCAGTTTTCGCCCCCGCTGAACGCTGTGTACGCGTCGCCGGAATTGATAATAACCTTAATGTCTTCCGGAATCCCCTTCTTAATATCGTCAAATCCAATAAATTCCACATCAAACGGCATCCCGCTCAGGCATTCCAGAACACCCGTATACGAATAAATCTCCCTGTGCCAGATGGAATGGTGTACCTGGTTCGACATCCAGCCGCGCAGCGGGCCCCAGCAGCTGAGCACCGCAACTTTAAACGGAGCCACATAAGCGCTTGTCCCGTTCATATTTTCATGGATATGACGGAACTCGCTTACAACATACTGGATTGCATCGATAAACCCGTCCCATTCGGCGGCAAGTTTTAAATATCCGCCATAGCCAATCCTGTCTAACGGGGAACGTAAAATAGCGCGCCTTACCTTCAGCCAGTTCACCTTTGCCTCTTTTATCGGATCTCCGCCTTCACAAAATACATCCGGGAAGAAATACGGCAGAAGCCTTCCTTCCGTATATTTTACGCCTTTAATATCGGAAACCATACGCATCGTCACGCCGTCCCCTACGGAACCTACGACGGCGTCCAGCCCGATATTTGCAAAATATTTGCCAAACGGTTCCGTGCCAATCCAGTGATCCCCGACAAACATCATAGCTTCTTTGCCGTATGAATGTACTATATCTACGATTTCTTTGGCCAGCTTGCTGACTTCAATCTGCTGGAACTCAATATAATCGCGAAATTCCTTGCTCGGCACGCGGAAAATAGAATTGTGGTATCCTTCGTCCACAATAAACTCCGGCCTGAATTTGTAGCCCGCCCATTTTTCAAACTGCTCCAGAATATACGGGCTTACGCTTGCGCTGTAACCAAACCAGTCCACATATTTTTCACGCTTCTGATCGTCGAAAGTCAAAGTAAACTGATGGAAGAACGTCGTAAATCTTACAACATTGATATCCGGATTGTCTTCACACCATTTCTTTAATTTTTCTTTTACATGCCGCTGCGTCTTAGGCAGGCGTACGTCAAATGTAATCTGATGTGGAGCGTCTTTCCAGTCGTTTGTTATAAAATTAAACATATGAACCGGATCCCAAATCAAAAACGCCAGAAAGCTGACCGTATACTGGTGATAGGGAATGGTCCGTATCTCCACTTCCCCGGCCGCTTCATCATACTCCCACTGATCCGCCGGCACTACTTCGCCCGTCGTACGGTCAATAACCTCCCACCAGCGCTTCGGATCGTGAATGGTATTGACTTTAAGCTGCTCCGTATGGAATCCTTTCATCAGTTTAATCCTTGTCGTTTCACCCCTGGCAGTAACGCGGTCGCTGATTAAATATTCCTGCTGCACTTCATCCGGATTGGCCTCGGCCCACTCATTGTCCTTTCGGGTCGTGTAATAAGTGGCATAAATTTTGGCGTCCTGGGATAAAAGGGCATCCGGCATGTTTGTCCCGTCGCAGTCCCGCAGTGCATCCGCTCCCAATAATTCTTTTAAACGTATTGTTTCATCGACCATATCCACATCGGTCGGCAATGTCAATCTTCCTGTTTGTTCCATATCTTCCTCCTGTTTTGTTAAAATATATATTACAATAGTATATCCAATTTTTGTCACGGTTTCAAGTACTTTAGAGCGCGTTTGAAAAACACTTTTCCGTTAACCCGCATCCGTGCAGACATCCATAAAAACAGCGGAGAACCCATGTACGCCATTTCGTCTCCGCTGCAAATCTTAAGCCTATTTCTTTACTGTCGCCGTTTTCGGAAGGCCCGCTTTTTTGAAATAATTCTTATATTTTTTCATCTTTGCCGACGGAACCGTTACCTTTGCCTTTGCGTCAATTTTTGAAAATGCATTCTTGCCAATAGAGGTAATTTTAGACGCTTTCTTCATATTAACGGTCTTTAACTTCCTGCACTGTTTAAATGCATCCTTACCGATCTTCGTCACTTTACTTCCAATGGTGACTTTCGTCAGCTTACTCATGCCTTTAAACGCCCCATTTTTAATCTGTACAACATTCCAGTTTATATTGCCGTATTTCACGGTAGCCGGAATGACAATGGACGAAGCGTTTTTCTTAACAGGCCCTGTTACGGTAACCGTCTTCTTTGCGGCGTTCAGCACTTCGAATTTAAGAGTTTTGCTCTTAAAATTCTTTATGGAAGGCTGAGGCGCCGGAACCGGATTACTCGGAGCCGGATTAACAGGATCTGGATTTACCGGATCTGGATTTACCGGACCCGGATCCGGATTCTCCAGCGCGTCGTCCAGTTCTTCCTGTTTATCTTTCGCTGCCTGTTCAAAAGAAGCTTGTTCTTTCTTTTTGTCTTCCGCCGCCTGTATCTGCTGGCCTGCTTCTTCCAGCTTGTTTATGGCTTCCTGATCTTTCTTATCCGCTTCCTGGACAGAACCTTCCGCCCGCAGTTTCTTAGCTTCCGCTTTTGCAAGCTTTGCCCCGCAGGACGCGCTGGCCGCTTTCTTCTCTGCAACCACAACTTCCGCTGCGGAACGGCTTGCATATAAATTCTGAAGTTCCACTTCTGCACGCAGCTTCTCTATTTTATTTGCCGCCGCGTTTACTTTGGCTTCCGCTGCGGAAACCTGTTCTGCAATGCCGCCCAGTATATCCTCTGCTTCTTTTAATTCTGCATCAGCCCGGCTTACCAGACGCTGCGCATTCTTAATGTTTGATTCTAATACGTCGCCCGGATCGGACAGCGTAATAATTTCATATAGCATCGGCGGAACATCTGTCCATTCAATCTTAATATCGTACACATTCTCAAGATCCGCCGTATAGAACGCGGAGTAACTTTCGTCTAAAGTTCCTATCGGCTCCCATGTATCCGTCCCGGTACGTATGGAAACTTTGGCATTGCTGATATTTGCCCCGCTTTGCAGTATATTGATTCTGCCGATATTCTTCTCATCGGAAAGATGATAAATCAAAGAGCCGTTTGTTACACCTTCCGGATAAAATGCGGTTGTCAAATCGCTGTCGTTTAAATTCTGCGGTACAATGCTCTTCTGCAAATCAAAATTTGTTTCAAACGTCGGATCGTTGATTGGCGGAATATACTCGCCGTCATTCAATTCCACTTCATACAGTTCCACCCAGCGTCCGCCATTTGCCCCTGAAAAATACAGGCGCAGATATCTTGCCTTTACAGGCGTAATATCTTTTGCTTCACGGTACGCATAAGCCACTTCTACCGCTCCCTCGCCCGGAGTCCATCCATTCTGCTCGGGGCTTGTGCTAAATGTGCCTTCGCCTGCGTCCCCGTCAATTACCAGAATATCCTGCCATCCGTTGTCGTTGTCAGCGGTAAGGGAAGCCTGGAATTTTGCATTACGCGGATAATCATATGTACCGACTTTCGTCCATACCTTAATCGAACGGATATCCACTTCCTGACCCAAATCATAAATGATATATGAGCCTGCTGTAGGGGCAGACGTATATTTTGCTGCCGAATTAAGATCTCCGTCCACCCAGTTTCTCGTGGTTTTTATGCTTCTTGCATCCTCGGTGGGTGATCCATTCTGGATATTACTGCTTAAGAAATCAATCGGCAAAAACTCTTTAGAGGAAACAACAAACGAATCAAGCCGGAAACTTACCGACTGCGTTCCTTTATTGACAAGCCGGATATAACGGGCAGCGCCCTTCTTTTCCTGCGTCCACTCTTTCGCATTCATAGATTTTTCCAATATCAGATTTTCTGTGCCTGCGCCTGTCACTGTAATATCCGTAATATCATGGATCCTGTCCAGTTTCAACCCTACATATTCGCCCTGATTTAATACTGCGTCTTCTCTGGGCGCCAATTCAAACGAATCAACTCCTAAGTCTGCTTCCCATCCCTCGTCTTCCGTATTTGTATATACGGGGCCGTTTTTGGCACTTGGGGAATATACCGAAAACTCACTGAATATAACCCATTTATGCACCTGAACATCATTTACAAGCTTAATATACCGTGCCGAAGCGCCGCCCAGATCCACTTCATATGTGTCTACTCCGCTCTGCGCGCCCGTATGCGAATCCAAGGACGTCCAGCTGTCCCCATCCTCCGAATATTCTAAATGGTAACCTGTCCATTTGTCGCCCTTGCCAGAAGTTCCAACCAATGCGCGCACATTGCCTACGGGCTTGGCGGAGCCCAGATCAAGCTGGATATAATCTCCTACCAAAGATATATCCTTATAATTCGTAGCGTCAGTAGTCGGATCAAACCATACAAACGTAGCGTCATTACCATCTATCAGGTTTCCTTCAGGACCCTGATGAACCTTCCAGCCTTCCGTATAAGAAAGTGTAGCGTCATATTTCGTTGGCTGTTCTTCATCACCGTCTCCCGGATTTACAATTTCTTTTACCACATCGGAGACGTATTCTATCACTGCTTCAGTAAACGGTTTGATATGCTTCCTGCCGCCCTGCGCATACTGTGTAGTGCCTACATAGTTAAATCCATATGTTTTTGAACGGTCATAACTTGCCTGAGCCGTTGAAAATCCCTCATATACCGTCGATTTATCTTCTGTCAGAATAGCCTCTAAAGCGTCCATCAGGCTAAGATCCGCCCGAACCACGTCGCGCAGGCTGTTCGCATAGAGCGTAAGCTGCGACGCCATACGCCTGTTTGTCCCTTCTTCCAGATAATATGTAATCGCATCGTCAATCGTTTTAAAAATCTGCCGCATTTCTTTTACGTCGTTTACCGCAAGACTTCCTGCTTGCATCTTGTTTTTAAATGCGGTAAGCGCGTCTTTAATCTCTACGGATTCATCAAATTCCCCCTGCCTGTCTGCCTGCACCGGACTTTGCGTAATCATGTGTTTTGCAATTTCCCGCAGGGAATCCGAAGATTTGGTCTGGATTGCCGACATGTGATCGATATATTTAAACGCATCGTCCCACGCCTGATCGCCTTCGGCCGTATCTTTCCAGATTTTCCATGTGAAGTCTGCCGCAGTAAAAATACCTACCTTAGACGGCTCTGAATCCTGCATCGGATTTAAAATAATTCCATGATATTTGGTTCCGTCCAGGTTCGTACGCAAAATTTCATTGTGCCCGCCCATAACGAGGCTGTCTTTCGTATTATCATTACACGGCCAGTTCACCCAGAGATAGGGATAACGGCCCGGCTCTTTTCTCTCTGCCACTTTATTATAAAACCTGTCGGCAAACGCAGTCGTAACGTCGCCCCATATTTTTCCGCCGGTCATGACAATACGGACATTGTCCCCTACTCCTGCATGGATTGTCTGTATTTTCTGGACATCGTCGCCATTGCCGCTCATATTATCGGCATAAGCCATCCAGCCCGGGCAGAATAAAAGCTGCGTCTTGAGATCCGGATATTTTGTCTCTTTTAAACTTACCAGCCAGGCCGTTACGTCGTTTAAAAGATTTACAAGCGTATCCCCTGTCCATCTGCCGTTTGCGCTGGCATCATCTTCAAGAATTGCAATCTGCCTTACGCCGGCTTCGATTACCTGCGCAAATTTTGCTTTCAGCACTTCCAAATCACGGTCATAATTTGCCGCCGTCAAAGGATTGTTCATAAACGGATGCAAAGCGTATACAAAAAAGCACTTGCTTTCGTTACCTGCTTTTGCCAGTTCCGTAACCTTCTTTAATCCTTCTTCGTCGTACAGCGTGCGCCACTCTGAGTTATGCATGGGATCGTCCTTGGGCGCATACACATACTGGTTCATCTTGATTTCGCCGCCGAATTTCATCAAATCTATACGGTCCTCATGCGACCAGGGATTTCCATAATATCCCTCGATAAATCCGCGGGATTCTATCTCGGCATAATCTTTTAACATCAGTTCTTTTACCGACTTGCTCTTCAATTGTTCAAAAATACGCTGCAGCGTCGTCACGCCGCGGTATGCCGCGTCCGTATCCCGGCCAAGAACAACAATTTCCCCTTTTTCAATCCACAGCGTATAAGCGTCGAACCTGCCGTAGATATTCGCGTCGACGCCATGGGACTTCCCATACTTATCCGCTTCGTCATCGGAGCCATAAACGCCAACCTTAAGCTGGGTGTTGCTTCTTCCGGCGCTTACCTGCTCAAGCCCCAAAACGTTCAGCGTATCTCCCACACGCGTTTTGGTATAGGAATCAATCTCTTCCCCAAAATTCACCGTCACCTTCTCCGTTAGGGCCATGCTTGCGCTGCCATACTCGATATTCTGCGGCGTAGGATAAATTTCATACTCGCCCTCTGCTTCCTGCACACCTGCATAAACCGGCAGGCAAAACGCAATCATCACTGCCAATACTGTAAGAACGCGTACTCCCGCGCCCATTTTCCGTTTTGTTTCTCCCATGTCCTTCCTCCTTTTCTTTTTCAAAATGCCCTTTTTGTCTTCCTGAGAGCATTTTTACGATACTTTATTGCATGGACAATTTATACTTTAACTATAACAATTTTCTACGCTTAAGTCAATCACTTCTGGTAACAGTTCAGCCTTCCGGCTTCGCTGTTACGGAATCCGACCCATTTAAAGTTTGTCTGCGGCAAAGAGGCCGGATTTCCTGCTATTTTTGCTTTATTGGTTGCGAACTGCGCAGCAAGCGCGCGGTTGCAGGCTGAACTGTCACCGCTTCTGGGCAATGATTATGTACGCTCTTTACACCTGTGACAGAACTTGCTATAATGCTGTAAGGCAAATATCCCCCTACTATTTCCGCACCAAAAAGGAGGCAGTATGCTCACTGTTACAATGAACACAAAAACTCCCGTTGACCAAAATACGCTGTTATCCCTGAACAAAACGACAGGCGGCGTAATTTCCACACATACAGCCAGCCCGGCGGACAATACGACGCCCATACGGCCGGCGCGCCAAATCCCGCCTTCCGGCAAAACGCCATCCCAACCGGCACACCGGATTCCGCCGCTCTTAAAACCGGTACAAAAAGGACAGAAGCTTTCTATTGAAACCGCTTCCCCGCTTGGCGGGATCAAAGTTTGTTTTGGGTGGAATACCGTCAATCCGGCATGCGACGTGGACGTTTCCGCTTTTTTACTGGGCGCTGACGGAAAAGTAACCGGCGACTCGTGGTTTGTCTTTTACGGGCAGGCAAAAAGCCCGGATCAAAGCGTTGTATTCCATCCGGATTCGTCCGCAGACCGCGAATACTTCGACATTGATTTTCATAAATTAAACCCGTCTGTCCACAAAATCGTTTTTGTTTTAACAATTCACGAAGCCCTTGCACGCAGGCTTCATTTTGGTATGCTAAAAGATGCATATATCCGCATCCTTACGGAAAACGGCAAAACAGAACTTGCCAGCTTTCAAATGAAAGAATATTATACAAATGTAATATCTATGATGATTGGGGAAGTTTACCGCCACAACGGAATCTGGAAGTTTCACGCCGTCGGGAACGGCGTTGCCAGGGATTTGGCAGGGCTTTGTGAACTTTACGGCGTACGGATAAGCGATTAACACAGCGTTTAGGAGGAAAAAATGTTAAAATTTGAAACGGTCAACGAACTGACCCTGAAAGTCACCTGCACAGGCAGCGACGTACTTTTTACCAAAGCCGGGGCTTTTATCGCAGGAGAAAGCTTAAACGGAAAAAACTATAAATTTGAAAAGCTGCTCTTAGGCCCGCAGGGAAATCTCGTACAGGCGGCCATAGGCTCTTTGATGCGCCGCGTCACAAAGGAAAACCTGCCGTTGATGAAAGTGATAATGAACGGGGATTCCATTACATATTATGCAAACCAGTCGCAGCATGTCGTCGTATATAAGCTGGCGGTAGGAGAAACCGTATCCGTAGAATCGGAAAATATCCTCGCTTTTACCAAAGACTGCAAATACAGCGTCCGTTTTATCGGCTGCGGCGTAATATCCCAGAAAGGGCTTGCAACCTCCACTCTGACCGGAACCGGAAACAATGCCTATGTTGCGGTTCTCTGCGACGGTAATCCGATTGTATTAAGCAATCTGCAAAATAACCATACCATCTGCGTCGATCCGGACGCTGTAATCTGCTGGATGGGGCCGTCCGGTTACTGCGACCCGCAGATTAAGCTGGATTTGTCCTGGAAAAACCTGATTGGCCAGGCTTCCGGCGAATCCTATTCCTTCGAGTGGAACGGCGGGCAGCCGGTATCCGTCATCATCCAGCCGGCCGAACGACCAAGCGGCGTTGCGATCGGGATAGATTAAAGCCCGTTTATCTGGACGGCAGACCAAAACTGCCGCTTGCATTTTTGAAAGAAAAGATGTATGATGTAACTGCAGTTAACAACCGGGGAGCTTGTATGACAGGCTGAGAGGAAGGTATGACCTTCGACCCGTTTACCTGATTTGGATAATGCCAACGTAGGGAGCATAGGATATGCATTACGGAGAAGTTACCCGATCGGCAGCTTCTCTTTTTTTGTCAAAAAATTCAGGGAGGAACGGTATGGTATTGATAAACGGTAAACCGGCGGATGTTTCCGGCAAGACGCTCCGGGAATATTTATCCGCTGCGGCTTATGACCCCACAAGGATTGCGGTGGAACGCAACGGTGAAATTGTCCCTAAGGCGCGGTACGATTCGGTTCTGCTTTCAGACGGCGATTCTCTTGAAATCGTAAGTTTTGTAGGAGGAGGCTGATATGGCCGCGTCATTTCCCACCAGAGAAGAATTTTTACAGGCGCTGTCAGAACGCCACGGCGCAGCGCTGCAGCAGCGTTTTTCGGCGGCGCGGGTCGCCGTCTGCGGGCTGGGCGGGCTGGGATCGAATCTTGCCGTCTCCCTTGCCCGCGCCGGAATCGGGCGCCTGCACTTAATTGACTTTGACCGGGTGGATTTATCCAATTTACACCGGCAGCAGTATGCCCTAAGGCAGATTGGAATGCTTAAAACGGATGCGCTGAAACAGAATTTAAACGCTATTTCTCCTTATATTGCTGTGCAGGCCGATACGGTACGTATTACGGAGGAGAATTTCGGCAGTCTGCTGCGGGAAGACGATATCATCTGCGAGGCGTTTGACCATGCGCAGGCAAAGGCAATGCTTGTAAACGGGATATTGGAGCAATTTCCGGATAAGTATGTCATTGCCGCGTCGGGTATGGCGGGCCTTGAATCGGGAAACAGGATACGGACGCGTAAAGTCACGTCCCGGTTTTATCTCTGCGGCGATGAATGCAGTGATGTAGCGGATTCTGTCGGGCTGTTGTCATCCCGCGTGATGCTGTGTGCGGCGCATCAGGCGCATACGGTACTGCGTATATTGGCGGGGGGATGCGGTATCTGATTTGTAGAGCTTTGCAATATCTGTTCGTACTTCAAATTGGTTTGTCTATGGCGAACCATGCTGGCAAAGTTCCGTCAGCCAGAGGATAGGGGA
>CAJTLD010000076.1:11484-12519 GCA_910577065.1 uncultured Lachnospiraceae bacterium | reverse complement strand
TTATCTACATCATTCCAAGTTCACCTAACTGATAGATAACAGTAGATTATCCATCAGAATGTACAATAACAACAAATGATAGATAATAAAAACTTATCTATGATAAACTCACATTACTACAATACTACCATACAACCCAAAAATTGTCACTATTTTCCACAAAATTTTACAAAATAATTTCACATACCCAATACCACAAATCCAAGTTATCCTCCATTGCCCCTTTCCATCCCCACTTCCTTTGCAAACTCCAACTTCCCAGTAGATCTCCCCATTCCAAAATGCTATAATAACGCAATAAATGCCAAATAACTGGAGGGTTTTTAACATGAAGCTTTTATATGCTGAAGATGAGGCCGCTATGTCGGAAGCCGTAGTGGATATCCTTACATATCACAACTATATCGTAGACGCTGTGTACGACGGCGCGGCAGCATTCGACTATGCGCAGGCCGGGCAGTATGACGGCATTATTTTAGATATTATGATGCCCGGGATGGACGGGCTTACCGTATTAAAAAAACTGCGGGAGGCAGGCTGCAGGACGCCGATTCTTTTGCTGACGGCAAAATCAGAGACGGAAGATCAAATCCGGGGCTTAGACCTTGGAGCAGACGACTATCTGCCAAAACCCTTTTCCATGCGGCTTCTGCTTGCCCGCGTGCGCGCAATGCTCCGGCGCAGAGAAGAATTTACGCCCGATATCCTCACCTGCGGCAATGTGTCCTTAAACCGCCAAAACAGCGAACTTTCCGCAGGCGGCTTGTCCTTTGCGCTGCCAAAACAGGAATACCGGCTGATGGAACTGCTTATGCTAAACCATGGCATTTTTCTTTCCACGGAAGATCTGCTTGTAAAAGTATGGGGGTATGATACGGACGCCGAACTTGGAACCGTATGGGTTTATATTTCCTATCTGAGAAAACGGCTTGCGGCGTTACATGCAAACGTCACGATTACGGCCCGGCGCAATGTGGGCTATACATTGGAGGTAACCGAATGATTCAGACGCTCCGTAAAAAATTTGTATTTACC
>CAJTLD010000076.1:0-11471 GCA_910577065.1 uncultured Lachnospiraceae bacterium | reverse complement strand
CTGCCGTTACAGTCCTGATCCTTTTTATGCTTGGCGCAATCAATATTGCCAATATTATCCTGGTGCGCAGTGAAATGGACCGGACGCTACGCATGATTTCCGAGAATGACGGCAGCCCCAATAAACTGCTGCCGCCTTCCGCGCCGCCCGGTTTTTCCATTCGGATGCCGGAAAACGATTACGATACCTTTTTATCCTCCAATTTTTTTATAGTACGGTTTGACCCTTTTGGAAACATTGTTTCCTGCGACATTAGCCGCACCTCCTCTATAACGGAAGATACGGCCGGAGAACTTGCGCGGCAAGCGCTTATGAGCCATACAAATACCGGAAAAACCGGGTCGTTCCGTTATCTGCTAAAGACTTCTCCCAAAGGAAATGTACTTTGCGCCGTATTCCTCGATACATCCCGGGCGAGCGTTTCCTATCTGCGCGTCCTGCTTTTATCGTGCGCCGTCGGGTTTGCCTGCTGGGGCGTGATGCTTGTCTTTGTCATCTCACGTTCGGCCAGGGCGATTCGGCCGATTGCAGAAAACTTTATGCGGCAGAAACAATTTGTCACCAATGCCGGGCATGAACTGAAAACCCCGCTTGCTATTATTCTCTCCAATACGGAGGCTATGGAACTGTACCATGGAGAAACCAAATGGAGCGCAAATATCAAAAACCAGGCAGAACGTCTAAACGGCCTGATGAAAAATCTTCTCGCGCTTGCCCGCATGGATGAAACGGAAGGCAAAGCCCCTTCCGAAGCTTTCTCTTTAGACGGGCTGCTTACCGAACTTTTGCTGGGCTTTTTACAGCCGATGGAAGCAAAAGATATTTCTCTTTACTCCGATTTGACGCCGGATATTCGCATCTGTGCCAACCGGGAACAGATAGAACAGCTTCTTTCTATTCTTTTGGACAATGCGGTCAAATATACCAACCCGCAGGGGCAGATTCGAATTTCCCTGCAAAAAAACGGCCGTCTTGCCAAATTAGCTTTCCAGAATACATGCGACGCGCTTCCGGACGTGCCTCCCGAAAAGCTCTTTGAACGTTTTTACCGGGCGGACGCGGCGCGGACGCAGAAAAACGGCGGATACGGCATCGGCCTTTCGATGGCGTCTGCCATTGTATCCGCAAATAACGGTACGATCCAGGCTGCATATCACGATTGCGGCAGCATTTGTTTTACCGTATCTTTTAAATTCCTCTAAGTTAAAACTAAGGTTCATGCGCTATACTTCATCCAGACGACTGAAAGGAGAATGCGACATGAATTTACGGCATGAATGGAAGCATGAAATCCCTTATGCGGATTTTCTTGCGCTCCGCCTCAGGTTAGCCGCGCTGATGCAGGCCGATCCCCATGCGCGAAACGGGACATACCAGATCCGAAGCCTTTACTTTGACGATCCGGCCGATACGGCTCTGCTTGAAAAATTAAACGGCGTAAACCGCCGGGAAAAATTCCGTCTGCGCTGCTATAATTTTGACGCTTCGTATATCCTGCTTGAAAAAAAGAGCAGGCTAAACGGGCTCTGCCGCAAAGAACAGACGCCGGTTTCCGCCGCCGAAGCCCGGACGATCCTAAACGGCGGCCTTCCGTCTTTGGACGGCACAAAAAAACCTCTTTTACAGGAACTTTACCTGAAAATGCGCACGAAGGGGTTACAGCCCAAAACCATCGTAGAATATACCCGGGCTCCCTTTATTTTTGCCCCGGGCAATGTGCGGGTTACGCTTGATTACAATCTGCGCACCGGCATGACGTGCACCGATTTTTTAAATCCGGACTGCGTTACGGTTTCGGCCGGAGACGCCCCGGTTATTTTAGAAGTAAAATGGGACTCTTTTCTGCCGGCTGTCATACGGGATATCGTACAAATCCCCACCGTACATACCTCGTCTTTTTCCAAATACGCCGCATGCCGTATTTACGGCTGAAAACCACATAACATCTGCGTCTGGCAGAATCAACAACAAAGGAGTGAACTTACTATGACATTTCAGGATATCTTTAAATCCAGTTTTCTGGAAAATATTTCGGACGTATCTCTATTTGATATGGCGCTTGCGCTGCTTTTGGCGTATTGTATCGGCATGTTTATTTTTCTGATTTACAAAAAAACTTTTGCAGGCGTTATGTATTCTTCTAACTTCGGGGTTACGCTTGTCGCGCTTACATTGATTTCCACACTCGTTATTCTGGCGGTTACATCCAATGTCGTGCTTTCCCTTGGTATGGTCGGAGCGCTTTCCATTGTGCGTTTCCGTACTGCAATCAAGGAACCGCTGGATATCGCTTTTTTATTCTGGTCTATTGCCGCAGGCATTGTACTGGCGGCAGGCATGATACCTCTCGCAGTATTTGGAAGCGTACTGATCGGCCTTGTCCTTTTGGTATTTGCAAACAAAAAATCCCATACCCGCCCTTACATTGTAGCGCTTCGCTGTGAAAGCCACGAAAGCGAAACAGCTGCTGCCGATTTTCTGCAAAAACAGGTACAGCGGTTTGTGATCAAAAGCAAAACTGCGCAAAAAGGTTCGATTGAATTGAACGCGGAAATCCGCCTGAAAGACGGCAATACCGATTTTATTAATACTCTTTCGGAAATCAACGGCGTACAAAGCGCCGTGCTTATCAGCTACAATGGCGATTATATGGGATAACGGAGGAATGGTATGTCTTCTCACAAATACATTGACAGGATTTGTCTTGCCTCTATTCTGGCCGCGCTCATTTTGTGCGCCGTTTTTATGAATGCGGCAAAATTTGGGGTTTTGGCCGCACCCAAAATGAAAGAATATGAATCCCGCCTGTTTGATGCCGGTTCCGTACATACGGTGGATATTATTATGGATGACTGGGACGGTTTTCTGGAAACATGCACGGATGAAGAATATGCGCTTTGTTCCCTTGTGATTGACAACGAAACCTGGCAGAATGTCGCCATACGCGCCAAAGGAAATACATCCCTGACGCAGGTTGCGCAATATGGAAACAACCGCTACAGCTTTAAAATTGAATTTGACCACTACGACAACGCCAAAAACTACTATGGGCTGGATAAATTATGCTTTAACAACCTGATTCAGGACAACACCTGTATGAAAGACTTTTTCAGCTATCAGATGATGGGATATTTTGGAGCAGACGCGCCTCTTTGCAGCTATACTTACATTACGGTCAATGGGGAAGACTGGGGATTGTATCTGGCTGTGGAAGGCATTGAAGAAGCATTCCTGGAACGAAATTACGGCAGAGACTATGGACACGCTTACAAACCGGACAGTATGGACATGGGCGGCGGAAGAGGCAACGGCAAAAAATTCCAAATGGACGGCTGGAATCCGGACGGCGAAAACATGCCGGATTTTGACAGTTTTGAACCGGATATGGACAGCCGCGGGATAAATCCTAAAACGGGCCAGGACAAATCCGGCAATACGACAGACGCCAGCGGCGCGGACAATCCGGCAACTCCGGAAAACGGCATTCCCGATATGCCTGATGGACAAACACCGTCTCAAAACGGTATTCCCAGGACACCCCCGGATCAGGCAGCAACAAAAAACGCCATCCCGGATATACCTGCCGGACAAATGCCAGCGCAAAACGACATCCCGGATATGCCTGATGGACAGACGCCGCCTCAAATGCCGGGCAAATTCGGCGGCGCAAGCGATGTATCGCTTATTTACACGGATGATTCGCACGAAAGCTACCGTAATATTTTTGACAACGCAGTAACGGAAAGTTCTGACAGCGACAAAGACCGCCTGATTGCCTCGTTAAAACAGCTGAATGCGCAGGAACAGCTGGAGGCAATCGTCGATATTGACGAGGTAATCCGCTACTTTGTCGTACACAATTTTGTCTGTAACTTTGACAGCTATACCGGATCTATGATCCACAACTATTATCTTTACGAAAAAGACGGACAGCTTTCCATGATCCCATGGGATTATAACCTGGCGTTCGGCGGTTTTGGGGATATGCAGGATTCGGACGCGCTGGTGAACTACCCCATCGACACGCCGGTATCCGGCGGTACGACAGAATCACGCCCTATGCTGTCCTGGATATTTTCCGACGAAACGTACAAAGACTTATACCATCAGTATTTTGCGGAATTTATCCGTACATTTTTTGACAGCGGTTATTTTTCGGAGCTTATAGGCAAAACAAGAGAACTGATTTCGCCTTACATACAAAAAGATCCGACAAAATTTTGTACCTTTGAAGAATTTGAAACCGGAGCGGACGCCCTGGAAGAATTTTGTTTACTGCGCGCAGAAAGCATAACCGGGCAGCTTGGCGGCGCCATCCCATCCACGGAAGAGGGCCAGAGCCAAAATCCGGACGCCCTCATCGACGCTTCCGGACTGAACCTCTCCGATATGGGAAATATGGGCGGTATGGAGGGTTTTGGCAGAACCAAAGGTAAAATGCCGGACAAAAACGCGCCTGATTTCCCGCGGAGCTTTCAAAGCCAAACGCCGGATAAATCCACGCTTCTTTTCGCCGGCGCAACCGCAGCCGTATTGCTGGCCGGAATTTTGATCGCGGCTTTCTACCGAAAACGCGTATAATTCCTGCCGGTACTGCAAACTTCAATTTCTGGCCGAATAAAGTATTAAAGCGTGTTTGAAATTTGTGCAACTTTACATTTCAAACACGCTCTATCGGTCTTTCGGATATTTTTGTCTAAGGTTTATTTGTCCTGGCAAACAGAGGATTCCAGGTATTCCCTTCAAATATGCCCCCCTCCAGCCAGAAAGCCGTCATTGTATACGTTGGGACGCTGGACTTTAATATCACCATCTGCTGCGCATCGTTGTACCCCAAAGCCCCTTTCTCTGCCCGTTCCTGCGTCCAGCCTTTTTTGAAAGAATCCCCTTCTTTTTTAACAGAAGTTAAAATCTGCAGGCCGATATTATAGAAACATTCTTTCAATAAATCCCTTTGATGATCATCTTCAAATATCTCTAGGTCCTTATCAAACGCTTTTTCCTGCATATCGTAGATATACTCTATACTTTTAATCTGTATTCCGACGTCTTTTGCCGCCTTAGTAATAGAAGCGCTGTTTTTGGCGTTTAAACATATGTATGCAATATAAACGTTTCGTTCTTTTATCTGCCGCTTTTCTTCTTCCGTAAGGGGCTTTACATGGCTCTCCTGTGTCAAACGGTTTTCCTCCGGCACTCCCATATATTCTTCCAGTATAGAACCTATCTGTTTTCCGGAATATGCGCCGTCGTCGAACAAAACGATGCTGTCTCCTTTTTTACTATTATACAGCGCCTCCTGAAGGGAACTGTATGTCTGAATCTGCAGGCCGCTGCCGTTTAAATCATTCAGGTAATACGTCATATGCACGCCGCTGTCGGTTACGCTTCCTAAAGGGCATACATACAACGCCTGCGAAACCGCCTGTATTTTTTGAAACAGAAGTTCCATTTTACTGCCGAATGTTTTGCGGTCTATATAAATTCCATGCAGCAAAATCTTCAGTACGCCGTCCAGCAAACACCGGCAGTTATCCTCCGTCTGATGAATCTGTAAAAACTGCAGCAAAAAAGAATTTAGGTTTTCTTTGGTGATTATTTTTCCTTTTACGCCCTCATAGGTTTGATATTTCCTGCAAACCTCATCTATTTTCCTGTCAAAATCCGGAATGATAATTTCAGAAGCCAGCATCAGAGCGTCGGAATAGTAATTCTTTGACAATAATCGCCTTTTTCTTTTTTTAATTTCCTCCGGCGATACCTTCGAGCATGCGGCTGCGCTGTCCAGTAAATACGCGCCGTACGTCGTATATAAAACTTTCTGCAGCGCTAAAAACGCCAATTCCCGATGTTCGCAGTTGCTGACCAGATATTGCTCTCTGTGGCGGCTTTCCTTACTTTCTATCCAGGTACCGGCCTGGAAAATTTCGGAGTAATTCCTTACGGCGCCGTTTCCGTAGCTGATATAAATATTCGGAATGGAATCGCTCGATCTGACTTTCGGAAAATCCATAATCATAAAAGAACAGTCGCAGCTGTCTTCTTTGTTTAACAGCGAACAGATCCTGTTGTACTGCTCTTTTGTTTCCCGTTCTATCCGCTTGATTGCATTTGAATTGGACAGCATAAACATATGGCGATCCAGCATAAATTCCTTTTCTTCGCTGAGAGAAAGAATCTGCTCCATATCAATAGAACACGCCCGTTTATATAACATCCTGAAATTGATCCTGTTTAACTGCTCCGTAATATGCCTGAGCTGTTTTTGGTTGGCGCAGCCTGCGCTTAAAATCGAAAAGCAGTAATAGCCGAAGACATCGTCGGTTATCAGCATGATTTCCGTAAAATTCCTGACCGCTTCTACTTTAATTTCGTTTAAATCCTCCAGGATACTACGAAACATCGTTTCAGCCGTCCGCACTTTCTGGTGGTAATACACGCTGTTATACATAATGGATCGGGCCATCATAAGCTGATTGAGCGCCTCCGTGGCAGAAGATTTTATCGTAGGATAATAGACGTCCCCGTTTTTATCGTCTTCCCAGAGTTTCGTATCCGGCAGCGTGTCCGGCAGTTTGTCCTTCGTAACGCTCAGTTTGTGGATTAACCGGAAAATATCCACTGCAACCGGAATATTGGTGGCATGCGAATCCCTGGATAAGTAATCGCACTTATCCGCGTCTATGGGGCCGTTGATAATCTGGTAATACGGCAACATGAACGCGTCGTTTGCCTGCCCAATAATCAGGCAGGAAATGTATTCTGTAATTTTTGTAATATCCTCGTCTGAACATACGTTTTGGAACTCAAGTACAGGAGCAACTTTTAACAGTAATTTCTTTACGGCCGGAGAGTTCACAATCATCACGCTGATCATTTCATGCAGCGAAACATTGTCGTCAATGGCTTTGCAAAACACTTCTATCGCCTTCTTGATTTCATGGAATCTGTGGCATTTATCGTTTTCTACAAAATAACGCTCCGTCACATGGCTGAAAAACATATGCCCCGTATCATGGAACAAAGCGGCTAACCTTACAATTTGAATGAAATTAACGGCGTCTTCTCCCCTTGCTTTCACAAGCTGTTTATGTATAATTTCAGCCATTTCGTTCGCAAGCCAAAAAACGCCTAACGTATGGGAAAATCTGGAATAATCCGCCCCGCAGTAGACATAACTGGCAAGCCCCAATTGTTTTATCTTCCGCAGCCTCTGAATAATAGGGCTGTCCAGCAGGATAATTTCACCGGCGTTCAATTCCACCGGCCCCCAGATGGGATCAAATATTTCCTTGCTTTCAGGCTGGCCAACACAACTGCCCAGATTCTGCAAATAGGATTCCAGTACCTTTTCGGCAAATAAATTGATTTCATTACGAAATTCCCTTATCTGCTCTTTCTCTAACAACTCGTATACTTTCATACCTGTTCCCCTTGTTGTGTCTTATCTGTTTTATTACATTACCAAAACGTCCGCCGCGTCGCAAAACGCCTGCGTGATTTCCGTAATAAACGAATCCGGTATTTCCAATTCATTATCCGTCAGGCCTAACTGCGCCCTTTTCTTTGTCATTTGGATGGAAGCTTTTTCAAGACGGGGATTCTGCAAAGAAATACGCCCTCCGTTGACCGCCATAATTGCGTCTGCAAAATCCTTCTGACCGCCGTTTAAAAATAACAGACCGATATCCGAAAGATTTTCGTCCAGCAAATGAACGTTTTTTTCATAATAGCGCTTCATTGCATGTACGCCGGCCCTGTATGCATTTGTCCGAAAAGGGATACTGCCAACATGCATCATCTTCAATTTTGACAAAAATTTATCCATAAATAATATCTCATTCGTATACATAAGTTGTGATTCTCCATCTCCTTTTTGTTTATCCTAGCAAAATTTATGGCAAAAGGCAACTTCTTTTATGTATTTATTACAATCCCGCAATACAAAAAGCTACTTCTCCCGCCCCACCCTTTTCTCAATCTCCCGTATCAGAATTTCGATTGCCTGGATACGGGCGTAATATTTATTATTCGACTGCACAATATACCAGGGCGCGTTCTCCGTTGAGGTTCTTGCAATCATTTCATTCACCGCCTGTTCGTACGCGTCCCACTTTTCCCTGTTTCTCCAGTCCTCCTCTGTAATCTTCCACTCTTTCCCGGGCGTATTTGCGCGTTCGGTAAACCTGGCAAGCTGCGTTTCTTTATCAATGTGCACCCAGAACTTAATTACCACGGCGCCCCAGTCCGACAGTTCCTTTTCAAACTCATTGATTTCATTATACGCACGCTTCCAGTCGTTTTCAGAGCAAAAGCCCTCTAATCGCTCCACCATTACCCTGCCGTACCAGCTGCGGTCAAAAATTGCAATATGCCCGTCCTTCGGAAGCCTGTGGTAAAACCGCCACAGATAATGCCTTGCCTTTTCGTGCGGCTCCGGCGACGCAATCGGATGCACTTCAAACCCGCGCGGATCTAAGGCCGACGCCAGCCGTTTAATGTTCCCGCCCTTTCCGGCGGCATCCCATCCTTCATATGCAATCACCACCGGAATCCGCAGGCGGTAAATGCGGTTATGAAGCTTCTTGAGTTTCTTTTGCAGTTCTTTTAAACGTACCTTGTACTCCTCCTCTGACATTTCCTGATCCAAAGGAACATTTGACAGCAGCGGCATTTTAAGCAGCGGATAATCTTTATGCAGGATTTCCGGCAATATCCGCGCATTTTCCACTGCCTGGTTGATCTGGTTGGTCAGGATATGCAGGGTTTGCAAAAGCGCCTGTTTTTTATCCATGGCATCCACAATATGCCACGGCACATATCCGGTATTGGTCGCTTCCAGAATCCGGTCGTACGCCCTCTCATGATCTTTTCGTTTCTTCGCCTGCCGGATATCCCTCGCAGATACGCGCCATCTTGTATCTTTCTTATCTAAAAGAGCCTCCATTCTGCGTTTCTGCTCGTCCCGGGGTATTTGTAAAAACAGCTTTACAACCAGATAACCGTTGTCCTTTAACTGCCGGTCAAAAATCCGGATCTGCCGCATCCGCTCTTCTAAAGCCATATCGCTCATCTGCCCGCTTATTACGCCGTCTGCCAATTCCTCCAGCCAGCCGGAATCCCAGAACACAAACTTGCCCGCCTCCGGGATCTGTTCCATATACCGCCACAGAAACGGCTTTCGCTTCTCCTGTTCATCCGGCGCGTCCATATTTATAACTTTAAAAAAACGCGGATCCAGTTCCTGAATCAGATTTCCTATCAAAGTCCCTTTCCCGGCCGCGCCCCATCCTTCCAGCAAGACAAGTACCGGCAGCTTATGTTCTTTTATAAGCTGCTGCTGTAACGCAAGTTCCTTTTTCTTTTCTTTCACCAGAACCTTTATTTCCTCCTCGGGCATCTGGTATCTGCGGATTTCATAATTTTTAAGCATCCCTATCCTCCCCCTTCGCAATTCGCCGCGGCTTACTTATCAGGCACGCCGGGCAGCGGTATTTTTCTCTTGTTTAACGCATCGCTTCTCCCAGAAAATGATAGTTATCATTTACAAGGTCGCTTTCTATGTTATTAGTCAAAATAGCCAGGCCCTCGTAACCGGCCAACGAAAACAGCGCCTGCCCCTCCTCTATTCTCTGGTAACGCTCCCCGTTCCATAAAAGCAGACGGTACTGCTGATCCACGGAAGCCGGGGCTAACCCGTCTGCGCCGGACGTATCGCTTTGCGCGGCGGCTTCCACCGGGTTTGAGCCTCCCGCCGTGTCCGTCCCGGCAGCATCCGCTCCGGCGCTCCCGGCTCCGATGCCCTCCACCCCGGTTCCATTGGTTGTGGCGGATACGGCTTCTTCCTGCTCCTCTATGCTGACCCCGCCTACCGTATCTAAGCCGGCGCCCTCCGTACCGGCTACTACATTCGCATCTTCCGGGATAATCAAATCCCGGTATCCTCCCGTCATATGGTTGCTGATATAAATCGGCGTCCCCACATTTTTAAACGCCTGCCATACGGCGTCCGCACCCGCACCTGAATCCTCCGCATCCATCCAAAGCAGCACATTGCCCTTGATCCCTTCCACATCCTTCCCCAAAACCAGCGCAAGAATTTCATTTTTGCTGTCCCCGTTTAAATCTACATAATTATAATAATAGCGCACATGCCCATACTCTTCTTCCGGAACATTACAGTAAGCCGTAATAACCCGCTCCAAACGCTCATGGGCGTCGGTTTCCGCAAGCTGACCGTCAAAGCTGACCGGAATCTCCACCGCGTTCCCAAGCTGAAGCTGGCTGGTTCCGTTTTCGGTTCCTACGGCTGCTTCCGTACCCGTATGGTCTATCGCATCCTCTGTCCCGGCCATGCCCGTATTATTATCCTTCACCTGTCCGTCCCCTCTCCCGCAGCCCGCAGCGGCTGCCGCTAAAGTAATTGCAGAAAGGGCCAGTAGTGCTGCTCTTTTCTTCATACGATAATATCTCCTTCACATAAATAGTTTTATTTTTTCTATTATGTTCCAAAGACAGACGCTTTATTCACTTTATCAATTGGACGCATAATACCTTCCCGGATACTCTCTTTTTGCTTCAGACGTCCATTTTTTTATAAACGCCGTCTTTGCATCCGTATACGCGTCCCTGTTATGCCCGTATTGCTTCCACAGCTTCATTTTCATAGTTTCATAGTCCTTCGCCACCTGCGGATGCTCATTTAAATAATCCCGAAAATACAATTCATCATTGTCTCCCGCATAGCGCAGATGCACATGATATACGTTTTCTGCAAAACCCTTTTTCGTGTATCCGCGGTTAAAAGAACAGCGGCTGCTTCCTGCCGACATCTGTATAAATCCATTGTTTTTCATAACCTCTGCTATTTTTTGCATATCGGCGTCCTTGGATACTTCGATAAGCATATCCACAATATTCTTGGCCCATATCCCATAAACCGCCGTACTTCCGATATGACTGATCCGCTCCACCGCACAGCCGGATAATATTTCTTTTAAAAATGCTTCCATCCCCCGATAATTGAGCGTCCATCTGTCATCCGGAGCAACCAGGACTATCGGGAACA
Organism: uncultured Lachnospiraceae bacterium; assembly: GCA_910577065.1. Classification (GTDB taxonomy): domain Bacteria; phylum Bacillota; class Clostridia; order Lachnospirales; family Lachnospiraceae; genus Roseburia_B. The sequence goes on along the minus strand of CAJTLD010000076.1, from coordinate 403 downwards.
GTTCCCAGAGTTCTTCCAATGACATTTCAGAAAGTTCTTTTTCCATTTACGGCTCCTTTATAATATTCCTGTAACAAGTATAACACAAAATAAAACCAAAATGACAAGCAGATTCCCTTAAAAATCAGAAATACGCATTACCGCCTTCCAGATTCCGTCACAGTATTTTATGCCCTTGCGCATTTCATCCCGTTTTTATATAATAATGGCTAGTACTCCATCCCCCACTTAGCGTGATATTTGCGCTATCAGATTGAACATTAGTAGTTCAATCTGCATTCATTCGGTATAATGCCGACACAAAAAGTTGTGGTAAAGGGCTGCACCCATTAGGAAGATTTGGGAAGCGGAAGCCACATATCGTAAAGCTTGCCAAAACCGCAGTCAGCCAGAGGACAGGGGA